>NZ_BPLL01000008.1 GCF_019656235.1 Apilactobacillus xinyiensis | reverse complement strand
TTAGTTGAATATTTTGACATAAAAAAACCGCCTTAAAAAATTAGATATTATGTCTAACTTTTTTAAGGCGGTACAAATTCATTGCTTCTTTTTTATTAGTAATTATTTTCTTGGGCCGTTTTAAAATCAATAAATAAAATTATTATGAAGACAAACAGTACTCTAAAAATCTTTATAGGATCAATACTTTCATCAATTAAAGAAAAGAGATCATTTAAAATTAATGAGATGGCAAATATATTCGTAATTAGTATAAATGTGATTCTTATTTTTCTAGCCAATATAAAACATCCTTAAGAAAGTTAAATTTTGTATAATCATATATCTTTTGATTGTAAAATTCAAGTTTATCTGTTACATAATGTTGTTTTAGTATATTTATTTTTTATCTTTTATTAATTGCTGCATGGGGCTTTACGAGTGATTTTATATTTAATTAGTGTAAAATCAATGAAAAATATTGTTAATACATTTATTATATAGTTAGAAAATAAATAACGGGGGACTATTACGTATGATTAAAATAGTTACTGATTCGACTGCTTTGTTATCCAAAGAAAAACAAGATGAATTTAACATTAATGTAATTCCATTAAACATTAATGTAGGTGAAAAATCTTATAAAGATGGAATTGACATTAATGGACAGACATTAATTGATCAAATTGAAAATAATCCTAAAGATCCTTTTCCAATTACTAGTCAACCATCAATCGGTGATTTTGTTGATTTTTATAATAATTTAACTAATGATGGTAGTGAAATTCTTTCAATTCATATGACTGATTTATTAAGTGGAACTGTAAATTCAGCTAGCCAAGCGGCAGAGATTGCCGATGGTAAAGTTACCGTGGTTAACAGTCATTTCATTGATCAAAACTTGGGTCACATTGTCTTAGAAGCAGCTAAGATGGTGCAAGCTGGTGAAGATGATGTTTCAAAAATTGTTAGTGCTATAAAAGATATGGTTAATAAAAGTAAATTGTTTATTGGAGCCAGCACTTTAGACAATTTAGTAAAAGGTGGCCGTATTGGTAGAGCTAAAGGTTTAGTTTCTAAATTAATGAATTTGCATGTTTTATTCCAATTACAAGAAACCGAACTTGTTCTTCAAGTAAAAGGTCGTGGTAAAAAAACCTTTACCAAATGGTTTGCTAGTGAGTTAGAAGACATAAAAAATAAAGATTTATCATTTATTGGAATTAGTTATACTGGAAGTGATGAATGGCCTAAAACTATGCAAAAAGAGCTACAAGAAGTCTTTCCCAATTTAGAAATTCCGTTGATGTATACTTCAGCAATCGTTTCTACCCATACTGGTAATAATGCCTTTGCAATTATGATGTGTGAGAAGTAGTTATAAGAAACTAGCAACAATTAAACCAATAATACCGCCAACAATTGGTCCAGCTATGGGAATGATTGAATATTCCCGCTGGGCCATTTTTTTATCATAAGTTTTTGTAAAAAATAGTCTTGGTACTATGTCTCGAGTAGGATTTAAAGCTGCTCCAGTAATTGGTGCAACAGTAGTAATTACTGCCGTAATAAGAATTGATGACCAGATAGTTTTAATCCACCAAGCTAGTCTAACGTCATCCATAATTTGAGAATTAATTACGATTGTAAAAGTTCCAATAGCTTCCCAAGTGAAATTATTTAGCCACTTATTCAGATGACGGGGGACTGTTGCAAAAAAGTTAAGATTGACCGGCATGGTATTTAAATATTTAGACCAAAGTTTTTGAACAGTTGCTGATGCTAACCAAGCACCTAAAATTTGAGTAAGTACTTCGCCTAACATAGTTAACCATGATATTTGATGATTAAAAGCCTGTAAGAATGAAAAAATAGGGTTGAAGTTAGCAGTACCAAAGATTGCTGTACTAATAATTGAAGCTATAAAAATACTTAATCCCCAGTATGCACCAGTCAATAAACGATTCTGTGGTTTAGGATATAAATTATAATTAATGAAAATACTACTAACTAAACCTAGACCTAGCATTAAATATGTACCAACTAACTCACCAATTATCATAATCAATTTAAAAATCTCCTTTGACGTCTAAAATAAAAATGGCCATTGGAGGTCAGTTTTATTCTGCTTTCCAGTGGTCAAATTTTTCAATGTTATTTCCTAAATATATCATAGCTTCTTTAGCTAATTTATCAGATTCAGTACTAATATTTTCGGGATCTTCATGATATAGATCAGATATGTATCCCTCACCTATATCATAGCATTTTTCTTTACGTCCAAATCCATTATCCTTAAATAATTTATCCAGATTTTCTAAATTATCTTTTCCTGCTTCGTATACTCGTTTAGCGATGTCTTTGTTTTCATCGCCTAAAATCGAGGTACCATAAGTAATTAGAAAATCATTCATATCGATAATGATATCTTCACGTGACTTACGTTCTAATTTTTTATTCATATAAAAACACCTCAAATATAATTTTAGTTCAAATGAATTTAAATTAAAAAAAATTTGATTAAAAAAAGCCCATTCTTTTAAAAGAATAGGCTTTTAATTAATCTTTTTTATTTAGCATTTGGAAAGCTAAATTCATAACGACAGCTAAGAAACCACCAACCACAATTCCGTTATTAAGAATAATTTGAGCAGCTTGTGGTAAAGCATTGAAAATACCAGGATAAACTGTAACTCCAATTCCAAAACCAATTGATACCGCTACAATTAATAGGTTGCTGTTTTCGTTAAAGTTTACTTGTTGTAAAATTCTAATTCCTTGAACTCCAACCATTCCAAACATAACTACCATGGCTCCACCTAATACGGGACTTGGAATTACCGTAGCGAATGCACCAACTTTTGGTAATAATCCTAATAATAGTAAGAAGAAACCAGCATAGTAGATTGGACGCTTAGTTTTGATACCAGATAGTTGTACAACTCCAACATTTTCAGAGAAAGTAGAGTATGGGAAAGTATTAAAAATTCCACCTAACATGGCAGCAATACCTTCTGAACGATACCCTCTAGCTAGATCTTTACTGGAAATTTTACGGCCAGTAATATCACTTAATGCCAAGAATACACCTGTTGATTCCACCATAGTGGTTAATGAAACTAGAATCATAGTTATAATTGCAGACCAGTCAAACTTAGGAACCCCAAAGTAGAAAGGTTCTGGGAAATGTAACCAACTGGCTTGCGCAACTGATGCAAATGAAATCATACCCATCATAGATGCGATAATTGTTCCACAAGCCATTCCAATTAATACTGAAATAGACTTTAAAAATCCTTTTCCAAAAATATTAATTAAAATAATAATAGCCATGGTAGAGAAACCAATAATTAAATTATTAGCATCTCCAAATGATTTGGCTGCAGCATCACCACCACCCAAATCTTGAAAAGCCACTGGAACCAATGAAAATCCAATAATGGTAATCAATGAACCGGTAACTACTGGTGGAAATAGTTTTCTAATTTTAGAGAACAAGCCAGATATTAGGAATACAAATAAACCTGAAATAATAATAGCACCGTACATATATCCTAAACCTAACGTTCCACCAATTGATTTAAGTGGAGCCACAACTTGGACTGCACATCCTAAAACTACTGGTAAGCCAATTCCTGTTATTGGAGTTCGCTTTAATTGTAGTAGGGTAGCAATTCCACACATAAAAATATCAGCTGAAACTAAATAAGTTAACTGAGCAGCTGACAAGTGTAAGAAAGTACCAATTAATAAGGGTACAATCACATCGCCAGAATACATTGCTAACAAATGTTGAAAACCTAAAATAGCAGATCTCCCATGGGAAACTTGTTTGAGACCATCTTCTGAACTATTTTGCACAATAATCCTCCTAAATATTTTAAGTTTTGTTTATACAAACTAAAAAAGACCTTTTGCAAAACTAAAAGCAAAAAGTCCTTAACCTTATGCTTATAGTCTAGGATTAACGGTCCTAGGTAGAAACTAACCAACCATATTTTGGTATTATATAAACAAATACTATTTAACTTGATAAATAATATATTAGCATTAGAAGGAACTAAAAACAATCTATCATTTTAATATTAGATTGTTTAAAGGTGAAATTTTAATGTACAATTAAGATAAAATTAGGTTCTTAGGGGGATTAAAATCTTGAAAAATATTTTAGCTATTCATACTGGCGGTACCATTTCAATGTCACAAAATGAAAATGGTGAAGTCATTCAAAATGATGAAAATCCGATTGCTAAACAAACTATTAATCTAGGACAAGATATAAATATAATAAATGATAATTTATTTAATTTGCCTTCTCCGCATGTAACACCAGAAATTATGCTACAAATAAGTCAAAGAATAAGAAAAGCATACAATGAAAATATTGATGGGGTAGTTATCACACACGGAACAGATACACTAGAAGAAACCGCATATTTCTTAGATTTAACGTTACCTAGTAATATTCCGGTAGTAGTAACTGGCGCTATGCGTTCATCTAATGAAATTGGTTCAGATGGTCTGTATAATTTTATGAATGCCTTAGCGGTTGCCGCATGTGATGATGCTGCTGATAAAGGGGTTTTAGTAGTTATGAATGATGAAATTCATACTGCACGATATGTAACTAAAACACACACTACAAATGTTGATACATTTAGAACTCCAACCTTTGGTCCAATTGGAATTGTTAGCAAACATCAGCCAGCTTTTTATCAAGAATTAATTCAAAGTGAAGTTTGCGAAATTAATCACACTGTAGATGGGGTTTATTTAATTAAAGCATTCGCAGGAATGGATGGAACACTTTTTGATGCATTGAATAATGTTGATACTAAGGGGATTGTTATTGAAGGTTTAGGTGCTGGAAACTTACCACCTGCCACTTTGCCAGCAGTTCAAAGATTACTTGATGCTAATATTCCTATTTTCTTAGTGTCACGTTGTATTAATGGCTTTGCTCAAGATATTTATGACTATCAAGGTGGTGGAATTGAGCTAGAAAAAATGGGAATAGAAATTTGCCGCGGCCTTAACGGTCAAAAAGCTCGAATTAAGTTAATTGTGGGACTTAGTGCGGGTAAATCTGGAAAAGATTTAAATAAGTTTATGGCTAACGCTATATCATAATGTAAAGTGAGGAGTTTATGAACACTATTTATAGTGATTTGCAAAATGCATTTGAAAATCGAACATTAATCAATGTTTATCAAGAAGATGAAGATGTATTTTATACAGGTTATGTTAACCGTATTAATGATGATGAAACCTTATTAAGCACCTACGATAGTCTAGGTTTAGCTGATGGGATGGTATGTTTAAAGAATTCAGTTATTACGGAAGTTGAATTTGAAAGTGATGATTTAAGTGATATTAAATTAAGAATGTCAATTTCTGAAGATGATAACTTTATTGATTTTTATCCTAATTCACTATCTTTTGCTACTAATATAAATTTATTTGAGCAAATTATCATTCAATCGATGCTCGATAAACAAGTTATTTTAGTACAAGACTTAAGTTCTAATCATTTTATTGAAGGTCTAATTACTCATGTGAGTGATAATGATTTTCAGATTAAAAACGTTGATAAATTTCATTTTAGCAATAAAAAAGAAACTAAAATTAACTTTGCCAACATTAAATTGGTAGAGTTTCAAGGTCGCGAATTGACTATTTTAAGTCGTTGTTTAGATGTTTTTAAAAGAGATAGTTTACCAACTATAATAAAACGTGAACATCACGATATTTTAGATGGCTTAAAATTTGCTTATGATAATCAACAATTAGTTGAAATTAGATCTAGGTATAATAAACGATACTTTTATGTTGGCCAAATTATCTCATTGTCTGATTCACAATTAGTAATTAAAGTGGTTGATATGGCAGGGCAATTTGGTGGTTATGTATTAATGAAAAATTTTGCTGTACACAACTTAATTGTTCAATCTGATTATTTATTTTTAATTCAAAAATTTATTGATATGAATAAGCACTATCATATGGAATCGCAACCGGTTTTAAACTTTGAACGCGAGTTTGACTCACAAGATGATTTATTTTTAGATATTATTAATCAGTCTAAAAAATTAAAATATTTAATTCGCTTGCAATTAAGTAATGGTAATAATTTTATGGGATATCCAGTTAATTTAGATGACGAAAATGTCTACATTAATCAATTAGATGAGACTAAAACGTTTTTGATTTTGAATAAAAAAATTACGTTAACAGATATTGTTGAACTATCTTTTGGGTATGTTGATGCTTATTTAGTTAGGGAAATATTATCATTACGTGGTGAAATATAAAAAGCCTAATAACTTATTGTTATTAGGCTTTTTTTACATTCTACTTTTTATTACTCTTAATTCGTCTCTGGTGGGTCTTCGTTCCATGGATTTAATATCATGCAATTCTTCGACACTAAAATGTAAATTAAATGCTAATTGAGTATCTGTAAGATCATTATTTTTTTGGTAATCAACAATTTTTTCTGAAACATTACTTAATCTACGATTCATATAAAGCCTCCAAAATCTTATATAAAACATTACGACCCAATTCCATTATATACGTAATTGTATAATCTGGATAAATTCATGTTTATAAAATCATGATTAAATAAAAACGATTGATATTTGTAAAATCAGCAATATAAAAGTAGCTTTGGAATAATCTGATTTGTTTAAAGCAATTTTTTTATAATGAGTTCGGTAAGCTTGTTCACTAAATCCATGTGATTCCATGCCTTCAGATAGTAGTTCAGCATATCTAATTGCTGATAAAATAGCCTTGAAATATAAACTAGGTGACCAAAAATGTAAATTAATATTACGAAAATGAGCTGCCTGTTTAATATCTGCAATATCTTGTTTTACATAATTTATTAGATTAAACCCACCCATAAATCCATAAACAAACTTAGTAGGCATTTTTAAATTTTGTTCAAGTGATAGACCTAATTCTTGGATAGTAGTTGTTTTAGTAAAAGTTAGACCTAAAGTTATATAAGCATATAAACGAGTTACTAAAATATTTCCCATTGCAGCAGTTCCATACATGTTTTGTGACATAAAAATTCCGACTGTGGGAATGATAGCTAACAATAAAATTAATAGGGCATTCCATGTTATTTTATTGTTAATTAATAAATATAAAAATCCAATTAGGACAATTAAGATATTGGTAATGGTACTTTGAGTAAATGATATTTCTAAAGCAATAATTAAAACCGTAATCAGTTTAATTGAGGGGTTAATTAGAATCACTTCCTATTTCAATTAATTTATGATTTTTTAATTGAACTTGTTGATCAACTAGTTTTTCTAAACCTTTTGTTTGATGGCTTATAA
Organism: Apilactobacillus xinyiensis; assembly: GCF_019656235.1. Lineage (GTDB taxonomy): Bacteria > Bacillota > Bacilli > Lactobacillales > Lactobacillaceae > Apilactobacillus > Apilactobacillus xinyiensis. The sequence continues at coordinate 46,822 of NZ_BPLL01000008.1, read as the reverse complement.
TAATCATATTTTGATTAAAATGATTTTTTGCATATGTTAATATGTCAACCATTTGATTAAATGATGTGTCATCTAATCCATTGAATGGTTCATCTAGTAACAAGATAGGATTTGACATGATTAGCATACTTATAATTTGAACTTTCTTTTTTTGACCTTCACTTAAAGTGTAGATAACACGATTTAGTATTCCATCCAAACCAGCTTTTACTAGCATAGTTTGAATTTGTTTATCGCTATAAAAGCAGTTTTTAGTTTGTTTGCTAGATAATTCCATTTCTTCTTTAACAGTTATTTTTATAAATTGAGTATCAGATTGCTGAAAAATTAATCCAATAGTTTTATAAAATTTTTTTGAGCGTATTTTATTAATAGATACTTGATTTATTAAAACTTCACCAATATACTTTTGCCTCTTTAAGATAGCTTTGAAAAGTGAAGACTTACCGGTTCCATTGTCACCAGTTAATAGAGTGATACCATTTTTAAAACTAAAATGTTTGATATTTAATAAACTTTTAGTTCCACTGGATAATTGGAAATTGTCTAAAGTTATTAGATCATTTTTATTTTGATTGTTTCTTTTTATAGTAAAGTTTGATACTTTGTTCAATTCGCTTTGATTTAATTCAGTTATTTTAAAGTTTAAATTTTGTTCATCAAACTTATAATAATAATCCGCAATGTGATTATACTTTGCAGCATTATGATCAACGATGATAATTGTTTTAGTTTCTTTTAATTCATTTAATTTATGAATTATAAACTTTTGTGAATTAATATCCACATTAACAAATGGTTCATCAAGCAAAATGATGTTACTGTTCATGGCATATATGATAGCTAATGATACTTTTTGCTTTTCGCCACCAGAGAGGGTATTTATCTTACGTTTCTTTAACGATTCAATATTGCAAAATTTCAAAGCATTTATTATTTTAGTACCAATTAAATTTGGTTCAATCTGCAGATTTTCTAAAGTGAAAATTAATTCTTCTTCTACGGTAGACATTGCAAATTGATAATTAGGATTTTGAAACATAATACTAATTTCTTTACAGAAATTATTTACGGATAAATTATTAAAATTTTGTACGTTATTCAACTTGATATTTCCACTAATTTTACCGTTGCTATGTTTGGGATATAATTTAGCGATACACTTTAATAAAGTACTTTTACCACATCCGGATGGTCCTTGGATAATTGAAATACTATTTTTAGGAAACTTTAAATTAACATTTTTTAAAATCCAATTTTTATTAATTTGATAGTTTAAATTTTCGATTTGCAACATAATGATATAGATACTCCTATTTTAAAATAGTACTTTTTTCTAATAAGTTAGCAATTAACTTAGTTAAGATACCATTGAAGACAAAGATAGAAACTAATCTAGTTATAAATAAGAGAATTAACATTTGATAACTATAAGCGCTGTAGCCGTTTCTAAACCAATCCCAAATGAAAGTGATAATGGTAGTTGTAATGGTGGTAGAAATTATACTAACCCATCCATAAATTTTATATCCTAAAATAGTAAAACCTAATTCAGATGCAATTCCTTGTTCAATACCAGAAATAACAGTTGAAGCACCCCATTGTCCACCCCAAAACATTTCAACAAAGGAGCCTAGAACTTCAGCGATCAATGATGATCCAGCTTTTTTGATTATGTATCCTGATAATGGTCCAGCCATTGTCCATAGTCCAATTAATAAGTCATTAGCCAGTGGAGCCAGTCCCATTGGAGTTAAGGCGATAGTAACGATATTATATAAAAATCCGGCAATCCAAAAAATAGTTCCACATATAATCGAAATTAGAGTCATTAAAATAATATTTTTTAAATTTAAGCTTTTAAACATAGTATTACTCCTTTGATTTTTTTGTATATTAAAAAAGAGGAATCTCAATTACAAAGTTTGAGATTCCTCTAAAAATTTATGTAAAAAAGCATACAAAAATAGAAGACTAATGTTTTCCTTCGCAAGTATTAGCTTGATCAGGTTCCATGGGTATTATCTCAGCCTAAAGGGCACCCCAAACAATGTAAGTATATTTTTCAATATATTTGGATTATAAGACACATATTAAATAAAAGCAACAAAGATTACTTTGTTGTTACATTTTAACCAATTCTATTGTCGGGGTTCATAATAGATGTTAGTTTATATTTAGTAATAACATTAATAAATAAGAGGATGTAAATTCATGAAAAAAAACTTAAAACATCTATTTTTAGCTTTAGTAGCAGCTTTAGGAATTATGACATATGTTCAATATGAAACAACAAACGCTTCTTCAGTTAAGAATGTTGTGTCTAAAACTAAAATACCATCTGCTAAATCTTTTAAACCTAATTATGAATTAAATAGTAACGAGAATTATATTGACAACCTAATTAGTGACAACAATACCTTTAAAGGAACTAAAAAGGCTAAGGCTTCAGTAGCCTTGGATGTTGACAAAAATACTTTTGTGTATGATAAAAATGGTAACAAGAACATGCGAATTGCTTCAGTGGCAAAGTTAATGACCCTTTACTTAGTAATTCAAAAAGCTCAAAATACTAATGATGGTTGGAATCAAGTAGTTAATACTTCCAGCGCTAGTTTAAGACGAATGGGTCAAAGTGCTGCTGTAGGTGGTTTTAAATTTAAAAAAGGTTATAACTATACAGTAAAACAACTTTATCAAGCAGCTTTAATTCAATCTTCTAACAATGCTACAATTGCATTGGGTGAATGGGTAGCTGGTAGTAATAAAGCGTTTATTAATATGATGAATAATCAATCTAAGGCTTGGAATTTGAACGCTACTTTCGTTTCAGCTTCCGGTTTAGAGAATCACGACTTAAGTCCTTATGGATATTGGGTTAAGGGTAAATATCGTGAAGGAAATATGGTTTCGGCTAGAGCTGTAGCGATTATTGCTAGTCATGTCTTAAAAGAATATCCAAGAATTGTAGATGACGCTAGCAAAACTAAGGCTACAGTTGCGGGTCAAACGATTAGAAACGTTAATAGAATGTTGCCAGGACAAACCTATTACAAAAAGAGTTTATATGTTGATGGATTAAAGACAGGATATACTCCTGATGCAGGGCTATGTTTTGTAGCTACTGGTCAAAAACCGGGTAAAGATCGCTTGGTAACAGTGGTTTTAAATGATAATGATGAATTTTCTGAGACTAAATCATTAATGAAACATATATACAGTGTTTCTGATTTATTTAAATAAAATTATTAATTAAAAGAGCTTTTTAAAGCTCTTTTTTATTTTTATTAATGAATATGTTATATGTTTTATAAAATATAATTTTGAGTTTTGATTCATTTAGTGTAAAATGTCAAATATGTTAAAAAAACTTAACTATATCTTAAAGGAGTTTTTTGTATGAAATCAGCCTGGAATTTTGTTGGCTTGATTCTTTGGTTGTTTTTACTATTTGATTTATTAATTATATTATTTTACCTTTTTATAACTATTCGAGATAATAAAAAAGATAATCAACCAGTATTCGAAAATTGTTCTAAATATTTTACACATATTATATTAAATTTGTGTTTGAGTTTAGGCATGGCTTATTTTGCTTTTAATAATAAATTAATTTTGAATTCAGTAATAACTACTAAGGCTTATTCACCATTAATTCTAGACACTAACGGTTTTAAATCTTACTATATTAAGGTTAATGCAGAAAAAAATGTAAACCATTTAAATAGCTATTCATATTTATCTAATGGTAAGAAAAATGTAGTTAATAGTAATCAAGCAATGGTACTTGATAATAACTTTGATAATTACAAAAGTTTATATAAAATAAGTAATAAGTATAGTAATCACGATTTATATAAAAGCGTTATCATTCAAGAATTAGACGCTAAAACACAAAAGGCATGGGTCGTAACGATGCAAAATCAGTATAAAAACAATTTAGTTAATGGAATTGGTTTTAAAGCTGGTAAATTATATGATCAGTATACAGTGATTAGAGTGCCTAATAGTTCTTTTATATATAATGAAAATGAATAAAGGAATCTCCAATTTGGAGATTCCTTTATTTTTATAATTCATTAACGATTTGATGACTTATTTTTTGAGCCATTAAAATATTTTCGTCATTTTTTGATGGGGTGGGGAAGGCTGAAGGAATGAAGTATTTTCCAGCAGTACTTAGTCCCCATACATAAATGTTGTGATTTAATTTTCCACTACTATCTTTGATATTATTAGTTTTTAAATCTATATCAATGGAATCAGTAGTTAAGTTTTTACCATCATCTGTTTGCAATGTATCCAGATGAATTAATTTTGATTCTATTAAATTTTCTACTAAAATATTTTTAGAATATTTTGTGGAAGCCTTTGGAATTCTAGCTTCAATTAAGTTGTTGGCGCTAAAAATTTCTTTTTTATAAAACATCGAACAGGTTTTATAAGTTTTGTCAGCCCCAATTAGCATCATTTGTGGTCCTAATATTTTAACTATGTCAGCTCTAATTAAGGCAGCTAACTGTTCACTTCTAATTACAGGAGCTCCCATTGATAGAAAACTGATTGTTGACATAAATTGTTTTTGAAATTTATTAACATAATCCTCGCTGGATAATAGTTGATTAGCAACAATCCAACGAATATTAGACCTTAAATCTCTTAACATTTCAATGCTAGCAGTGATAGGACCAGTTTTAGAACCTAATTTAGCATCTTTAATAATAAAATCTAGCCATTCAAGCAAATCTTTTTGATAGTCGTCAGTGGTAGTTATTTTTACTCCAGCTACTGGATTTAGCATTTTTTCCCAGTCAAATATGTCTGACTTATCAATGTTATATTTTTGTTCAAAATTAATCGTTCCATTATTTTGAATAAAATCATTTTGAAAAGCCTTTAATTCAATTTTTGAATATTTTCTATTGATTAATAGTGTGTAGTAACGGTATTCAATATCTAATTTTAAAAGCCTTACTAAATCTTCATATTTTAACTTACCATCTGTAAGTTTTTTCTTAATTACTGATGGAATTAAGAAATGACCTTCAAACTTTTCATCGTATGTTTTTTGACTAAGTGCTTTAGGAAAGTATGGAACACCTCGACGAGATCCAGCAATTATCTTAGGTTCTTTTCCAGAAGGAATGTATTTTAGACTATCACCGTTTTGTATGAATTTACCGCCTCGACCAATTGTTAATAAGGATACATAATCATTAAAACTTAAACCTAATCCGCGGATAATGACGTTTTCATTTGCAGGTATTTTCTCTACTGGTTGTTCTGATGGATAACCTGGTAGGAAATAATTTAAGTTATAATCTTTTGCATATTTGTATAGTGAGGTTTCATTCTCGGTCAAATGATTTTCTTGTTGGCCTAAACTGATAATAATTTTGTTAAAATCAGTTATTTTATCTTGATTACCTAAAATGATTGTATATTTTTGATTGGTGCTTACACTGATATTATCAACTAAACTGTTTTTCATAAATTTTATGCTTAGATGCTCATTTTGTTGAGTTAAAATATAGTTTTGGAAAAACCATTTACAGTAAACACCCAATAGTGCACGATCAGCATATCCATTTGATGATAAATTTTTAGCTGCATCGATGAGTTGTTGCTTATGTTCAATGGATGCTGTTTCCATAAATTTTTGACTATCATCGCTTTTGCACCATTCATACAAACTCTTTTTATAAGGATCATCATAATTAAATAACGTAATTTCAGTTGCGGGAGTATTCATAATTAGGTATGGAGATTGGTTGGCATTCCAAACTCGACCACCAATATCTTTTTTATCAAATAAATTAATTTCTAAATTTTCTCCAGTTTTTTGAAAATCTTTTAATAGATTATATGAAGCTATAAGTCCACGAGGACCGGCACCAATAATTGCCACTTTCATAACATAAGCTCCTTTATTTTGTATTTATATACTATATTATAGTTTTTATACGCCATATTTAAAAATATAATAATTATTATATTCATTTAATAATGTTAAAATAGTTTTTGAGGTGATTTTCATGAGTGAATTAATTCCAGAAGACATGGATGAAGTACGTTCTAAAGTAAATGAATTATCTAAAAAAGGTAAACATGTTTCTATAGAAACAGTTATTGAAAAATCATTGAGTGATTTGTTCCAAATGTATTTAGATAGTGCTGAAGAAGGCCATTACGATACTGGTGAACTCGATAAAAATACAATTACTGTATATGGGATTGGTCATGTTAAACAATATTCATTTAATTCAAAGGGAACATCTTTTGTAGAAGATTTTAAAAATAACTCAATTGAATTACTTTTAAGATTAGAAGATGAAGCTGATAAAATAGCTAGAAACTAGTCCTTACTTGAAATTTGTATAATTAATCATTATGATTAATTACAGATGCGTTCCTAGTGTAATGGATAGCACATGAGATTTCGGTCCTCATGATCCGAGTTCGATTCTCGGGGAACGCATATTAAAAACACGCTAATTTTTAGGGTGTTTTTTTATTTATGGTTGCAAAAAAAATATTTTCTATTAAAATAGTTAGTTAGCTAACAATTTAAGGAGGGATAATGTATGAGAAATAATTTTGGTATGCTATTAAAAATTGCGTGTACTCAAATGGTCAAACGTTTTGATGCTTTTGCACATGAATACGGATTAACTTCAACGCAAATGTCAGTGATAGATTTTTTAAGTCATCGACAAGATGTTGAAACTTTTCAAAAAGATATTGAAGAAGAATTTTATATTCAGAAATCTACCGCATCAGTGTTATTAAAACGAATGGAAAAACACAATTTAATTTTAAGAACCGCATCTTCCAAAGATTCTAGAAAAAAACAAGTCACTTTAACTAATAATGCTATGGCGCTGCAAAAAGTTATTAGTGATTATATGAATGATACGCAAATAGCTTTTGAAAAGCATTTTTCTGATGAAGAAATTAAACTTTTAAATCGCTCAATGCACAAACTAATAAAATTTGAAAAGGGGAAATTATAAACAATGGATAATCAAAAAATGTCTGCAAAAGTTGTTTTAGCGGTAATTGCTGCTGGAATTATGTCTTTTGCCGGAGTTGTGATTGAAACTTCAATGAACATCACTTTTCCAACGTTAATGCGTGAATTTGGAATTAATACTAGTACTGTACAGTGGATGACTACGATTTATTTACTTGTAGTATCAATTATCATTCCATTATCTGCAATACTTAAAAGAGGTTTTAAAACTAAGCATTTATTTATTGCAGCTAATTTATTATTTATTTTAGGAATTATTTTAGACATTGTTGCACCTAGCTTTAGCTTTTTACTATTAGGTCGAGTAGTTCAAGGATTAGGAACTGGAATTGCATTGCCTTTGATGTTTAATATCATTTTAGAGCAAGTTCCACTTTCTAAAATTGGATTAATGATGGGGGTTGGTAATTTAATTACAGCCATTGCACCCGCAGTTGGACCTACTTTTGGTGGATTAGTGGTTTCATCAATGGGGTGGCGTTATATTTTTGTATTATTATTGCCACTTTTAATACTATCATTATTTATTGGATTATTTTCAATTGAACAAAAGAGTGAAGTTAATAAAGTTAATTTTGATATTATGAGTTTACTTTGGATTGTTGTAACGTTTGTGGGCTTAGTTATTGGATTTAGTAGCATGGGATCCGGTCAAATAATGTCTGTTAAAGTTATTTTTCCAATAGTGATTGGTATAGTTGGAATGATTCTTCTTTACCATCGTTCTACGCATAGTGACAATCCAGTTATTAATCTAAATGTGTTAAAAAATCGAAGCTTTGCAGGACATGTTTTAGTATTTTTCATTCTACAATTTGAGACTTTAGGATTGTCGTTTATCTTGCCTAACTATATTCAAATTGTAAATAATAAATCTGCCACAATTGCTGGATTAATAGTTTTACCAGGTGCAGTTATTGGTGCCTTCTTTGCACCATTTTCCGGTAAAATTTTAGATAATTTTGGACCTAAACCACCAATGCTAAGTGGAATTGGATTTGGCTTGCTTGCATTAATTTTATTTGTAGCCTTCGGTATGCATTTAAATGATAGTTTAATTTTAGTTTTTTATATTATTTATATGCTCTGCATTGGTTTATCATTTGGTAATTTTATGACAAATGGGTTAAAACATTTGAAGCAAACTGAAAATAGTGATGGAAACGCTGTATTAACTACCATTCAGCAAATATCTGGTGCTATATCCACCTCAATCATTTCAGCTATTATTACTCTTAGTCAAGTTAGTCATAATAATCTAGGAGAAGTGAAAAGTACAGCTTTAGGATCACAAAATGCGTTAATTGTACTCCTAATTCTAATGATTGTAGCTGTTGGTTTTACTTTTAAATTGTTATTATTCAAAAAAAATGCAAAATAAAAAAGACGGTTTAAACCGTCTTTTTTTATTTGATAAATTTTAAAATGTAGTATCCTTGACTATCAGAAGTAACTGTATAGTTAGTATATCCGTCTTTTAACCAAGAACTTTGAGTTGCAGTGGCCCAATTCTTAGCATCTTCAACGGAACCAAATGTATGAGTAACATTAAAAGTAGAATCATTATACTTTTGTGGTACTTCATCATTGTCTGGTGCATTGTTTTTATCGTTATTATTGTCAGCAGTGTTATCATGCTCATTTTTAGAATTGTTTGCGGTAGAGCTATTCTTTTTACTTTCACTCTTTGATGTTTTTTGAGTATCATTGGTGTTCTTTTTATTATTACTACTTTCCGTTTTTTTGTAGTTTTGAGAGTAGTAATCGCTCTTTTTAGTTCCTTGAACTTCTCCACTAAATAACTTAACACTGGCTACAATAAAAGCTGTAATTAAAACGATTGCTAATATTATTTGCCAAACCTTAACTTTGCTTTTATTGGGCTTATTATTTAATTCACTGCGTTTAAAGTTGTATCGACGAATTCTTGAATCTGAATCGTTATTATTCAATTATGTCCCTCCTGTAAAAGGTAAATTTCCCCATACAGTATTATAACAAAATTAAATTTAATTGTATCGTTAGTTAATTTAGTCACTATTTTTCACTAAAAAATTTATATAAATCTTCTTTAGATAATTTTTTCTTTTCATCACTATTAAAATCATAAGCAATTGTTCCTTTGTGTAACACAATTAAACGATTTCCATATTTAAGCGCATCTTCTAATTGATGGGTTATCATCAGACAAGTTAATTTTTCATCCGTAATGGTGTCATTAGTTATTTTCATTAGTTTTTCCGAAGTGTTAGGGTCTAGAGCAGCTGTATGTTCATCTAGTAGTAAAATATCAGGACGTTTAATTGTCGCCATTAGGAAACTAAGAGCTTGCCTTTGCCCACCGGATAAATTTCCAGTGGGGGTATTTAAACGTTTATCCAAACTGTTATTCATTTTAGCGGTGATTTTTTTAAAAAGTGGAATTTGTTTTTTTAATCCTCTAAGATTAAAAAGGCGATGTTCACCACGTTTTTCAGCTAATAAAAGATTTTCGGCCACAGTCATTCGCGGAGCAGTGCCTAATTTGGGATCTTGAAATACACGACTTAAGAATTTAGTTCTTTTAACAACTGACATTTTATTTATTTTACTATTTTTGTAAATAACATCACCAGAAGTAGGGGTTATGTTACCAGTTATACTATTAAATAAAGTTGATTTTCCGGCTCCATTAGAACCTAATACAGTTATAAAATCACCATCATAAATATCTAAATTTAAATGATCCAAGATATTTAATTCTTCTGGAGTTCCAGTATTAACAGTTTTAGTTACATTTTTTAATTGAAAGATAGGCTTAGTCATTATTTTAGCCCCCTTTGAATAATTCGTTTTAAGTTATATTTCTTTTCCAAAATTGGTAATGACATGAATAATGCTAGTATTACAGAGGAAATTAAATTAAAGTCATTAGCATTAAAGCCAAGTTGAAGCACAATCATTAAGATAATTCGATAAATAATACTGCCCAAAATAACAGCAACTAATCTTTGATTCATGGTTAAATTACCAAAAATAACTTCTCCAATAATGATTGAAGCTAGGGCAACTACAATAATACCAATTCCCATATTTACGTCTGAATAACCATTATTTTGCGCAATTAAAGCACCACCTAAAGCAATCAATCCGTTAGATACACTAACTCCCATAATTTTCATATTATCAGTATTGATGCCAAGTGATTGAGCCATAGCTTCATTATCACCAGTTGCAATAAAAGATTGACCGAGGTTAGTTTGTAAGAAATAAATTAAAATAGCTATAATAATGGCTACAATTAAAATTCCGATAAAAATGCTGTCAAAATAAGGTGGCAATTTAGCAAATAAAGGACTGTTAAAGAGCGTTTTTAAACCAAGTAGAGATTGATTTGGTTTGCCCATAATTCTTAAATCAATAGAATAAGATGCAGTCATAACTAGAATTCCAGCTAATAAAACTGGTATTTTAGCTTTTGTATATAATAATCCAGTTACTAATCCAGCTAGACAGCCTACAATAAAAGCTAAAATTGTTGCGTTAAGTGGAGATACTCCATGAGCGATAGCAGTCACAGCAGTTGCAGCGCCCATTGGAAATGTTCCTTCTACTGTCATATCAGGAAAATCTAAAATTCTAAAAGTTAGAAACAAACCAACTCCAATAATTCCCCATAATAAACCTTGTCCAATTGCAGATACTAATATACTCATTTGTAAATCACTCCTTTGTGTTTAGCTTCTTCAATGATGTTTTCTGGTAAGTGAATTCCTAACTTTCTAATTTGTTGCAAGTTTATAACTAGTTTTGGATGCTTAGTAAAATCAATTGGAGTGTTTTTAGGATCAATTTGTCCTCTTAAAATTCCAGCAGTAATTTTTCCAGTTTGCACACCCATTCCATATTGGTCCACAGTGTAAGTAGCAACTCCACCAGCTTTTACCATTGTGTCAGAACCAGGGAAAACGGGAATGTTTTTAGCGTTTGCATTAGCGATTAAGGTTTGGATTGAACTAGCAATTGTATTATCAACGGGGACGAATACGGCATCTACTTTTTGTAGCATTTGTTGTGATACTTGATTTAAATCATTACTATTGGCAATGGTATAAGCTTTTAAATTAATATGATTTTGTTTACATAGTTTTTTAAACATTTGATATTGTGTTGTAGATGAATTGTCACTAGATGTATAAATAATTCCCAAATTTTTTAAATGGGGAACAGAAGCTTTGATTAAATCTAAATTAGGCTGTAATGGTAGTAAGTCAGATACTCCAGTAACATTACGTCCGGGATGCTGATTACTATCCACTAAACCAGCTTTTTGAGGGTCAGTGATAGCACCTAAAACGATAGGAGCATTCTTGATAGTATTTGCTAATGATTGTGCAGCTGGAGTAGCAATTCCAATAGCTGCATCTACATTTTCATTGGCAAATTTAGTACTCATGGTTTGTAAATTACTTTGATCACCTTCAGCATTTTGAAAATCAATCTTTATATTTTTATTAGGTATATAACCAGATTCTTTTAACCCGTCAATAATACCTTTGTGAATTTCATTTAAAGCCGGATGGTCAGTTAGTTGTAAAATTCCTACGATAGGGGTACGATTTTTATCCATCTTTTTGGGATTGCTTTCTTGAAAAAAAGCATATGTTAAAACTAAAAGTAAGATTACGATGGTTCCATACATTCTTTTCATATTATGCTCCTTAAATATATTTAGTTAATGGCAATAAAAAAGCGGACATATCTGAATGCTCAGAACAGTCCGCTGTTAATTTTTTGTGGCCTGGCTGGCATTTTTAATAAAATCCGCACAGGCATTTATTCGTGAGAAGATAGCCAGCACAGATGCATATCGATAATGATTAAACATCTAATTATCAAAGCCGCATCCGTGAATTAACATACTACGACTTTAATATTGCCAGCCTTGCCAACTACTAATATTAACTTTCTTTATATTTAAATTATTCATTGACAACCTCTCCTTTCTTAATAAACCAATTCTAAATATATAAATTATAAAAGTCAACCTTTTATCAAATATATAAAGAAAAAAGAGTAAACATTATGTTTACTCTTTCGACCATATATTATATTAATAATATTACTTCATTTGAACTTTATCATTAACTTCCTTAGCATTATCTAAGTTCTTAGTTACTACATAAGTTGAAATACCCCAGTAGTAACAAATTAGTGAAACAATGATAATCACAACGAAATCAAATGGATATGGAATTAAGTTAATTCCACCAAAATCAGAACTACCTAGGTAAGATATGATTGAAATGAAAATTAAGTATCCAATCATCCATAAACTACCTTTAAATTGATTACCTGTCTTATTCCAGTTAGTTTTCCATTCAAAGTAGAAGTAGAATGGTAATCCTAACAAGATAACTCCAATAACCTTGATAGTTGTTGGCCACATTGCCCAATAAGTAGCTAAACTAGCTAGAACGAATGCAAGTGGTGCCATAAATTCTAGTAATTTAATTCTAATTGGACGTTTAAAGTTAGGGGCCATGGTTCTTAATGATTTAACTGTAACTGGACCGGTTAAGTATGCAATTAGCGTAGAAGTAGAAATAACACTAGCTAGTGTTCCCCAACTTCTAAAGATAGCTACTAACAAGATACTTACTATCATGTTGATTACCATTGCAATACGTGGAACGCCCCAACGTTTATTAATAATACCGATGAATTTAGGCATATGACCATTATCTTTCATAGCAGCTAAAGTTCTAGCAGTTTGAGCTACGAAAGAAACACCAGTACCAAAAGGCGAAACGAAAGCATCTAAATATAATAGTATAGCTAACCAGTGTATACCTAATAAAATAGCTAAGTCAGCGAATGGAGATTCAAAGTCAACACCATGCCAACCATTTGCTAAATCGGCTGGTATAACTGATCCAATAAATGTAAATTGAAGTAATACATAAATAACTATACTAATACCAAGTGAAATCACAATTCCACGTGATATGTTCTTTTTAGGGTTTTTGATTTCTTGTCCCATATTTATAACCACTTGGAAAGCGTTATATGAGAAGATAATACCTGATGCAGTAGTTGCAGAGAAAATAGCAGCACTACCATAAGGCATGAAGCCACCCGCAGAAGTGAAATTACCAGAATGGAAACCTGATAATAGCAACATGATAATTGTTAATAGTGGAACACCCAATTTAAGAATGGAGATAACACTAGTAAAGCGGGCTAATAAGTTAACTGACCAATAATTCAATAGTGTAAAGACTAATATGAAAACGAAAACTACTAATAAACCTTGGTTAGATATTTCACCTTTTTCCATAAATCCGTGTGTCCAACTTGCCCATTTCCAAGGCCAAGTGTTCATATATTGAACAGCAGCCACAGCTTCAATTGGAATTAATGTTACTAATGAAACCCAGTTGGCCCATGCTGCTATAAATCCTAGCAGAGAACCGTGAGAGTATTGAGCGTATTTACTCATACCTCCACTTTCGGGGAACATTGAACCTAGTTCAATATAGTTGAAAGCAATTGCTCCAATGACAATTGCACCTACAATCCAAGATATAATGGCAGCTGGTCCGGCAACTCTAGAAGCTTCCCAGGAACCAAATAACCATCCTGAACCGATAATTGAACTTAAACCTAACATTACAATTTGAAATAAACCTATTTTCTTTGTTTTATTTGTATTTTTCATAAAACTCCTTTCATGGTCTCAAAGTATATTACCAAAAATTTTTTTTGATGTAAAATGATTTGAAGCCCACTATGGCAGTATTTAAGCGCTTTCATGTTTATAATAATGCTTAATTGGGGAGTTTGTAAATAAAAAATAAAAAAACTAAGTATATCAACAAATACTTAGTTTTTTTATTTTTTATACTCACATATTTCAATTAAATTACCTTCAGGATCGGTAATGTGAATAGAATTCATTAAACCATTTGATCCATGAATTAATTTTGGACCATCTACAATATTTACTCCGTAGTTAGCTAAATGAGCTTGAATGTCTTTTAAGCTATCTTTAGCAATTACACAAAAACTAGCTGAAGCAGCGGTTTCTTTATTAGGTTTTAAATCGTTTTTATTTTGTAGTACTAACTTTATCTTTTGCTTGCCAATTTGTAATAAAATGCTTTGTTCATTTTGCTTAACAATTGGTAAGTCCAAGACTTCATGATAAAAACGCATGCATCTTTCTAAATTTTCTACAGCAATAGTTATATGATCAATATCTTTGATTTTCATTTAAACCATTCCAGCTTTCATTTATAATTTTAAGTATTGATATGATAATAGTATATCATTTTTATATAATTGACGTTATTACTGAAAATATGGTAATTTTAGTACTGTATATTTAAAAAAGGAAACGAACTAAGGAGAGAAAATTTTGGCTTTACTTGATGTTGAAAATTTAAGTATGGGTTTTGCTGATAAAATGCTATACGACGAAGCCAGTTTTCAATTAAACAAAGGCGAACATATGGGAATAGTTGGCCAAAACGGAGTAGGAAAAAGTACTCTTATTAAATTGATTACTGGAGTTGAATTACCGCTTTCTGGTTCTGTAAAATGGCAAAAAAATACCAAAATTGGTTATTTGGATCAATATGCTGATATTCCTGAGGGAATGACATTAATTAAATTTTTGCACACCGCATACAAAGATTTATATGATATGTCTGAACATATGGAAAAGCTTTACGAACAGTATGCTGAAACCATGGATGATAAGCTTTTAGAACAAGCGGGGAGAATTCAAGAAAATCTTGAAGCTCATAACTTTTATGATATAGAAACGGAAATTGAAAGAGTTATTACAGGGCTTGGCTTAGATGACGTTAAACGTGATCAAGCCATTGCAAACATGTCTGGTGGACAACGTTCTAAAATTATTTTAGCTAAATTGATTTTAGAAAATCCAGATGTAATTTTACTTGATGAACCAACGAACTATTTGGACACGGCACATATTGCTTGGCTAGTAGATTATTTGAATGCCTTTCAAGGCGCTGCAATGATTATTTCTCATGATTATGACTTTTTGGAACAAGTTACTAATTGTATTATCAATGTAGCTTTTGGAAAAATTATGAAATATCGTGGTAGCTTTAAACAAGCTATGCGTCAAAGACATGAACGTGAAAAAGCTCAACAGCGTGAATATGAAAAGCAACAAGTCCAAATTGAAAAAGCTAAAAGTTTTATTCGAAAAAACAAAGCTGGTTCTAAATCTACGATGGCTAAATCACGTGAAAAAATGTTATCGCATATGGAAATTGTGGAACCACCTTCGACTAATATTCATGCATCATTTGATTTTCCATATCAAGATACAGGTTCACAAAATGCTTTAAGCGTTGAAGAACTTTCAGTGGGTTATGATAAACCACTATTAAGACCAGTTAGCTTTTCTGTTAATACAGACCAAAAAATTGGTTTTGAAGGATTTAATGGAGTTGGTAAATCTACCTTAATTAAAACCATTTTGGGAATGTTAAAACCAAAAGGTGGTTCTGCTCATTTTTCACCTTCAGCTAAAGTTAGTTACTTTAGTCAAGATTTAGTTTGGAGTAATGATAATCAGACGCCTTTACAAATAGTTCAAGAAAAATATCCTAAGTTAACTCAAAAAGATATTCGAACTAAATTAGCTAAATGCGGACTAGATGCTGCTAATGCTATGAAACCAATTGGTGAATTATCTGGTGGGGAACAAACTAAAGTTAAACTTTCTATGATGGAATTTGTACCTAGCAACTTCTTGATTATGGATGAACCAACTAACCATTTAGATGATGAAACTAAAGAATCATTGAAGCGAGCAATTAAAGCTTTCCCTGGAAATGCTATTATCGTTTCACATGAGGCTAGTTTCTATAATGGTCTGGTGGATAAAGTCTTAGATGTTGAAAAATTAAGTTTAAGAGAACAACCTAAATAATAAAAAAACACTATCAAACTAATTGATAGTGTTTTTTTATTAATCATTTCTGAAATCATTATGACCAAAGTATTCATATCCTGCTAGTAGTGGGCGATTTACAATTTGAGGTAGGGTTACAAAATGATAACCACGACTTCTCAAACTATTAATAATTGAAGGAACTGCCTGTACTGAAGTAGGGTGAATATCATGCATTAAAATAATTGAACCAGGATAAACAGTTTTAATAACTTGTTGCTCTGTTTGTAGAGCATTCAAAAACTTCCAGTCCATTGAATCAACAGACCACATCACAATTGGACATTGTGCAACTTTGCTAACTGTGCTATTCGTTGCTCCATATGGAGGTCTTAAATAGCTAGGTATTTTGCCAGTTGCTTTGTAAATAGCTGCATTAGTGGATGCGATTTGTTTGTTTATTTGTTCTTTAGACAATGAGTTAAGTTGAGGATGACTCCATGAATGATTCCCAATTAAATTACCAGATTCAGCAACTTGTTTACTGATATTAGGATATTTAGAAACATTACTACCTAATTCAAAAAAGGTAGCAGGTACTTTATATCTACGTAATATTTTTAGTAATTTAGGAGTTAGTGTAGGATCAGGACCGTCATCAAATGTTAATGCAACCGTTTTTGCATTGTTATTAACGTTTTTAAAACGATATGGTTTAGGCAAGTAACGATTTAAAATAATTCCACTCATCTGTCTTAAAGGAATTGCGACTTTACCTAGCTTATACTCATTATTTTTCAAATAAACGGTAAAATAATTTTTACTGATTTCAAAACCTTTACTTTTAAAATTAGCTGGCACATTAAAATTAATAATATTTTGAGCTTGTTTATTGCTTAATTTATTTTTTTCAGCAATACGGTTTCTTAATAATTGCTTAATAGTAGTTAGTTTATGTTCATCATTACCGATAATCTGACCATAATTTAACTTACTAATTCTGTTAGTGGGTTTTGTTTTTTTAGGTTTTGATTTGTTACTTTTATTAGCTTTAGAACTACTGTTAACTTTAGAACTACCATTATTTTTAGTTTGTTTTTCAGTATTTATATTTTCTTTTTTTACATTTTCATTAGCTTGAATAGAAAATGCATTAATAAATAATAATGCGATACTGATTGTTAACAGTAGAGTTATTTTAAATGATTTTTTACACATTCTCATTCATAATCGCCTCGTTCAACTTCTCGAATGAATGTTGCTAAATGGTCATAGTATACAGGAGCGTTGTCAATCATGTGATGATGACCACCATTAGGAGTAGAAACAAATTTAGCTTTTGGAATCATTTCAGCCATGCGTTTTCCAGTTTCTAGTGGCATAGATTCATGTTCACCAAACGTTACTAGAGTAGGAACTTTGTCATCCTTTAGGTTTTTAGTATTATGCCATTCACCTAATTTTCCAGTAATAACAAATTCATTGTCACCTTGGAAAGCATTGTAAATATCAGTATTTGCAACGCTAACTAAATGATCTAGTTTTGAAGGTTGCTTACGGTCAATATAGTCTTTATTTAACTTATCAACACATTTTTGGTATCTTTCATTATCATAATCGTTGTTAGCTTCGCATTCTTTCATGAAAGCTAAGTCTTCTGGGGAAAATTCTTTTTCACGAATTTCATCTAAATGTTTTGTATAATCGTCAATTTCGTCAACCATTGATGAAATAATAGCACCCTTCAAATGATCTCCGTATTTTTGAGAATATAATTGTACTAATAATCCACCCCAAGATTGACCAATAAGGTAGAAGTCTTCTAAACCTAACTTTTGACGTACTTCTTCAACTTCATCAACAAAGTAATCATATGAAAGGATTTTTTTAGCAGTTTCAGGATCACTTAAGTCTGGAGTGTCAGAGTACCAGGAACCTAATTGATCATACATAGTAACTTGAACATCTAAGCCTTGTTTTTTTAATTCATCAGCGGTATTTTCCCAGTATTCATGAGTTCCACCGGGGCCACCATGTAATGCTAGTAAATTAATTTTTCCTTCACCGGATGTATGTGTCCATAAGTGATATCCATTATCTAAAGTGATTATTTTTGTACCTTGTTTCAAATTAATCCCTCATTTCGTATTTTTGTCATTAATAATCGTAACACTTTTTATACTAATATAAATTATTTTTCAAAAATTGGTATTTCAATTGAAGATTCTTTTAAGTCAATTGAATAATTAACGTCTTGATTACCTCGGTTAGTCATTTCAAAATCAGTTGCATAAACTACCAAACCAATTTGATGACCTTTTACTAAATGATAAAAAGTAGGTTGCAGTTCCATTTCAACATCATAGAAAGTATTTGCTTCCATATCGTCTACAGAGTAGTTATTAGTCCTGTTTTGTAAGTTGATATGACCTTCAGTAATTTTTTTGTAATCAGTGGTGTTTTTTTGTAATTTGAACTCTCTTAAACTATCTTCACGCCATAGATAACCTTCATTAATACGTTTATATTCGATACTTTGCGGAGTTTCAGTTAATCGTTTAGCTGTACCATAATCAACTAGCATGAAACTAAGCATACCAAAGTTTTGATCAGATGCAGCTTTAACTTTTACGTTAACTTTTCCATCAATAATGGTATCTTGTGTTAGCGGTTTAGTTTTAAAAATTAAGCGATTGTTTTGCATTGCACTTTGGTCAGTTAATAAATCTTTACGCCATTTAGTATAATTTTGAGTGTATTTTTCAAATGTGTTTGTGTCTAAATGGTCATTAAACGATAATTGACCATCATTAGCTACATCGGTTAATGAATTGTCATGACCTAAGCAATATTCTATATTTTCATCAGCATTAGCCCAGTCTTCATACGTGTTCCATGTTTCAGGTTTTACATTGTCTTGAATAGTTACATCTGGAATAAGTTCATTAGCGTTATTTTCAACGCCTAAAAGTTTATTAGTTAACCATAAATTCATCATGTCAGTAAAATCAATTGATTGAAAGGCATTAATATAAATATGTTGACCTTGATGTAAGAATAATTTCTTTTCAACTGGAACTTTTTTCAAAGCTTGCCATAAGTTTTCAACATTTCTTGGCTTTACATTCCAATCATTTAAACCGTGCACCATTATCATATCAGCTTTTATATTCTTAATATTATTTAAATAATTACGTGCATCCCAAAAGGTATTATAGTTACCAGTTTCACGGTCTTGATACTTTGTGATTTGCTTAAGTTGTTTTAACCACTGATCTTTAACCTTCATGTAATCACCGGCTTCTTGCTGACGACTAAACGTTTCTTCTGCTAATACATCAGCATCTTCACCTTGAAAACCACCAGGTGCGACGACCAAACCATTATCTCGATAGTAGTCATACCAACTAGAAATAGCAGCTTCTGAAATACAAGTTTTTAAGCCTTCCACACCAGTGGTAGCTGCAGCGGTTTGTAATGTTCCTAAATAAGATCTACCGGTCATAGCGATGTTGCCATTAGACCACCAAGCTTTGATTTCAGTATTATCAACTTTATTAGTAAAGGCTGTACGATTACCAGCTAACCATTCAATTACTGAAGTGGTGGCAATTGTTTCTTCTGGTGAACCGGTAGTTCTTAAACCATCAGACTCTTTTGTACCAATACCAGCAGAGTAGACTACTGCAAATCCACGTGCTAAGAAATAATCATTTAAAGTGTATGATGCTTCGCGGTCAAAAGTTTGTTCAGCCTTACGAGTTTTACCTTCAACGGTTCTTTGTGCAGGCAAAGCTTTCTTTTCATCCTTAAATTTTATTTGATCATATTTATATTGGACTGGTTCTTTATGTTTTAATGGTACATTTACTTCATGGGTTAATTTTTCACCACTATAATCGTTAGTACCTTGATTGTAAGGACTGGCAGTAAATAGTACTGGAACTTGATTTTTATTACTTTCCTTTGGTCTTAATACTTCAACTTTTAATAAGTCTAGCTTGCCATCAAAATCGGTATCTTGGGGTGATTCTACATAAACAACTTCACGAATTAATTCATTGGTATCGTAAACTGGCATTGATTTACCGTTGAAAATTAATGGTTTATCAAACTTATTATAGTTTTGTGCAAAATAACCTGTAGAAGCTAAATAATCTATGTAAGTTTGGCCATATTTATTGTGAGTATTTAATAGTAAATACCATGCTGAAATGACTTCATCAGTGGACATGGGGTCTTTGGATTTATCAATTGGTAAATTCCATTCTTTCATTTTAGAAATAGAGTCATCAATTTCAAAATCAAGGCCGACTTGAAATCCTAGAAGTTGAAGTGCAATATTATAAAATGCAATCTTAGATAATGGTTCATTATCATCTAAGTAGCTAAGTGCATCTTCATCTTCTGAAGCTAAGATAGCAGATATTTTTTGACCTTTAATAGCATTACTTTGTGTATCTAAAAATGCTTTAAGCAAAAATTCTTTTAATAGCGTACAAGGCTTGTCTATTTTTTCTGTATCTGAATCTAAAAAATTTAACTTTGCTAATTCTAATTTTTTAGTTTTTAAATTATTTGACACGATTGCAAATTGATTATTTTTCAATATATTCAGCCCCTTTAAATTATTTTAATTATATCCTAATTTTCATCAATGTTATAATGAACAGATATAATTAGTCAATTCTGGAGGGATGATATTGGTTACTGAAATTGATGGTGGAGCAATTGTATATCGAATGGTCAACGATAAACCACGTTATTTACTAGAAAAAAGTGCTACCAGTGATTTTTGGGGATTTCCTAAAGGGCATGTAGAAGCTGGTGAAAATTTAGTTCAAGCAGCTGTTCGTGAAATTAAAGAAGAAACGGGAATTGATGCTACGATTGATGAAAATTTTAATTATGTAGTTGAATACGATATGAAAAATGGACATCATAAAACGGTAACCTTTTATTCAAGTAAAGTTGATACAGAAACAGTTAAGCTACAAAAAGAAGAAATTAGTGAATATGTATGGTTAGAATATGACCAAGCACGTAAAATGGTAACTTTTGATAATTTAAAAGTAGCCTTAGATGCTATTAATTCATATTTATCTAAAAAACATTCTTAATTTTAAGGAGTATTTTCAATGTCCAATAAGGTGATTGTAGTTACCGGTGCCGCTGGTTCTGGCAAGACGACTGTTAGAAATTATTTAGCCAAACATTTCAATATGACTAAAGTAATTACACATACAACTCGTGAACCTCGTTACAATGAACGAAATGGAGTAGATTACTATTTTGAAAGCGACTCAACTTTTGCTAACAAACATTATTTAGAAAGTGTAGAATATTCTGGTGCTAAATATGGTTCTTCATACGAAGGCTTACAATTAGCTTGGGATAAGTCGGCTGAAGCGGTAATTGTGCTAGATACGAAGGGTGCTATAACATATAAACGTAAACTAGGTAAGCAAGCTATTGTAATCTTTTTACAGGTCAATAATGTTGAAATGCTAAAACACCGAATGGTTAAAAGAGGCGATTCGATGCGCAAAATTATTCAAAGAATTAATAGTTTAGAATATAAAAGAGATCAACAATTACCTGCTGAATTGAATGGTGCTATCGTAATTAATAATGACAATTGGGATGTTACTAAACAAAAATTAAATCAAATATTTGATAAATAAAAAGAGTTCCTTATATTAGGAACTCTTTTTATTTATTAATAACATACTTTTCAAAACGATTTAAATCAGCATCAGGTAATTCAACTTTTATTTCAGTACCTTCAGCATTGTAATCAGTACTAATTACATTGGCATTTGAATTTAGATATTCAACTACTGAACCATCGCTAAATGGAATTAATAGTTTAACGGTAGCATAGTTTTTAAAGATTTTTTCTTTAATTATTTTAACTAACTCATCTATTGATGATGATTCTAAAGCAGCCATTGTAAGATTATTTCCAGCTCTAATAGGGCGTGGTTCATCCGCTAAATCAGCCTTGTTAAAAATAGTTAACATTGGGATATTTTCAATACCAATCTCTTTAAGGGTTTCGTTAGTAGTTTCCATCATTAATTGTTTGTTTTCATCTGATTCATCAACGATTTGGACAAGTAAATCCGCATTAGCAGCTTCTGATAAAGTAGAGCGGAAGGCTTTGATAAGTTGATGTGGTAATTTACTTACAAAACCAACCGTATCAGATAGCAACATTTTCTTTTGGTCAGGAAATGCTAATTTTCTAACGCTAGTATCCAAGGTTGCAAATAACATATTTTTAACCATAACCTGTTTTTCAACGTTTTCACCATATCGACTAACTAATTGGTTCATAACAGTTGATTTTCCAGCATTAGTGTAACCAACTAATGCAACATTTGGAATGTCGGATTTGGAACGTTGCTTTCTTTGAGTTTGGTCAGACTTTTCGATGGCTTTTAACTCTTCTTTAATGTGTGTAATACTTTTTTCAATAACTCGACGATTTAATTCTAATTGTGATTCCCCAGAACCACGGTTAGTAAAGCCACCGCCACCAGAACCGGTTTGTTGATCTAAGCGCTGACTAGCACTTGTGTGCAGTCTTGGCAATTGATATTGAAGTTTAGCTAATTGGACTTGCAATTTAGCTTCGTGAGTACGAGCACGATTAGCAAATATTTCTAAAATCAATCCGGTACGGTCAATAATTTTAACTTCAGTTTTCTTTTCCAAATTTCTTAACTGACTAGGTGATAATTCATCATTCACTACGACTGTATTTACATCGTTAGCGGCAGCAGTTTCTTTTAGTAATTCGACTTTTCCCTTACCAAAGTAAGTTGCGGAGTCAGGATGGTCTAATTTCTGAACTAATTCTTGAACTACGTGCATATTGTTCGCTAATGCTAACGCCGATAGTTCTTTCATAGAGTATTCAAATCGTTCATTATTTAAATTTAAGCCGATAGTAATTACCGGTAATAATTCATTATTCAATCAATCAACCCCCTTATGGTTGCTAATATTATAACATTTATAATTATAACAACGAACTAATTTTATTTATTAAAAATGAGTATTAAATTTGAAACATGTTAAAAAAATTAAAAGAAAATATTGATTTTAATCTATTTTTAATGTTAATATATTTACAACTTTTATAAAAGCAGATTTTTCAAATACGCGATTTGAAAATAAAAAAGGTGGGGTTTATTTTATGAAGTTAAGTTCAGTTGTAAAACTTAGTACAGTTGGATTATCATCAGCTTTACTTCTAGCTGCTTGTGGTAATTCATCTCAAGAATCAAAGAGTAAAACAATTCAATGGCAAGAAAGTGCTAACTTACCAACTTTAGATGTTTCTAAAGCCACTGATCATGTTAGTGCTGAAACTTTAAGTAACAGTAATGAGGGGCTTTTGATTTCTGCCAAAGACAGTAAAGTAGCACCTGGGGTTGCTGAAAGTTATAAAGTATCCAAAGATGGTAAAACATATACTTTTAATTTGAGACATTCAAAATGGAGTAATGGCAAACCAGTTACAGCTAAAGATTTTGTTTATGGATGGCAAAGATCAGTTGCACCTAAGACAGCATCTCAATATTCATACTTGTTTGATCATGTGAAAAATGCAACTGAAATTAGTAAAAATAAAGCTCCAGTTTCTTCACTAGGGGTCAAAGCTGATGGTGATTACAAGTTAGTAGTTACACTATCTAAACCACAATCATACTTTAAATACTTAGTTACAATGACACCATTCTTCCCACAAAGTGAAAGTGCAGTTAAGAAGTTTGGTTCAGCTTATGGAACTAACAGTTCTAACATGATTTATAATGGTCCATTTAAGGTAACCGGTTGGACTGGTACTAATGACAGTTGGACACTTACTCGTAACAAAGAATATTGGAATAATAAAGCTACTAAGATTGATGGTGTTAAGTTTAATGTTCAAAAAACACCAAGTACTGCTTTAAATGAATATCAAGCTGGTAAATTAGATGCTATTAAACTTGTAGGTGCTCAACAAGTTGGTCAATATAAGAATAGTAAAGAATTCTATAATGCAAAACAAGCTTCCACTTTCTACTTGGAATTAAACCAACAAAAAGATCCAGCATTTAGAAATGTGAATATCCGTAAAGCACTTTCCTTAGCAATTAACCGTCAACAATTCACTAAGAATACGTTAGGTGATGGTTCACTTCCAGCTGTCGGATATGTATCTCCAGGATTAGCATCAAGAAATGGTAAAGACTTTACCAAGGATGCTTATGTAAAATCTGGTGTAGATTACAACATGGCTGAAGCTAAGAAACTATGGGCTAAAGGACTTAAAGAAGTTGGCAAGAAAGGCTTAAATATTTCATTACTCGCTGATGATACTGCTGCTGGTAAAAATACTACTGAATATCTACAAACTCAATTTGAACAATTACCTGGCTTGAAAGTTACTAACCAAAACCTACCATTCAAGAGTCGTTTATCACGTTCACAAAACGGTCAATTCGATATAGTAGCAACTGGTTGGAATGGTGACTTTCCAGATCCAATTACATTCTTAACGCTATTTACTTCTGATAATTCATACAATAATGGTAAATGGAAGAATGCTGAATACGATAAGTTCGTTAATAATGCAGAAGGTCAAGATGCTAATAACACTGACAAGCGTTGGAATGACATGGTTCAAGCTGAAAAAACTTTGATGAATGATCAAGGTATTATCCCAATCTACCATCAAGCTCAACCATACGCTATCAACACACGTGTTCAAGGAGTTCAATTCTACCCAACTGGTTCAGGACTAGACTTCCGTAATGCTAGTGTTAAATAATTAAAAAGTATTAATATAACACTTTTTAATTTAATCTTGATATCATAGAAACAATAACAAAAAGTAAGTAATTTTCATTACTTACTTATACATATTAAACAATTAAGTTTGGTATTAATAAAATACAGAATGTGAGGAATATCATGGTAAAGTATCTAGCTAAAAGAATATTTTATTTGGTATTAACGTTATTTATCGTTACTACCATTACCTTCTTTTTAATGAAACTTATGCCAGGGACACCCCTGACTAACCAAGCTAAGTTGTCTCCTACTGAGCAACAATTAATTTTGCAACAATATGGTTTAGATAAACCAGTTTGGCAACAGTACTTGAGTTACTTAGCTAACGCTGTACATGGTAACTTTGGAACTTCTTTCCAATTTAGTGACCAACCAGTTTCATATCTAATTAGTAGTCGAATTGGACCTTCATTGTTATTAGGTTTCCAAGCAATGGTAATAGGTGTACTTCTAGGAATTGTATTAGGTGCATTTGGTGCCATTAGAAAAAATACATGGGTTGATACTACTACTACAATTATTTCAATTTTAGGTATTTCAATTCCTTCATTTGTTTTAGCAATCTTACTTCAATATTTCTTTGGATTGAAATTACGTGCTTTCCCAATCGCTGGTTGGAGCGGATTTATGTACACTATTTTACCAACGATTGCGTTAGCGGCGATGCCGTTAGCTGAATCAGCTCGATTTGTTAGAACTGAAATGGTAGACGTGTTGAATTCAGACTATATCGAATTAGCTAGAGCTAAGGGATTAGGTAAATTAGGTATTATTTATCATCATGCTTTGAGGAATAGTTTAATACCATTAATCACAATTATTGGACCTTTAGCGGTTAATATTATGACTGGTTCACTAGTTGTTGAAAATATTTTTGCTATTCCAGGAATTGGGGAACAATTTGTTAACTCAATTACCACTAATGACTATCCAACAATCATGGGACTAACCATTGTATATTGTTTCATGCTATGTGTAGTGCTATTAATAACGGATATTGTTTATGGATTAGTAGATCCAAGAATCAGAATTACAGGAAAGAGGGATTAATCAATGGCAGATAATGCAAACAAGTTACCTAAAGATGCTTTTGAACCGTTATCAGATGGTTCACATTTAGATAATGAAAGAATTGCTGCTCCGTCTTTAACCTTCTTAAAAGATTCTTGGCGTCGTCTTAAGAAAAATAAAGCAGCAATGATTTCAATGTATATTTTAATATTCTTCATCGTGTTGGCTTTTGGGTCACAATTGATTCCTTCAGTTAGAAACATTGCTACCCATCCAAACTTGAATAACTTACCTCCACGAATTCCTGGAATTGATATTCCCGGTTTTAATGGAACCTTAGTTCAAGGTGGACAAAGAGTGAATGCTTATACTGGTGATGCCGCTAATGTTCATTACTGGTTGGGTAGTGATTACTTAGGTCGTGATTTATTAGCCAGAACACTATCTGGTACAAGACTTTCTTTAATTATTGCAATGGTAGCGACTTTCTTTGATTTAACCATTGGGGTTACTTATGGTATCGTTTCTGGTTGGAAAGGCGGCCGTGTTGATACCTTTATGCAAAGAATTATTGAAATCATGCTTTCAGTACCAAACTTGGTAGTTATGATTTTGCTATTATTACTTTTCAAACCAGGAATTGGTTCAATCGTATTAGTATTAGCTTTTACAGGTTGGATTAATATGGCGCGTTTAGTTAGAGCGCAAACCTTGGAACTTAAGAATCAAGAATTTGTTTTAGCCGCTAGATCACTAGGTCAAAAACCTTGGAAAATTGCTTTTAAGCATTTATTACCAAACCTTTCTAGTGTAATTATTGTTAATACAATGCTTACAATTCCTAATGCTATTTTCTTCGAAGCCTTCCTATCATTTATCGGAATTGGAGTTCCAGCTCCAGCTGCTTCATTAGGTACATTAATTAGTGATGGTCAAAAATCATTCCAATACTTACCATACCAAATGTGGATTCCAGCAATTGTTCTTTCATTATTAATGATTGCTTTCAACATTCTTGGTGATGGTCTTCGTGATGCCTTTGACCCTAGAACAAGAGAGTAGGTGAGAAACTTTGGAAAATAAAGATGACATTTTAGAGGTACGAAATTTAAAAATTAATTTCAATACTTATGCAGGTAAGATTAAAGCGATTCGAGATGTTAGCTTTGATTTGAAAAAAGGTGAAACACTTGCTATCGTTGGTGAATCTGGGTCAGGTAAAACCGTTACAACGCGAAGTATTATGGGGCTAAATGCTTCTAATACTGAAATTGCTGGCGGTAGTATTAAATTTAAAGACGAAGAAATTTTGGGTAAGACTGAAAAAGAATTAAGTAAGTTTCGTGGACAACACATTGCTGAAATTTTTCAAGATCCAATGACTTCTCTAGATCCAACCATGAAAATTGGTCGTCAAATTGCAGAACCCTTAATGATTCACCAAAATATGAGTAAGGATAAAGCATTAGATAAAGCACTTGAGATGATGAAACTCGTAGGCATTACTAATGCAAAAGAACGATTAAATGATTATCCTTATCAATTTTCTGGTGGGATGCGTCAAAGAATCGTAATTGCGATTGCATTAATTACTTATCCCGAAATTATTATTGCTGATGAACCAACTACTGCTTTGGATGTTACTATTCAAGCTAAAATTTTGAAGTTAATGAAAGAATTACAGGATAAAATTAATACATCCATTATCTTCATTACGCATGATTTAGGGGTAGTTGCGGGAATGGCTGATCGAGTTGCAGTTATGTATGCTGGTAAAATTGTAGAATATGGAACTGTTGACGAAATCTTTTATAATCCTAAGCATCCATACACTTGGGGATTATTAAGTTCAATGCCAACTCTTGATACCAAATCAGAGGTACTTCCTTCAATTCCAGGAACTCCTCCTGACTTGTTGGAACCACCAGTTGGAGATGCTTTTGCAGCTAGAAATAAATATGCTCTAAAAATTGATACCATTAAACAGCCACCATTCTTTAAAGTTTCTGATACGCATTATGCAGCTACATGGTTATTGGATGACCGAGCTCCTAAGGTCACTCCACCAGATGAAATTGTAAAACGTCAAAAACATTTTAAAGCGATTAATACGAAATAAGAAATAATAGGTGGTAAAAAATTATGGAAGATAAAAATGCTCCTAAGATTTTACAAGTCGAACATTTAAAACAGTTCTTTAATGTGGGGAAACCCGATGAAGTTAGGGCTGTCAATGATATTACCTTTGATATTTACAAAGGTGAAACTTTTGGTCTAGTAGGTGAATCTGGTTCAGGTAAAACTACTACTGGTAGAGCTATTTGTCATTTATATACTCCCACTTCAGGTAAAATTATTTTCGAAGGTGGAGATGTATCTAAGTTAAATAGCAAGGACAAGAAAGTTAAATTTAGAAGAGATATGCAAATGATCTTTCAAGATCCATATGCATCATTAAATCCACGAATGAAAGTTAAAGACATTGTAGCTGAAGGAATTGATATAAACCATTTAGCTAAAGACGATGATGATCGTAATCGTCAAGTCGAGGATTTATTGGAAACAGTTGGTTTGAATAAAGAACATGCTAACCGTTATCCACATGAATTTTCGGGTGGTCAACGTCAAAGAATTGGAATTGCACGTGCGTTAGCTGTTAAGCCTAAATTCATTATTGCTGATGAACCTATTTCAGCGCTAGATGTGTCAATCCAAGCACAAGTAGTTAACTTATTAAAAAAATTACAACGTGAACGTGGGTTAACATATTTATTCATTGCTCATGATTTATCAATGGTTAAATATATTAGTGATCGAATTGGTGTAATGCACTATGGTAAGATGTTAGAAATTGCTGATGCTGATGAATTGTATAATCATCCATTACATGACTATACAAGAAGTTTGTTATCAGCTGTTCCAGTGCCAGACCCAGAGTATGAACGTAAGCGTGAAATTGTTGATTATGACGCTTCTAAAGAAGATGATGGTCAAGAACGTAGCTTAGTTGAAATTGCACCTAGACACTATGTTAGAGCTACTAAAGAAGAAGTAGCGATGTATAAAGAACGATTAAATAATGGTAAATAAAAAAGAAGAGATGAGAATCTCTTCTTTTTTTAATCTACTTTATTGAAAAATTCGACTTTAATATCATTATCACCATTAGCAACTAATTTAGTAACGCCACCGTTTTTAGGGGAATCAGCTACATTAATACTTTTATCGAATTGACTTACTAACCAGCGAATTAAGGTACCGTGAGCAACAATTAGTACGTTGTCATTGTCGTTAGCTTTACTAATTACATCTTTTAAGCCCGGCATAAAACGATCATAAATATCTTGATTAGTTTCAGCATCACCATATGGATCTGCTGCAGCAATCATATCTACAACCTTTTCCATTGAAAATTTATCAATCATTTCATTGAAAGTGTTAGCACCTTTAGGTGATCCAATCATGTGCCAAACAGATTGATCATCACTACCTTCAAAATAACCAAAGTTTTCTTCACGAAAAGCAGTGCTTACAGTTGGAGTTTTAATTGCAGATGAGTTTTCTTTTAAAATATATTTAGCAGTATCGATTGCACGTTGCATGTCACTAGAATAAGCTGCATTAAATTCAATCTGACTTAAACGTTTACCAGCAGCAATTCCATCATTAATTCCTTTTTCAGTAAGTGGG
Organism: Apilactobacillus xinyiensis; assembly: GCF_019656235.1. Classification (GTDB taxonomy): domain Bacteria; phylum Bacillota; class Bacilli; order Lactobacillales; family Lactobacillaceae; genus Apilactobacillus; species Apilactobacillus xinyiensis. The sequence goes on along the minus strand of NZ_BPLL01000008.1, from coordinate 17,327 downwards.
GCATTGCTTAACCCTTGAATGCGATGATACTTATTTAAAAAAGTTTGTCCGTGTCTAACAAAGTATAAGTTGATAGCCATATTTTTCCTCCTAAATAAAATCATATCTGGTCTAATTTTAGCATATAATGGAAAATGTTAAATTTATTAGGTATAAATAGTTAAAGAATGTTTAAATTTTTGTTATAAGCAAATATGTATGCTAAAATAGTTGATTAAAATTCCAATAATTAGGAGAAATAAATATGGCTGATTCAATTAAACAATATGAACAGGCACATCTTGATGAAGTCGTTCAAAAGATTAAAACTGCTGAAAAAGCAGCTGCAAAAAAGATTAGTAAAACTGAAAAAGATAAAGCAGATATTAATAAAAACTTCTATAATGATGTTCGTTTGAATACCAGTACTTATAGTGGAATGATGGAAACTTCAGTTTCTATTAGACAACAGCAACAAATGTTGGAAGAACGTGAAAATAGTTGGCAACATGCTACCGATGAATATGCCAAACTAAAGAAGATGGAAGATACGCCATATTTTGCACGTTTGGACTTTGAAGAAACCGGTGAAAATAAGGCTGAAACCATTTATATTGGATTAGGATCATTTACTGATAGTCCAGATCATTACTTAGTTTATGACTGGCGAGCTCCAATATCTAGTATTTATTATGACAGTAAAATTGGACATGTAACCTATGAAACTCCTATGGGAACCCAATCAGTCAATGTAACTTTAAAACGTCAATTTCAAATTAAAAACAGCGAAATAAAAACTATTTTTGATACTGACCAAGTGGTTGGTGATCAAATGTTACTGGATAATTTGAACGGTAAATCCAGTACTAAGATGAAGAGTATTGTAACTACGATTCAAAAAGAACAAAATCAAATTATTCGTGATACTAATTCAGATTTGTTGTTTGTTCAAGGAGCGGCTGGTTCAGGTAAGACGGCGGCTGTATTACAAAGAATTGCATTCTTGTTATATCGTTATCGTGGCAAATTAACTTCTAGTCAAGTTATTTTATTTTCACCTAATCAACTTTTTAATGATTATATCAACCAAGTATTACCTGAACTAGGTGAACAAAACATGGTTCAGATGACCTACTATCAATATAGTAGTATTCGAGTTCCACATCTAAAGGTTGAAAACTTATCGCAACGTTTCTTAGAAGATAATTCTGAAGACATGAACTTGCGTAACATTAATACACTTAAAAACAGTTTGGACTTCTTTAGAGCTGAAACAGCTTACGCAAATCATCTAAATAAAGAGGATATGCGTTTTAAGAACATTATGTTCAATAAAGAAGTGTTCATTCCAAAAGAAAAAATTGCTGAAATTTACTATAGCTTTAATGAAAACTACAATTTAAGAAATCGTTTATCAGCGACTAAAGAACGTTTAATTAAGATGTTAAACCGTCGAGTTAAAGCTGAAATGAAAAAGAAATGGGTTGAAGATGCGGTTCAATCATTAAGTCGTGAACAGATTCAAGCCGTTCAATCTACCCACCCAGACGAATTCCAAAATGCTGATAAAGAGTTTGACTTTTTAGCTAAACATATTGTTATTGGAGCTTTCAAACGAGTTAGAAAACAAATTGTACATTCGCGCTTTTTAAGTATTAATAACCAATTTGTACACTTTTTAAAGAGTTTGCCACATATTTTAGACCTTGCCAAATACAATTTAACACTTGATGATTGGCAAGCTAACATTGATAAGACTGTTAGTGGCATTAAAAAAGGTTCCATTTCAATGGCTGATGTTTCAGCATACCTATACTTATTTGATAAAATTAGTGGTAAACGTGCTAAAACAGATATTAGATATTTATTTATCGATGAAGTTCAAGACTATACAGCTTTCCAAATGGCTTTTCTTAAGTTTACATTCCCACGAGCACGCTTTACCTTGTTAGGGGACTTAAATCAAGCCATCTTTACGCATGAAAATAGTCATCAGTTACTAAAAGAATTAGGAACGATGTTCGATGCAGATAAAACTAACGTAGTACAACTAACTAAGTCTTATCGTTCCACTGAACAAATCACTGACTTTACTAAGCATATTTTAGGTGATGGTGAAGCAATTGAATCATTTGCTCGTGAAGGCGAAAAACCACTAGTTGAGGTATATAATAACGACCATGAGGCAATCTTGAACCTTAAAGCTAAAATTGCTTCTGATAAGCAAAAACACGATACTACGACAATTATCTGTAAGACTTTAGCTGATTGTAAAAAGTTATATGAAGAATTACAGCAAAATGACGTAGAAGCACATTTAATTCAAACTGAAAATCAACGTTTACTAAAGGGAACTTTAATTATTCCTTCATACCTAGCTAAAGGTTTGGAATTTGATTCAGTTATTATGTGGGATGCTTCAGACAACGTTTATAGTGATGAAAGTGATCGTCAATTAGTATATACAATTTGTACACGTGCCATGCATGAATTAACAATTATGGCTAAAAATAAAGTAACTACAATTTTAGACCGCGTACCAAAAGATTTATATATAATGAAATAAAAATCAAAGAGTTTGTTCAAAGTGGATAAACTCTTTCTTTATTTAAAATAAATTAAAATGGGGATGTAAAGTTGACCGAACCAATTAATTATTATTCTTTTTCCCAAGATGAATGGAAAAATTTTTATCATACTAAATCAGTTCCAATCACTCAAGCGAGCTTACGACGAGTTAAGGCTTTTAACGATAAAATATCATTAGATGATGTTCACGATATTTATATTCCAATCGTGCATCTTTTAAAATTAAAAACTAGTCACTTCAATGAATGGCAAAAAACTAAAGCTGATTTTTTGTCGAAACCCACTCGTAAAGTACCTTATATTATTGGTATCTCTGGAAGTGTAGCCGTAGGTAAATCTACCACAGCTCGCCTACTTAAAGTTTTACTATCATATTTCTTTAGTGATAAAAAAATTCAATTAATTACAACGGATGGTTTTTTATATCCCAGCAAGAAATTACGTGAAATGAATATAATGGATCGAAAAGGATTTCCTGAGAGTTATGATATGGAGAAATTAATTAATTTCTTAAATGAAGTAAAATCAGGTAAAAATAACGTTAAAGCGCCCGTATATTCACATGATGTGTATGATATCATTCCTAATCGATATGATATTATTGATCAACCAGATGTATTGATTATTGAGGGAATTAATACTTTACAGCTACCTTCCAATCAACAAATCTATGTTAGTGATTTTACTGACTTTTCAATTTATATTGATGCTAAAGATGATTTAATTGAAAATTGGTATTTGGATCGCTTTAAAAAATTGATGGATACAGCTTTTCAAAGCCCATCTAATTACTATTATGAATTAGCCCATACCGATCGTGCTAAAGCAATTGAGATTGCTAAAAAAGTTTGGGAAACGGTTAATTTACCTAACCTATTAGAAAATATTAAGCCAACTAAGACGCGGGCAGATTTGATTTTGCATAAAACTGATAACCATGATATTGACCAGGTTTTACTTAGAAAATACTAAAAAAATTTGACCGTAGTATTGTGATAGTTTATGATAGTAACAATTATTAAAGAGGGGTGTATGGCGTGACAAACATTGATCTATCGTCTTTTGATAAAATTTTAGTGCTTGATTTTGGAAGCCAATATAATCAACTAATTACTCGTAGAATTAGAGATCTTGGAGTTTATTCAGAACTTAAGCCACATGATATGTCAATTGATGACATAAAACGTTTTAATCCAAAGGGAATCATTTTTTCTGGTGGTCCTAACAGTGTTTATGCAGATGATGCATTAACCGTTGACCCTGAAATTTTTGAATTAGGAATTCCAATTTTAGGAATTTGTTACGGAATGCAATTGATGGCTTATAAATTAGGTGGTCAAGTTGCGGGAGAAGAACACGGTCAATATGGACATGCTGATATTGAAGTTACAGCTGAAGATACTTTGTTCAAAGGTTTACCTAAAGAACAACCAGTATGGATGAGTCATGGTGATTTAGTATCTAAAGTTCCAGAAGACTTTGAAGTAGTAGCTAAAAGTAAAGACTGTCCAATTACAGCAATGCAAAATGTAGCTAAGAACTTCTACGCTATTCAATTCCATGCTGAAGTTAGAAATACTAAGTACGGAAATGATATTTTAAAGAACTTTGCTTTTAACGTTTGTCATGCCGAAGCTAATTGGTCAATGGAAGACTTTATTGACCTACAAGTTGAACACATTCGTGAAGTTGTAGGAGATAAAAAAGTTATTCTAGGACTATCTGGTGGAGTTGATTCAAGTGTTACCGGTGTTTTACTACACAAAGCAATTGGGAACCAACTAACTAGTATCTTTGTTGACCACGGTTTATTACGTAAAAATGAAGCTGACGAAGTTATGGACAGTTTAGCTGGTAAGTTTGGTCTTAACATCATTAAAGTTGATGCTAAGGATCGTTTCTTAGGTAAACTAAATGGTGTTACGGAACCAGAACAAAAACGCAAAATCATTGGTAATGAATTTATTGAAGTTTTCAATGATGAAGCCCGTAAGCTAAAAGATATTGACTTCTTAGCACAAGGAACTTTATACACTGATGTTATCGAAAGTGGGACTGATACTGCCCAAACTATCAAGTCTCACCATAATGTTGGGGGATTACCAGAAGATTTACGTTTCCAATTAATTGAACCACTACGTTCATTATTTAAGGATGAAACACGTGAATTAGGTGAAAAACTAGGCATTCCAGCTAACTTGGTATGGCGTCAACCATTCCCAGGTCCTGGTTTAGGAATCCGTGTAATTGGTGAAATTACTGAAGAAAAATTACAAATTGTCCGTGATAGTGATTACATTTTAAGAAAAGAAATTGCTAAAGCTGGTCTAGACCGTGAAATTTGGCAATACTTCACAGTCCTTCCAGGATTTAGAAGTGTGGGAGTAATGGGTGATGGTCGTACTTATGACTACACCATTGCAATCCGTGCCGTTAAATCAATTGATGGAATGACCGCTGACTTTGCACAAATTCCATGGGATGTATTATCAGACATTTCAACTAAGATTGTAAATGAAGTCGGCGGAATTAACCGAGTAGTGTACGATATTACAAGTAAGCCACCTTCGACAATTGAATGGGAATAATTATTTATATTCCTAAAAAAAACGTTATCCATTTTGGATAGCGTTTTTTATTTGTGTTTTAAATTTATAAAAACCAAAAAAGTAATATAGATTACTGTGAATATTGTTATAATTATATAAACTATTGTTATATTGGAGGATTAAAAATGGCTACTTTCAAAGAGCTTATTAATCAAATAGATTCTACTATGAATAATCAAAGAGATCGCGGGACCGCTTTTGAAGAAATGGTAGTTTCTTATTTAAAGAATGAACCATTATATAAGCAAAAATACAAAAATGTCTGGATGCTAAAAGATGTACCTGAGCAATATCATATTCCTAAAAAAGATACAGGTGTTGATATTGTTGCTGAAAGTTATGATGGCAAGCTAACAGCTGTGCAAGCTAAATATTATCGAGGAAAAATTGGAAAGGATACAATTAATTCTTTTGTAGCAGAAGCCGGAAAAGAATATTATTACGATGGTTTAATAGTTTCTACCACTGATGAATGGAACAAGAATGCTGAAAATGCATTGGAAAATAATTCCAAATCCTTTGCAAGAATTGGTTTGTCACAATTAAGTCATGCTAACATTAACTGGCAAATGTTTTCTTTTGGTGATTCAAATAAAGATTTATCTATTAAAAAGCCTAAAGAGTTAAGAAAATATCAAAAAGAAGCTATTGATAATTCTTTGAAATATTTTAAAAATAATAATCGTGGAAAATTAATTATGGCACCAGGAACTGGTAAGACATTCACTAGTTTAAAAATTGCTGAATCTTTAATGAATGAACAAAAAAGGAAAAATTTTTATGTTCTTTATTTGGTTCCAAGTATTCAATTACTCTCACAAACTTTATTTAATTGGAATGATGATAAATCTGATAGTTTACATATGACATCTTTTTCTGTAGTTTCTGATCGAAAGGCTAATAAAAAGTCATATGGAAAGGATGACCTAGGAGCAAAGGACATTGGTTTTCCAGCAACTACTAATGTTGATGAGCTTATAAATAACTTTAATAATATTAAGAATCTTAATTTAAATAACAATATGACAGTTGTATTTTCAACTTATCAGTCTATTGACGTTATTAAAGAAGCCCAGAAAAATGGTTATCCAGAATTTGATTTAATTATTGCTGATGAGGCTCATAGAACTACTGGTGCTACAAAACTAAATGAAGATAGTGTTTTTACTGAAGTTCATTCTGATACTAATGTCAAAGGTAAGTTACGTCTCTATCAAACAGCAACTCCTAAGTTGTATGATGCTAATGCTAAGAAAAAAGCTAAAGAAAATAGTATATTAGTATCTTCGATGGACGACGAAGATAAGTATGGTAAAGAAATATTTAGGCTAGGCTTTGGAGATGCTGTTGCCCAAGGATATTTAACTGATTATAAAGTTACAGTTTTAGCGGTCAATGAATCTTATATAAATAAAGATATGCAAAAACTTATGGCAGCGGATAATCAATTAAAAGTGGATGATATTGGTAAAATAATTGGTGTATGGAACGCTATGGTTAAACGTGATGGAATTACTGGTGAAATTAAAGGTGCTCCAATGAAAAGAGCAATCGCTTTTACTGATACAATCAAGCATTCTAAAATTATTTCCAATGAATTTGAAACGGTAGTTAATGAGTACTTAGACGCCAAAGCAACAGGTAGTTTTCAAGTTGATGTTCATCATGTTGATGGTGGCCTTAATGCACTTCAAAAGAAAGATGAAATTGATTGGTTAGGCGATAATAATATTCAAGAAAATCATTCTAGAGTTTTATCTAACGTTAGATTCTTAACAGAGGGGATTGACGTTCCTAACCTTGATGGAATAATCTTCTTTAGCCCAAAAAAATCACAAGTTGATATTGTGCAAGCTGTTGGACGCATTATGCGTCGAGCTGAAAATAAAGAGTATGGTTACATCATTTTACCAATTGTTGTGTCCGATGGAGTTGATCCACACGCAGCTTTGGACAATGATTCAAAGTACAAAGAAATTTGGCAAGTGTTAAATGCATTGAGATCTATAGATGAAAGATTTGATGCTGAAGTTAATAAACTAGACTTGAATAAAAATAAATCAAAAAAAATTGATTTAATTGGTGTCAATTCTTCTCCTGATAATAAAGTGGATGAAAGTACTTCTAAAAATGAAGAACAAAATACAAAACAAATGGAATTACCATTGAATTTTCAAGAAATGCGTAACGCTTTCTATGGAAAAGTAGTTCAACATGTTGGTGATCGTCGATACCTAGAAGACTGGTCCAAAGATGTTTCTGATATTGCTAAAAGACACATTAGAAAAATCAATGATTTAATTGATAGTAATGATGGTGCTAAGATGGCATTTGAAAATTTTCATACCAGTTTGAAACATAATATTAACGATTCTATCTCAAGAGAACAGACTGTTGAAATGCTAGCTCAACATCTTATTACTGAACCTGTTTTTGATGCTTTATTTGGTGAATATAGCTTTGTTAAAAATAATGTTGTATCAAAATCTATGAATGATGTTATTTCTGCTTTTAAGGTTTTTGGTTTTTCTAAAGAACAGGAAGATTTAAAACCGTTTTATGATTCTATTAAATTAAGAGCTTCTGGTATTGATAACGCAGAAGGTAAGCAAAAATTAATTTTATCATTATACGATAATTTCTTTAAAAAAGGTTTTAAAGAAACTACAGAACAACTAGGAATTGTATTTACTCCAACTGAAGTGGTTGATTTCATTATTCATTCTGTCGACGATGCTATGCATAAATATTTTGGTAAAGGTTTAGCTGATAAAGGTGTTCATATTTTAGACCCATTTACTGGAACGGGTACCTTTATAACCAGAACTTTGCAATACCTTAAACAAGAAATGGATGCTGAAAAAATTACTTTTGATGATATTTTATATAAATATATGCATGAATTACATGCTAATGAAATTGTTTTATTAAGTTATTATATTGCAGCTATTAATATTGAATCAGTATTTGATGAAGTAAACGGTCCTGATAGAGGATACAAACCATTCAATGGAATTGTTTTAACTGATACATTTGAAAGTACCGAACGTAAAGATTCTTTTATGGATGAACTACTTGGTCAAAATAATGAACGTTTAAAGAAACAACAGGAAAACCCTATAACTGTTATTATGAGTAATCCACCTTATTTTGCTAAACAATCAAATGAAGACGATAATCAAACAAAAAGTAAATATGAATTACTTGATAATTCTATAGAAAAGTCTTATTCAAAACTATCTTCAGCACAAAATAAAAATGGATTAACCGATTCTTATATTAGAGCTCTTAGATGGGCATCTAATAGAATTAGTAATAATGGGGTTATTGGCTTTATTACCAATAATTCTTTTATAAACAGTTCTTCCGCAGATGGAATTAGGAAATCACTTATAAATGAATTTTCTGATATTTATATAATTAATTTAAAAGGAAAAAGTAGAGGTCTTACTAGTTTACAGGCAAAAAAAGAGGGTAAAAATATATTTAATATACGTGTTGGAGTTGCGATTACAATTTTAGTCAAGAAACAAAGTAATGATTATTCTGGAAAATTACATTATTTAGATATAGATAATTATTTGAATAAATCGGAAAAGTTAAAAAAAATACAAAAATGGCATAGTATTTTTAAAATTGATAATAAATTAAAAAAAATCATTCCCAACCACAAAGGTGACTGGATTAATCAGAGAAATACTAATTTTGATCAGTTTGTTAAAATTGGTTCTAAAAAAGAAAATAATACTCTATTCAATGATTATACTGGAGGTATAACTACGGGTAGAGATAATTGGTCTTGGGGATTTAGTAAGAAATCAGTTGAAAATAAAATAACTGAAAGTATAAATTACTATAATGATAATTTAGGTAATATAGAAGTTTATAATAAAAAAACTTCTAAAATTTCTTGGAATAAATCTTTAAAAAAACTTTTTGAATCAAAAAAACATATTAATTATGATTCTTCCAGAATTTATTTAGGCATGTATCGCCCATTTACTAAAAAATATGCTTATTATGAAGCAGACATGATTGATAGGCAGTATCAAATGTCTAAAGTTTTGCCTAAAAGCAATTCTAAAAATTTAATGTTATCAATGCCTAATAAAGCACATAATTTCAAGTTTACAACGTTAATAATAAATGTTCTTCCAGATAGAAATATCTTTTCTGGTGGATCTCAAAATTTTCCAAAGAAAATGTACGATAATATTGGAAGCTATTCTTCTATTAATTTTTCAATATTGAAAAATAAATATAGAATTTCTGAAGATGAAATTATTTATTACGTATATGGGCTTTTACACTCTAAAGATTATATAAATATGTATGATAAAGATCTTTCTAAGTCTTTACCTCGAATACCATTAGTTAAAAATAAAGAAAAATACATTGAAATTGGTAAAAAATTATCTTATTTGCATCTTAATTATGAAAATATCCCAACATATAAAAAATTATATATCAAAAATAATGATAAAAATTATATAGTCAATAAAATGAAATTTGATAAAGTTAAAGACAAAAATGGTAAATTAGTTAGAGACAAAAAGGGGAATTCCATTAAAGATAAATCTACAATCATTTTTAATGATGATATTACTATTAGTAACATTCCATCTAAAGCTTATGAATATGTTGTTAACGGTAAATCTGCTATTGAATGGATTATGGATCAATATCAATTTAAAACTGATAAAAAATCAGGTATAACTGATGATCCTAATGAATATAGTGATGATCCTAAATACATTTTTAATTTATTATTGAGAATTATTAATGTTTCTGTACAAACAGTTGATTTAGTTAATCAATTACCTAAATTTGAAGTTGATGAATAAATTAAATATATAATTAAATGTAAAATGCTCCTAAAACTTATTTAATAAACATATAAGTTTTAGGAGTATTTTTTAACTTTGTTAATAATTCATTGCATATCATGACATTAATCTAAAATAATACTTTTAATTTTTGTTTTATATTTATTAATATATGTAATATAATATTTATACTACTATAAAAAATAATGATAAAAGGTGTAGATATGTTTTATAAAAAAATAATTGTACTTACAGTTGCTACTTTAGGGATTTTTTGTGGTTTAAATGTTTATGCGGATGAAACACCAAGTGGAGACAATAACATTGTTAATCCGAATAATACCTCATCTGATGTTTCTAATGATACTAATAATCAAACTAACAGTTCTAATGATAATCAAAATAATGGTTCTGGTAGTCAAGGAAATAGCTCCAGCAGTGATCAAAATAATAATTCTAATAATCAAGGAAAAAGTCCTTCTGATAATAATGAACCAAATAATGGAAATCAAAATCCTAATGGGAATAATAATTCAACTCCCAATAATAATAAAGAACACTCAAATGGAGACAACAATAATAAAGAAATAGTTTTTGATAACCAAAAAACATTAAATTATAAAACTAGATTTAAGCGTAAATGGCACAAAAAGTATGTTAAGGGATATAAAGATAATTCTCAAAACAAATATGAGATTAATAGTAATGAAAATATTTACATAAATCGTCAAGGTCAGCTTAAATCAAAAACTTATTATCAAATTTCTTCTGGGGAGTGGATTAATGCTGATTATTTTGACCATAATGTTAGGTATATAAATAAAGTGCCTCTAATTGCTCAACGTCCACAACTTCCAACTGGATGTGAGATTACAGCCCTAACGATGATGTTAAAATATGCAGGTGTTCACAAAAATAAAATGCAATTAGCAAAAGAAATGCCTCGTTCATCTAATCCTAATAAGGGTTTTGTTGGAAGCCCATATTCTAAAAGTGGATGGTATATTTACCCTAAAGGTTTAACCAAAATTGTTAAAAAATATTTAGGGTCAGTTAAAAATATGACGGGATGTTCTATTTATAAGATTAAAAAGCAAATTAATATTAATCATCCGGTTGTTGTTTGGTTAGCACATATTGATGGATTTCCTAATCATGCATTAACTGTTTATGGATATGATGAAAACTATCTATACATGAATGACCCTTGGAAATATAAGCGTATCAAACTAACGTATAATAATTTTAAACAACTTCACAAAGCTGATGCAAAACGAGCTTTAAGTTACTAAATTTGGAAGGAAGTTAAGTATATGAAAATAAGAAAAATTTCAATTTTTTGTTTATCTTTTTTGGCTGTTTTAGTTTTAGGTATAAAAGTTAATGCTCAAAATTATCAAAACCCTAAAAAGTATTATCAAATTCAAAGTTCACAAATCAAACCATATGGAAAGGTTGGTTATAACTTAAATATTGGTTACGAGGGAATTAAGACATATAAAGTAATGCGCAGGTTAGGTACTTATGGTGGTTATAATAAATATAACTATGCGACTAAGTATGCTGTAAAGAATTTTCAGCGTAAGCATCATTTAAAAGCCAACGGAATCGTAGATGAACAAACATGGGTAAAATTGGGTTTCTCTAAATCAGATTGGTCTAATATTGACAGTTACGTAGCTCCTTTAGGCGCTAAAGATAACCAAGGTCGCAAAGCTCATATTGAAGCTGCTATTAAGCAAGCATACAAGTATTTGGGTAATCCATACATTTATGGAGCTTCTTCTAGTCCTAAATATGGAACAGACTGTTCTGGTTTGGTAATGCAGGCTTTATACGCTGGCGGAATTGATCCTAAACCAATTAGTTCAATTCATCATGCTTATCCTGGAAATGAATGGAATTCTCGTAACTTATTCGCTAGTCATAAGTTTAAACATGTTGCTTATAAAAATCGTAAACGTGGAGATTTAATTTTTTACTATCAACCAGGAACACATACCATTTGGCATGTTGCACTATACTTAGGCCGCAACCGAGTAATTGAAAGTTGGCCTCCTCGTATTATGGTGGCAGCTATTAGAAATGGTCAAAGATCAGATGTTGCTGGTGTAGCTCGTCCATGGAATTAAGGTAAGTTAGATTTGCTTAATGATATTTACAAGCTTTTGGTAGTTTTATGAAATATAGATATAAAATATTGATTCAAGTTGCTATGTTATTTTATCCTTTTTTCTTAATTATTAATGGTGCCATCGGCGTTGCAGAAAATGTTTCCTTACATCCAGATGATTTAATTTTTTTTGGAGTATTGATAATTGGAATAATTAGTATGTGCAACATAATAGCATTTTTAATTAGAATGTTTTTATTAGGTTGGCATAGTATAGATGTGTACTATAAAATATTTTTCTTTATTCATATAATTCTATTTATACCTAGTTTGATATCGTGGTTATTGTTTTTAGAAATCATTAATCTATAAATATTTTAATATAAACTTTTTGGTTAGACATTAGGTAATTAATTTCCTGTTTTACAGGTTTTTGATTACCTAATTTTACGTTATACTCATAAAAGTGTGTAATACAATGTTTATGTAATTATGTAAGAATTAAGGAGTTATATGAAATATAGATATAAAGTATTAATTCAAATTGCTGTTTTATTTTTACCATTTTGGTTAATGATTGAGGGAATTATAGGATTAATAAATAAAGAACTTTTTCATCCAGATGCGTTTGTGTTACTGGGACTTTTAACAACTGGAATAATTAGCACAATTAATATATTAAATTTTATTAATAGATTAAGAAATTCAGGCTGGCATGATTTGAATATATATTATAAAATCTTTTTCTTTTTTCATTTAATCTTATTTATCCCCAGTTTTATAGCATGGCTATCCTTCTTTGACATTGTTAATCTATACAGCTTTTTTTGATATACGATATTTAACTAATATTTAGGTAATTGATTACCCAATTGTACTTTCTTGTGGTTACATGTAATAAAACATTCATGTTAATTTGTAATTTTTAAGGAGTTATATGAAATAATATAGATACAAAGTATTAATTCAAGTTGCTATTTTATTTTTACCGTTTCTGTTAATTATTGATGGAATTATAGGATTATCAAATGGAGATCCTTTTCATCCAGATGTACTCGTTATATTTGGCTTTTTAATAACTGGGATAATCAGTGTATTTAATATATTAGATTTTATTACTAGACTAAAAACTTCAGACTGGCGTAATTTAGATATATATTACAAAATATTTTTTTGCTTTCATCTAATCTTATTTATACCTAGCTTTATGGTATGGTTATACATCTTTGGTATTGTGAATATATACAAGTTTTTTTGGTAATTATTTAATCAAGTTTTTATAAAAGTTAATACTAAAAAGTACTGCATAACTGTCTTAGCAATTATGCAGTACTTTTTTATTTATATAATTCTACTTTGCGTTCAAATAATGGCTGTATTTTACGATTGTTGTGTTTAAAATTATTATGAAACCACTGCAATTGACTTTCACTTACGGTGATTGCAGCATTGGTGATTACTAACCATTCAACACCTTCAGTTAGTGGGGGAGTAGTTAATGAACCTAGATAATGAAAGCCTTTGGCCAAAGATGGAATCCATTGATTAGTTGAGATATTAACTGGTTGTTCAACGTTATTATTGAAATGATTGATGATGGATTGAATGTCTGGATTACTATTACCTTTATTAACCATTATAGCGACCACAACGGTTTGACCAATTTCATTAGTGTGCACTAAGTGAATTTCTAAAGGATGCGTTTTACCATCAATAGTGTGTTCTGATGGTAAATGAAAATGCAATTGTTGAAAGGTAAACTTACGATTAAAAATTGTAGCATTACCATGTCCTAGTAATCTAATTGTGTTTCCATCATTAATTTCCTCGGTTAGTTGGTAGTACATATCACTACTAATCGCCAAATTATCATCATAATTAATACTATCAGTTGAGCTTAAATCTATTGGCGATTGATAGTGACCGAGTTTGTTAGGCCAACCATTTTGATTATCATAATTAAACATTATAACAACTCTTTTCCATTCAATTTGAAATGTTTTTAATTCTATATGTTAATATATCATAAGATTGGTAAATTATTAGAAATGAGGAATCAAGATGCAGTTTACCTTTTTAAATGACAAAGATGAAACCTATGGACTTAAAAAATTTTTAAATAATCATGGTATTAGTCATCGTATGTATAATGAACTAAAAAACTCCGGTGAAATTTTAATTAATCAACGTCCGCTGACTTCAGATGGTAAAATTCATCCCAAAGATGTGGTGAAGGTTACTTTTCCAGATGAAGGAAGCGATGATAATGTGCCAATTAGTAATAATCCACTTGAAGTGGTCTATGAAGATAGTAATTGGCTAGTCGTTAATAAGCCGGCTGGGTTAACCAGTGTACCAGGCCCTAGCAATCGTGATGATACTTTGGTTAATCGAGTTAAAGGATACTTAAAAAAACATGGTAGTAATGATTTAAAACCGCACATCATTACCCGCTTAGACCGTTTTACCAGTGGCTTAGTATTAATTGCCAAACATCGATTAGCTAATAGTTTAGCTAATCAACAATTAGCTAATCATCAAATTCAAAAGCAATACCTAGCCGTTATTTCTGGTAATTTGGATAACAATCATGGCATTATCGATGAACCAATTGGTCAAGTTAACAATGAATTTAGACGACAAGTAATTCCGGATGGGAAACCATCAGTGACTGAATATTGGGTTCAAAAAAACTTAAATCATAAAGCATTAGTAAAAGTTGAATTGCATACTGGCAGAACTCATCAAATTAGAGTTCACTTTACTTATTTAAAGCATCCCTTGTTAGGTGATCAATTATATAATGGACCTTTAGATAAAGGGATTGAACGTCAGGCTTTACATGCTTATTATTTAAAATTTTATGATGCTTTTTCTAATCAATATTTAGCATTTAAAGCTGCGCTACCTATCGATATGCAACAAATTGTGGAATAAATATAAGGAGTGTTGAAGATGGACAGAAATAAATCAGTTAAATGTTTAGTTGATGGTGATGTTTTCATGGAAGATGAGGGGTTATTCTTATCCGATTTGCATCCTGCAATCGTTAATTTGATAAAACATGATTATCCTAAAGCCAAGATTAATAGTTTTATTTGTAGTCATCATCTTTTAAAATATCGAATGGCTAGGGTAGATGCCATGATTAATTCGGATTTAAAGCAAAGTCAAAAAATTAATCGAAAACTAACTAAAGCACTACAAAATGATGATTATGAAATTACCGATGTGAACGTAGCGTTATCTAAAACTTTAACTTTTGGTCAACGTGTTTCCGATGCGGTAGCTCGTTTTGGCGGTAGTTGGAGCTTTATCTTTATTTTCGTAGGTGTGCTGTTGGGATGGATGTTGATTAATGGTTTATCATTGTTCGGTTTGCACTTTGACCCATATCCATTTATACTTTTAAACTTAGCGTTAAGTTGTATTGCAGCAATTCAAGCTCCTATTATTATGATGAGTCAAAATAGATCCGCTGATCGTGACCGCTTAGATGCTGAAAATGATTTTCACGTTAACCTTAAATCAGAACATGAACTAAGAATTTTACATGCTAAATTAGACCATTTGACTCAAAATCAATTACCACATGATTTGGAAATTGAAAAACTGCAGTTGCAAATTTTAGGTGAAGTGAGAACTGAATTGACTAACCTAAGAACTGAAAATGCCAAATTACGTTTAGAATTAAAAAATAAAGAACAGGAGATGTAATATTTATGGATGACAATATAAAATTGGGTAACGCCAGTTTTGATAACATGATGTTTGTATTGAAAAATGAAATTACGCAAAAAAACCACAAGGACTACAAATTCATGAATAATGAAATGCAAGAAATTGCCGATGATATTTGGGCAATGCCAGCCTACATGAAGGAAGACGATGACTACAGTTCATTTTTTATGTTCACTAAAATTGAATCTGGTGATACGGTAGTTGCATTTTCTGAAGGACAATTAGATGATGGTAATTTTGCATTAAGTAACCCAATGACTTCTGGTAAAGGGTTGAATCGTTTATTTAAACATGATGAAAAACGTGCACATTCGGTTTTACATTTCTTAAATATGATTTCAAAAGCCAATGAAGGTGACTGGCGAATCGTTGAATAAAAAAGAATTTCTGTTTTTATGCAGAAATTCTTTTTTATTTTAATTTTATTATTCAAATATGAACATATATGTATATAATAGAAGTGTAGATAGGAGTGAGTTAAATGCATAATGATCAACTATCGGGACAACGATTTTTAATCGTTACCGTTTTGAATGTTTGTATTACAGTTGCTGAGCTATTAGGTGGACTAATTGCAGGAAGTTTATCTTTAGTATCAGATGGTTTACATAATTTAGGTGATTCAGCTTCGATTGTTGGAAGTTACTATGCGCATCGAGTTAGTCAGCGTCCACAAACGCAAAAGAACACCTTTGGTTTTAAGCGAGCACAAATTATATCAGCTTTTTTAAACTCGTTATTTTTAATTGTAATTTCCGTATTTCTAATTATTGAAGCAGTACAGAAATTCTTTAAGCCCGAGCACGTTGATGGTGGCTTAATGATTGTAGTAGCAATTCTTGCTACGGTAGCTAATTGTATTGCAACCTTATTATTGAGTAAGGGTTCTAAACATAACCTAAATATGCGTGCTACATATTTACATCTTTTAAGTGATGCGTTGGCATCAATTGGGGTAATTATTGCCGGAATTTTAATTAAGTTGTTCAATTGGAATATTGTAGATCCAGTTATAACTTTAGTAGTAGCCGTATATATCATGTGGGAAACTTATCCCATCATTAAGAAAACTGTTAACATCTTAATGCAAGCAGCCCCACAAGTCGACTGTTATGCTATTCAAAAAGACTTAATGCAAGTTAAAGGGGTAACTGGTGTGCACCATGTGCATGTGTGGTCAGTAGACGAAAATAGCATTATTTTTTCAGCGCACATTAATATGCGAGATATGATGATTAGTGATGCTGAAAAAATATATGATCCAATCAGTAAGTTACTTAAACAAAAATATCATGTAACGCACGTTACGCTTCAGGCTGAAGTTGAGCGTGGTAAAAAAGAAGATTTATATTTTGATACTGGTAAAGATATAAAATAAAAAAGAGATGATTTTAATGTACCGCCTTAAAAAAGTTAGACATAATATCTAATTTTTTAAGGCGGTTTTTTTATGTCAAAATATTCAACTAA
>NZ_BPLL01000007.1 GCF_019656235.1 Apilactobacillus xinyiensis | reverse complement strand
TTAGTTGAATATTTTGACATAAAAAAACCGCCTTAAAAAATTAGATATTATGTCTAACTTTTTTAAGGCGGTACAATAACGGATACACTTTTTTATTCTTTATGGAACAATCGACTAAAAATAGGCTTAGACTTTTTACTATCGTCATTATCTAAACTATTACTATCTTCTGATTTTTCATCTTTATGCTTATATTGATTAAGCTGTTGTTTCAATTTTTTATTTTCATCTAATAAATGTAAATGGATCTTATGTGCATCATCTAACATTTTATGTAGCTCATTAATTTGTTGATTCTGTTTATTAATTTGAACTTTTTTATCATTTAGCTGTTCACTCATTAAACTGTTAAGCCCTAAACTTAAATTAGCTAGCTTTTTATTATTGCCACCATTGGACAGTAATTTATAACCTTCTTCATTAACTAATAACTTGTTGCCAGATTTAGTAGTGTATTTACCCCTAAAATCTTCAATATCATTCATGCGACTTTGCACAGCTTGCTTAGTAATACCTAACTCTAAAGCTATTTCTTTAATAGTTATACTCAAGATATACCACCCTAATTACGTAATAATATAAATTATTGTACAATAAATTTCATATTTTTTTAATAGTAAGTAATAACTATTTACTTTTTTTACAGCCAACGCCTAATAAAAAGCAACTAATGGTAAATAAGAGCAAAACTATTGTAATTTCTAAATCATCAGATCCATAAATGTACTTCATAAGGTGAATAATAGAACTTAACGCTAATAATAACCCCAGTACAAATGAAAATAAATCTTTAATATAAATTTTCATATTTAACCATCCTTAAATTATAAACTAGCAAATATTCTTAATACGAAACTAGAATATAAAACAATAATTATCTTAATATAATTATTTATTCAAAACAACTGCTTTTTATAAATAAATAACGACTTAGAGATTATAATAACACTATCTATGACCTTAATAAACATTAAATTACTATTACAAAGTGACACAATCTATATCGATGTAACCAATAAATATTTAAGTCTATTTTAAGTTGACCTCATTATAGTTAATACTTAACCAAATCGTTAAGAAAGTAGGTCATATATATGAAAATAACTAATATATTAGTCATCATTGCTAGTATTACCATTATCGCTTTATCAATTATCATCATGAGGAATAAGGCTACTAAAACTACTGCAGCTGAAACCCTAAGCAACACTAAATACACTAAAAGCATTTCATATTACCGTAATGGAACTTCCTATAATGGTAAAACTTATAATTTAGATTTTAATAATAGTAAATATAAACTAAAAACAATCAAAGTCAATGGTAAAAGTATAAAAGTCCGTGAATACACTAATATTGTTTATGTTAGTAAGCCTGTCGATACCAAATATCAAACTATGAACATTTATATTCCAGATGCTTACTTTAACAATCAAACCATTAATGGCTACACTAAATCTACTGCACCGATTTTTATGCCGAATAATGTCGGTGGTTACATGTCTGGCACTGCTGGTACCATTGATAATAAACAGCAAAAAATGGCTAACAACAGTCATCAACTGCCAGAAGGTAAAAACAACCTGCCTAAAGGGTTTAAACCAACTGGTAAATTAGGGCAGGGGATGAATAAAAATGGTGGTGCTAGTTCTAACAACGCAATTCAAACTGCTTTAGCCAAGGGTTTTGTAGTCGCTACCCCTGGTGTTAGGGGCCGTGATGACACCAAGAATGGTAAAAACGTTGGTTCCGCTCCAGCTAGTATTGTTGACTTAAAAGCTGCTGTACGATATTTAAAATATAATAATCAAAGAATGCCCGGAAACGCTAATAAAATCATTGCCGATGGAACTAGTGCTGGTGGGGCCCTAACAGCTTTATTAGCCACTACTGGTAACAATACGGATTACTATCCATATCTAAAAGCTATTGGCGCTGCTGATTCTAGTGATAATATCTATGCTACCTATTCTTTTGCTAGCATTACTAATTTAGATCATGCTGACTCCGCATATGAATGGGCATTTAATGGCGTCAATAAAGTCAATGGAGCCGGAATGCCAGGTAGCAATGGTACTAATACTACGTTAACTGCTAAACAGCAAAAAATGTCTAACGAATTAAAACAACAATTCATCACATATATCAATAATTTAAAATTAAAACAAGGTACGCAAACTTTAACTTTGAATAACGATGGAACTGGTAGTTTTGCTAACCTAATCAAGACCGAATTAATTCAATCCGCTAACACGGCCATTAAAAGTGGCACTAAAATAACCACTAAAGAATATCCATGGCTAACAATTAAAAACGGGCGCGCCACAAATGTAGATTTATCAAAATATTTCACAGCCATTGGACGTTCTAAAGCTACTACTGCTTTTGATAGTACGAACCTAAGTAGTGCTGAAACTCAGTTATTCAGTACGCCAACTAAAAAAGCTCAACATTTTACAACGTATGGCATGCAAAATAACACTGCCAGCGGTGCTACTAAGGCTGACCATCAAACTGTCAAAATGATGAATCCAATGAACTACATTGGCACCGCAAATGCCAAATTAGCTAAACATTTCTGGATTCGTTATGGCACTGAAGACTCTAATACTTCTGTAGCAGTACCAACCATCTTAGCGCAAAAGCTCAAGAATGCCGGCGTTGATGTGAACTACAAATTACAATGGGGCACTGGCCACGCTGGTGATTACGATATGCAAGCTATGTTCAAATGGGCCGAAAAGATAACTAAATAATGTATATAAAACCCAAGTCAGCCAACAACTAGACTTGGGTTTTTACATGCTCAATCACGTGTACTCATAGTTGATATATGTTAGGATTAAGGCATTAATCGCCGAGGTGAAGAAATGAAAACATTTGATTTATACGTCGTTCGACATGGTCAAACCTACTATAATATTTACCGAAAGTTACAGGGATGGAGTAATTCACCGTTAACCCATCAAGGTCAAAAAGATGCTGAAAACATCGCAGATAAATTAAGTCAGATTAAATTTGATGCGGCCTACAGTAGTGATATGACTAGAGCTGAATATACCGCTCAAGTAATTTTAAAACATAACCAAGTTTCTAACATTGATCAAGCTATTAGTTCACCGTTGTTGCGTGGAGTCTTTTATGGCTACTATGAGGGTACTAATATTGACCAAGCTAATCATATTATCAGCGCTACTAACGGTGCCAAAGATTATCGTGAATTAGTCGATAAATATGGTCAAGCAAAGATTAAAGACTTTTTCCATGAAGCCGATCCATTTCATCAAGCTGAAAATAATGATGAATATTGGCAACGTTGGCATGCCGGTTTTGAGGCTATGCAAAATGACGATAACGTCCATGACGGTAGTAAAGTCTTATTAGTCAGTCATGGTCCCGCCATTTTAAGCTTAATCGATCGCTACGGACAAGGTAAATACGATTTAGAGAAACGTCCGGAAAACGGTAGCTTAACTAAGTTGCACTTTGATAGTGATGGTCAAGTGACCGTGCTAGGATACAATATAAAATAAAAAAATGCTTGTAGAATTTTTCTACAAGCATTTTTAAATTAGTATTCAATATGACGACTTGCCATCCACTTAATCATATCTGGATCGTGATGATCAAAAAACTGACTCTTTTGAGTATCTAATGTAGCGATTTTTTGCATATCATCATCTGACAACGAAAAATCTAAAACATCTAAATTTTGTGCCATTCGTTGAGGTTTAACAGATTTAGCTAGCGGAATAATGTTTCTTTGATACAACCAGCGTAAAATAACTTGTGCAATTGATTTATTGTACTTATTACCAATTGATTTTAATATATCATTTTTAAAAAGATTATTTTTACCTTCTGCAAAAGGTGCCCAAGCTTCAACCTGTATCCCATATGATTGCAAATATTTAACTTCATCTATATTTTGGTTAAATGGATTAACTTCGATTTGATTAACCATCGGTTTAACATTGCTAAATTCAGCTAAATTTGTAACTTGTGCAATATCAAAGTTAGAAACACCTATAGACTTTAGTTTTCCTTCTTGGAATGCTTGTTCCATAGCACGCCAAGCTCCAAAAATATCGTTATAAGGTTGATGAATCAGCATTAAGTCCAAATAATCCAACTGTAGACGATTTAATGAAGCTTGAATAGCTTGAGTTGCTCTTTGAGCACTAACATCTTCCACCCATAATTTTGATGTAATAAAGAGTTCATCTCTAGTTACAATTTTTGCTTCAATTGCCGCTTTGATTCCAGCACCAACTTCAGATTCATTACCATAACTAGCTGCTGTATCAATCAGACGATATCCAGTCTTGATAGCGTTAAAGACGGCCTCTTTAGTCACACCATCTTCACCGATTTGAAATACACCAAATCCTAAGACCGGCATTTTTAAATTTTCCAAAATTGTTCTATATTTCATGTTATTACTCCTTTTTGTCATTTGAATTATAATCATAAGCTAATTTCTCATTTTCATAGGTCAATGTGTGATCTTCAAAATGATCAATTTTATAAGATAAATAATTGATAGTCTTTTCACGTTCATGAACTTCATCAATTAAAACTTGTCGTTGTTCAATTAAAAGATGTTTACGTTTATCATTACTACTATCTTCAAGTCGATAGGATTGTACGAATTCGATTAATCTTTCAATTGACATACCTGCATTTCTTAAAGCATTTACATACAAAATCCAATTAATGTCTTTTTGATCATAATCACGATAACCACTTGCATTTCTATGCACTGATGGTAATAAACCCACTCGTTCCCAATAACGAAGTGTGTCTTTAGATAAGTTGAATTTTTTGCTAACTTTATCAATGTTAATTCTTATCACCTCACTTATCTATAACAATATAAACCTTGAAGTGTACTCCAAGGCAAGTGATAAATAATAATTTTATGTATAAATGAAATTATCTAGAATAAAATAGGATATCAATAACCAAACCACTACTGAATTTGGGATTAATATCCTAGTAAAAGTTATAAAGTTTAAATACTTTCAATCAAATTTATTTTTAATTACAATAATTATTATTTAACTCTACGTACATTTTTCAATTGGTTAAAGTCTTTAATGGCAATCGTAGGGAATACTCGATTTTGTAGTTTGTATAACCCTTCGTACTTTTTATCAAAGAAGCTAACTAAATAATATTTATAACCATTATGCTTAATCACTGGATCACAATAGATACGAATGTGGGCACCAGTTGCAATTTTCTTAGCCGGAACCATTCCATCAGCTTTTAAAGATTTCGCATACTTGGCACTTGCTAATTTGTAATGTGTGTTATCTTTAGAAGGTTCTAAAATTTGATACTTAAGTGGTACTTTAGTCGTTGCGTTGATTGAGTGTTTATTGCTTGCGGCCTTGCTAGTTAGTGGATTCCCACCTAAAAAGCCTATAAACGCACCCATTAATAATACTGAGAACAATATTTTTTTAACATAACGCATACCAATCACTCCAATCTTTGAATCAATTATGACCAAATTATATATCAATAAAATGAGCATTAATATCAAAAAGAGTAAAAGTTAATGAACTCAATAAAAGCTTAATATATCCAATAATGATATAAAAATCCCCCATAGTTATTAACTACGGAGGATTTAAATTATTTAACTTTACGCATGTTGCTTAATTGATTAAAATTCTTAATCGCAATTGTAGGGAAGATACCCTTATTAGGTTTATATAACTTAGTATACTTTTTAGTTAAAAATTTGACTGGATAATATTTATAACCACCATGCTTCAATACCGGACTATTGTAAATTTGAATGCGTGTGCCAGCTGCAATACGCTTGGCTGGAACCATACCGTTGGATTTCAAGAATTTAGCATAGCTAGGGCTGGCTAAGCGATAGTGGATATTGTCTTTCTTGAGTTCCAACATTCGATAATTAAGTGGAATTCTAGTTGTGGCGTTGATCGAATAATCGGCAGCATAACTCTTCACGCTTGAAAAACCAAACACCCCAGCCAATACCCCTAATAATAACGTTGCAAATGATATTTTCTTGATAAAACTCATTTTTATTACTCCTATCATATAATTTATTACTATTAAATTATAGAACAATAATTATAAAATGGTAAATGTAGATCAAAAGCTTTATAATAGAACCGGAATAATTAATTAAGGAGATTTTGGTTATGAAGCTAAAAATGTTTAAATCATTATCCATATGCGGATTAGTCGCATTAGGCTTAGTTTCAAGTACAGTTAGCGCATCTGCCAGCAAGATTAAAAAGGGCAAGCATTACATAAACGCAATGAACGTCAGTGTAGTATACAAGTTTCATCATACTAAGCATGGGGTTAAGCGAACTCAGTCTTGTTATGTAAAAAAAGTAAAACCATTTAAGCTAACTAAAACTTATAAGTATAAAGGCGAAACTTATTACTACATACCGGTAACTAAAGGGTACGTAACTAACGAATACTTATATCCAGTTAAATAAAAGTAAAAGACCATTAAGTGTTTTCACTAATGGTCTTTTACTTTGGTTATTCATAAATAGATAGTTATAAACAGTAACCTTATTGATATGACATACTTCTAAAACACTATGGTTGCCGCTTAATTCGAAAAGCAAGTTCTAAACCTTATTGATATGACATACTTCTAAAACTTGTAACTAACGCATTATTCATTAGATTTAGTTCTAAACCTTATTGATATGACATACTTCTAAAACATAACTGTATGGTCGACCTTGCTACACCACGTTCTAAACCTTATTGATATGACATACTTCTAAAACTAGTGTGTCCAAATCATACATATCATTCATGTTCTAAACCTTATTGATATGACATACTTCTAAAACCCGTTAACTTTGATCATAGTGATAGTTGGAGTTCTAAACCTTATTGATATGACATACTTCTAAAACTAGCCTTTACTTGTTTTGAAACTAACGTGTGTTCTAAACCTTATTGATATGACATACTTCTAAAACACTTGTTAGGTGCAATTTGTACACCGTTCAGTTCTAAACCTTATTGATATGACATACTTCTAAAACAGTGCAACAAACTTAGTGATGATTATGAGTGTTCTAAACCTTATTGATATGACATACTTCTAAAACTAACTTTGGGAAAACTTTGTTGTAAAGATTGTTCTAAACCTTATTGATATGACATACTTCTAAAACTGATCCACAAGGAAAAGCAGGAGGAGGTGAGTTCTAAACCTTATTGATATGACATACTTCTAAAACTTTTAATGCAGCTTTTTGAGACTTTTTATAGTTCTAAACCTTATTGATATGACATACTTCTAAAACGTTTATTGATGGCATAGGAATTCACGCTAAGTTCTAAACCTTATTGATATGACATACTTCTAAAACCGTTGTTTTCTCATCAAATTCTAATAAAATATGCTATATACAAGATTTAAATGTAAAACAAAAGCTCAGAATAACTAAGCTATTCTGAGCTTTTTATGTAAATGCCACATATAAATGGCCTTTAGGGATAAACTTGGCTAATGCCTTGTTTGATTTTAACTCAGTATGTCATATCAATAAGGTTTATCCGTCGGGAGCTACCCAACAAAATTAATTCTATTATAAAAAATTACCTATTGCAAGTTTTTTTATTATTTATTAATATATAATTAAAAAATAATAAAAATTTGGAGGCTTATATGAAAAACTACCATTTAGGTTTAGACATTGGAACATCATCAGTTGGTTTTGTTGCAATAGACGACAATAACAATATCATTCATAAACATGGCAAAAATATTATTGGTGCTCGTCTATTCAATGAAGGACAAACTGCAGAGGAAAGAAGAACCAAACGTGGCGCCCGTCGTCGATATAGTCGTCGTCGTTGGAGAATGCATTTATTAGATAATATTTTTGAACCATACTTAAACGCAGTTGATGAAAATTTTCTGCAAAGAATGCATGAATCAGATATGTCACCTAAAGATGAAAATAAAAAATACTATGGATCTTTATTATTTCCTGATATTACAGATAGTACATATTATGCTAGCAATCAAACAATTTACCACTTACGCAATCGTTTAATGAATAGCAACGAAAAGGCTGACATTCGTGAAATTTATTTAGCTTTAAAACATATCGTTAAATATCGTGGTAACTTCTTAGACAGTACTCCGGTTAGCTCTTTTGAAATATCTGACTTACATCTAGAAGATATTGTATACAAAGTAAACGAATTATACGAAAAATTATCTATTAATTTCAAAATCAATGTAGATAACGTCAATAAAATTAGTGCAATTTTGTTAGATAATAAGATTACAAATATTAATAAACAAAAGCAAATCATTAAATTGCTACAAGTTCATTCTGACATGCAAGATAAAACACTGCAAAAAGCAGTCGATAAGCTTAATAAAGATATCGCTACTGAAATCACCAAGCTAGTATTAGGATATAAAACTGACATTAAAAAATTATTGCATTTTGAAAATGACGACCAATTTAAACTTTGTCTGTCAGATGAAAATAGTGAAGATCAATTAGCTAGCGTTATGGAAGTTTTAAACGAAACTCAAGGCACTATTTTAACTGAACTTAAAACTTTATATTCGCGAGTTCGTTTGAACCAAATCATCCCTAACGGTAAATCACTATCACAATCTATGATTGATAAATACAATCAACATAAAGAACAACTACGCATTTTAAAAGATAGCGTGTTAAACGTTTTGCCTAGTAATAGTGATTTAAAAAGAAATATAAAAATCTTATACGCCATGTATGTTGGTAACTTCGATTCAGAAGAATTTAAAAATAATTTAAAAGCAGTTGAAGATTGTCTATCAAATAGTATTAATGATAGTAATGCCAAAACAGAGATTAAAAGATTATTTAAAAATGAACGTCATGTCATTTCTAAAACTGCTTTTTATAATGCTTTGTTAAGCTTGATTGGTAACCCGGTTTTATACGATAGCCTAAAAAAAATTGTCAATAATAATTTAGATGGCATGGATATAAAATACTTTAAAGATGCTATAAAACAATATCTGAATGATGATAAAAGCTCTAAATTAAGTAAACTAATCTTCAACATGGAATCGAAAGTAACTAAAAATAGTAAGTATGTTAATTCATCAGACATGCAGGCTATTCTTGATAATCCCATTAGTCATCCTTGGGGTAATAATGAAGCAATGAAAGCAACAATTGAAAATATTCGTCAAGACATCAACAATAATGATTATTTACCTAAACAACGTACTAATGAAAATGGTAACTTGCCTCATCAAGTCCATCAACTTGAAATGGATAAAATTATTGATAAGCAAAAGCAATATTATCCATTTTTAGCTGAATTGAATCCTAATCAAAAACGTCAGCATATTGCTAAATATAAGCTGGACGAGCTTGTAACTTTTAGAGTTCCATACTATGTTGGTCCAATGATTACACCTGAAGATCAAACTAAAACTTCTGGTGCTAACTTCGCATGGATGAAACGTAAGGCAGCCGGTGAAATAACGCCTTGGAATTTTGATGAAAAAGTTGACCGTACTAAAACCGCTAACGCTTTCATTAAGCGTATGACGGTCAAAGACAGTTATTTACTAAGTGAAGATGTGCTACCAGACAACAGTTTAATCTACCAAGAATTCAAGGTATTAAATGAACTGAACATGGTTAAAGTAAATAGTCATCGCTTAACCACGGCACAAAAACAAGCTATTTTTAATGACTTATTTAAGCAACATAAAAACATCACAATTAAAAGATTACAAACCTATTTAATGAGTGCATTTCACTATCCATCGACTCCAAACATTACTGGTTTAGCCGATGAAAAGCATTTTAACAATAGCCTTAGCACATATGTTGACTTTAAAAACATTTTAAATCCAGATGTTTTCGAAAATGAAAAAATTAAAAACGATTTAGAAAAAATCGTGGAATGGTCGACTGTTTTTGAAGATCGCAACATTTTCGCAGACAAATTGAAAGAATTAGATTGGCTTACCGATGAACAACGCAAACAATTCGTCAATAAACGTTATAGTGGTTGGGGGCGCCTATCTAAACGACTTTTAACAGAAATTGTGAATGAAAATGGAGAACGTATTATTGATACACTTTGGAATAGCCAAGTTAATTTTATGCAAGCAGTTTCCAATCCATCAATAAAAAAACAAATTGATAAAATCAATGGTAAACAATTGAAATCTTTGGGAATGGAAAGCATTTTAGATAATGCCTTTACTTCACCACAAAATAAAAAAGCTATCCGTCAAACCATCAAGGTGGTTGAAGATATCGAACGTGCCATGGACGGTCAAAAGCCTAGTTCGGTATCTATTGAATTCACACGTTCACCAAAAGATAGTAGCGAAATATCTAAAACTAGATTTAAGAACATTGATAATTTATTCAAGAGTCTAGCAAGTGAAGTTAGCAAGCAATTAAAAGACGAGTTAAAAGATACTAAAAAACGTATGGGTAAATTGACCGATCAATACTACTTATACTTTACACAATTAGGTAAAGATATCTATACTGGTGAGCCTATTAATATTGACGATGTGCCTAATTATCATATTGATCACATTATCCCACGCGCTTTCGTTAAAGATAATTCATTAAGTAACCGAGTGTTAACTAATCATAAAACTAACGAAGACAAGGGTAACAACACGCCCTTACAAGGTTTAAATATCAGCGAAAATGTAAAACAAAGCTGGCATAAGTTAGCTAAAATGGAATTAATCCCTAAACGTAAATTAACCAATCTTTGTACCACATTAGACAACGTTAATAAATATGCTCGACGTGGATTTATTCAACGTCAGCTAGTTGAAACTAGTCAAGTTATTAAGCTGGTAGCTAACATTTTAGGTGATAGATATAACGGTGATACTAAGATAATTGAAGTTAAAGCCAAAATGAATTCAGAAATACGTAAAACCTTTAACCTATATAAAGTGCGTGCGGTAAATGACTATCATCATGCTTTAGATGCTTATCTCACCGCAGCCATAGGTCGTTATCTATATCAACGTTATCCAAAATTACGTAACTATTTCGTTTATGATGAACATAAACAAATGGACATTGACGACTTAAAGGATTTAAAAACTTTTGATTTTCTACATGAGATTACTAATGGAAAGAAATCAGAAATTCGTGACAATGTTAAAGAAGAAGTGATTTTAAACCGTGATAGTTTAATTGAAAAGCTAAATGATATTTACAAATATAAATTCATGTTAGTAAACCATGAAGTCACTACTCGCAAGGGAGCTTTATTTGATGCATCATTATACTCACCTAAGGCTGGTAAAAAACACTTAATCCCATTAAAGAACAGTAGAAACCCTAGTGTATATGGTGGCCATAGCGGTGAAAAGTCCGCTTATATGGCATTAATTGAAATGACTGATAAGCAGCAAAATAAAACTTATAAGTTCATTGGAATTCCAATGCGATACGCTAACAAGTTAAAGCGTTTAAGCAATACAGATGAGCAAGCTTACAATGAGATTTTGAATAATATTGCTAAACAAAACATCAGTAAGCAAACCATAGCTTTCAGAGTTCTGTTGAATAAAGTTATGTACCGTCAATTAATTGTTGATGGCGACGTAAAATATACTTTGGGCAGTGCCGCCTATAAGTACAATGCTAAGCAACTAGTTTTATCTGTTGATTCCATGAAAACTTTAGGTGATAAAGATTTCATCAGTAGTCTTAGTGAAGATGAGCTAAGTCAGAGATACATTAATGTTTATAAAGATATTTTAGAAAAACTAAATAAGTATATGCCAATTTATGACACTAACAATTTCAGAAATAAGCTCAATGAAGGATTAGAAAAGTTTGTTAAACTACCTAATTATGATAAAAAGACAAACAGCAAAGTTGCAAAGGGTAAATATATGATATTAATCAATATATTAGAATCATTGCATAATAATCCAACGAATATAAAGTTAAATGAACTAGGGATGAGTACTCCGCTAGGTAAAATGCAAATTAAGACAGGAATCCCAGTATCACCAAATGCACGTATATACTATCAATCTCCTACTGGTATCTTTTCACACTATGTAGTAGTTAAAGATTTATAAATATTAAAGGATTGATTCTTAAGAATCAATCTTTTTTACTAAGGAGGAATGTTTATGGGGTGGCGAAGTGTCATTATCTCGCAACACGCTAAACTATCATACTCAGCACATTCAATGATTGTACAAACTATTGAAGGAATTAATACCATTCCAATTGAAGATATTTACCTATTAGTAGTACAAACTACACAAGCGGTCATCACTACTGAATTAATTAATAGCCTAAACAAAAACCACGTTAAAATAATTTTTACTGACGAAAGCCATAGTCCTGCTTGTGAAACCGTAGAATATTATCCTAATAATCGGAGCTTAGACACCCTCGAATGTCAATATAATTGGCCCCAAGCACGAATGGAATTGCTGTGGACCAAAATTGTTAACCGCAAAATTATGAACCAAATTAAAGTTTTAAAAATGTACAACCATGATACTCAAAAACTATCAGACGAGTTAGACCAATTAGAATTAAATGATGTGACAAATCGTGAAGCGGTGGTCGCAAGAAAATATTTTGAACAATTATTTGGTAAAGAATTTAAACGTCGTGATTTTTCACCCATGAATAACGCCTTAAACTATGGATATTCCATTTTACTGTCCAATTTTAATCGTGAAATTGTAATGAAAGGTTACTTAACGTATCTAGGCATTCATCATCATAGTGAAGAAAATGCTTTTAATTTAAGCTCAGACCTAATGGAACCGTTTAGACCAATTGTGGACTTATGGTTGAACAGCAAACAGTTTAATGACTTTACTCCAGATATTAAGTTTGGGCTAGTTGAACTGTTGAATATTGAAATTATATATAACGGTGAAGTTACTATATTAAAGAATGCAATTGAAAAATATACTGATGACTGCTTAAATTTCCTTACTAATGGCAAGCCTACAAAAATAGAGGTGGATTTTATAAATGAGGTACCGAATAATGCGCTTAATGATAATGTTTGATTTACCAGTCGATACAAGTAAGCATCGCCGCGATTACCGTAACTTTCATAAAAAACTAATTAATGAAGGTTTTATCATGGTTCAATATTCTGTTTATTCTAGGGTTTGTGTCACTAAAAAATCGGCTAACTTTTTAGAAAAAAGAGTTGCAGATTTTGCTCCAACTCAAGGCACTGTTCAAAGCTTTATGCTGACTGAAAAGCAATATAACGACATGCATTTTATAACCGGCAAACCAGTTAAAGATGTTCGAAACTCGTCAGAAAGGACAATTATACTGTGAAAATATCTTATTTAACACATGATGCTGTTGATGTTCATAATGGGGAAGTAACGGTTTTAGGCACTAATAATCAAACTACTTATTTAGACATCATTAATAGTATGAATGACTATCAAGAAAATTTAATTATATGCAATGACAACTATGATAAATTGTCTGTTAATGATGCTATTGATTGGGTTGGGGATGTCATGAGTAATAAAGTCAATTTTACAGCCTATATCAATCAATTTATAAAAAAATTTGTTAAAGGTTTAACTGAAGATGAAATTAATCAGCTGCATGCAGTTAACGATAAAATATACTGTACAGTCCAAGAACAATTATTCATGGCAGATTTGCCCTTAAAAGTAACGTTTAGCAATGATTTGATCAACATTTTTAAGTACGCAAAAATTCATATAGATGGCTCAAACTTTAGCAATCCTTATGATATAATAAGGGTATTGATTAAACTACATCTAGAATGTAACGATAAAAAAGTTTTAGGACTAACTAATGTAGCTCATTATCTTAATCCTAAACAAATCCAAGATTTAGTTAACTTATGTAATAATGCAGGTGTTGCTGTATTTATTGTTGAGTTTATGAGTCTTAATCAACGTCATTTATTTGAAAAATGTAATTTTCATTACATTGACGAAGATTTTATTGATTGGCATTATTAAAATCAAATGAGAAAACAACGGTTTTAGAAGTATGTCATATCAATAAGGTTTATAACTTTTGTTAAAAACATTGCCAGAAGATGCTAGTTTTAGAAGTATGTCATATCAATAAGGTTTATAACGAATGGCCATTATTTTGATGTTGCTAAAGAGTTTTAGAAGTATGTCATATCAATAAGGTTTATAACTAGAAATGCTTGATAATTGCGCAAAAAGAAGTTTTAGAAGTATGTCATATCAATAAGGTTTATAACCTGTACAAAGTCTTAGAGCCTAACCTTTGGGTTTTAGAAGTATGTCATATCAATAAGGTTTATAACAACAACCGCCAATCTATAATCCAAACAAGTGTTTTAGAAGTATGTCATATCAATAAGGTTTATAACAGCTAAACTAAAGAGTGCTACTGATAATGGGTTTTAGAAGTATGTCATATCAATAAGGTTTATAACCTTGTGCCAACTGAATTAGTGGCAGTCGCTGTTTTAGAAGTATGTCATATCAATAAGGTTTATAACCAACAAAGTTCAGCTTTATAGCAACATGCTGTTTTAGAAGTATGTCATATCAATAAGGTTTATAACATATCTACATTCTAAAGCAATACTTAATGCGTTTTAGAAGTATGTCATATCAATAAGGTTTATAACACCCAGATACTGCCGAAGGTGGTGCCGAACGTTTTAGAAGTATGTCATATCAATAAGGTTTATAACAGTTTCAAAGAATGCATGATGACTATGGCTGTTTTAGAAGTATGTCATATCAATAAGGTTTAGAACCCGAAAATGAGAGAAAATGGAGTGATTTTTGTTTTAGAAGTATGTCATATCAATAAGGTTTAGAACCACAATATTCAAAACAATCATACTTAATTGGTTTTAGAAGTATGTCATATCAATAAGGTTTAGAACTGGTATGCTAAATGACTTAGGCTTAATTTAGTTTTAAAGTATGTCATATCAATAAGGTAGCTATCCTGCAATATTTTCAGATCATCACCGGAGGTGCGAGCATGCTAAAAAGTATTGACAAAAATTTATGCATACGGATAATTGCGCTGTTTGTTAATTTTTTATCCGTTACTTTATTTATGTTTAAAATGATCCCTATTTTCAGTAGAATAATGTATGGCATAATCAGCTTATTGTTAATCGCTTTATATATTTTCTATTTGATATATCTTGCTCGTTGCATCTACACAAAAATGCATATAAATTCTAAACAGATGATATTTTTAGGAGCCTGTATAATTTTTATGATGCAGTTGTTCTAAAGCTAAAAAAGTGACACCTAACATTTATTAGGTGCCACTTTTTTAATTATTAAGTTAATCCATACCCATTTAAAGTCATAGATAGTAAAATATAGACACAAAGCAAATATTTAAGCGAGGCGATTATTTGATTGAGCGTACTCAAATTAATGAATACATCGAAAAAACATTTCATGTGAAAGCTGAAAAACGTTTCACTAAATTTCCTGACTATGATGTATTTAGACGTTTAGATAATCATAAGTGGTTTGGTATCGTGATGGATATTAAAGAAAGTAAAATGGGGTTAGCTGGATCAAAGCAGATTAACTTAATTAATTTAAAACTAGAACCCGAGTTAATTGGCATTTTACTGGGAAAAGATGCATACTTTCCCGCTTATCATATGAATAAAGAGCATTGGATTAGCATTAATCTAAATGCTGATGAAATGACCATGGGGGAACTAAAGCCCTTGATTGATGCTAGTTATCAATTAGCTGAATAATAAAAAGACATTCAAGAATACAGAATGTCTTTTCTTATACCTAAAGTTGAATTATAAGTATTTTTATATTTGATTAATAATATTTTATTTAAAAAAATCACATAAAAGCATTGACATTGAGCGATTATTTCTATAAAGTGTTTATATACGCAAAAAGTTAACATACTGCTTGCGTAACTAAAAATCACATAGAAAAAGAGCGTTGATAAATAATTACTACCAATAATTATTTATCAGCTAACAAGTAAGACAACTACTTGCTCACCGTTTAACGCCCTAAATGCACAACAGATAATTCTGCTAATGCTTGATTATTATATGACATTTACGGTGTTATTTCAATATATTACATAATATAAGGTGTACAAGTCCATTCTTGTGCACCTTTTTCTATCTAAATAGGGGATAGAATAATGACTAATACACAATTTTATAAACAGTATCACGTTTTTGAAGAAGCCGGCTTAAGACCAAATGAAGTTTCTATTTTGACACACTTGTATGATCGTATGAATTTAAGTATTCAAAATAACAACTTTTATGACAAAAAATATAATAGTTATTACGTAATTTATACTCGTGAGGAAATGGCGCAACGAATTCATTTGAGTTTATCTACAATCACTCGTGTGTGTAAACGCCTGGTTAAGTTAGGGTGGCTAGTTTTGAAGTCTCAATTTAACGCCCCCAATCGAGTGTTCCTACCACATTTTATTTTACCCAAATCGCATGAGCGTCATAATGAGCAGCCTAAAACGTCAAAA
Source organism: Apilactobacillus xinyiensis (assembly GCF_019656235.1). Classification (GTDB taxonomy): domain Bacteria; phylum Bacillota; class Bacilli; order Lactobacillales; family Lactobacillaceae; genus Apilactobacillus; species Apilactobacillus xinyiensis. The sequence goes on along the minus strand of NZ_BPLL01000007.1, from coordinate 48,129 downwards.
TGCACTTCTAATCAGACTGAACTTAATCATACTAATCAATTTACAAATGATACAGATGACACTGGCGAGCTGACTAACAAAATATCAACCGACAAGTTCAATGCTTTAGGCGATAGTTTAATCACTCAAGGTGGTCTATCTAAACACGTGGTCGAAGTTTTAAAAGTCTACGCATTTGGTGATTGTAAGACTTTATACGACTATGCTGGATTGATTTTTAAGGCCAAAAGCTTTGTTTATAACGAAGCTAAAGAATGTCCCAATGGTTATCGAGCGTTACGTTTTGAATTGAACGAGACACTCAATCAGCAACTACCCAACAAACTCAAAAGTATTATCATTAGTGCTAATCAAAAAGCGCACAATGTAAAAGGTTACATCATGCGCGCTTTAACCAACTTTTTTGAAGAAAACTCTAACGAATATTTAGTGCACTGTTATGGTAAAAATAACATTATGTTTAAGGACATTTAAGATGCTAGAATTAAAATAAATTATTGATATTTTTCCCAGGAATTAAATCAACATCTTCAACGTCAACAATTTTATTCATATCAAAACCTTGCATATCATATTTAAAAGCATCACTTTGCATATATTTAGTATTAAGTTCGTGCAAGTTGTTTTGGTTAGATGAAACTAAGGCAAATACTCGACACTTTCCACTGGATTTATTTTCACCAAACACTTTTTCAACGTGAATACCAAACTCAGGAAGACTAACTAAGTGCTTATCCCAATGATTTTCTAAATATTCGTTTGCGGCAGCTTGATTTATCAATGTATATATTCTTAATTGTTTCATATATGGTTTCTCCGTTAATTTTATTTTTTACTCCATTTTAAATATACAAACATTTAAAATGAAATTCAATATTGAAGTAATTGAACATTTGTGACTCTTCGGTTAATATAAAATTCTTTAACTGAATTAAAGGCCGAACAAGCTTTTGGCCACACTGCGTAAAATGCTAAGTGAGTAATCATACTGCAATCACGAGATGATAGTTCGTTCGTATGTGAACATACTTGTCCAAACAACACATCATCATTTAATTCGGCAAATTTAGGAGCTAAATCGCCTAACATTTTGCAACCAGCATCTTGTTTTTTATTTTAACTACTCCTTTATTTGTGAATTAGCTTTAGCATATTTCTCATCTGAAACTGGTGATAGCCACTCTGGTTTTCCAGCAGTTATTGCAATATGAGTAAACCAACTATCTTTAGTTGCGCCATGCCAATGTTTCACTCCATCGTGAGTTACAACTACATCACCTGGTTTTAGTAGCTGAGCCGCTTTTCCTAGTTCTTGATAAATACCTTTGCCTGCTGTAACTAACAAAATTTGACAACCATCATGATGTATATGCCAATTATTACGACATTTTGGTTCAAAAGTTACGTTGCCAACGCCTACATTGATATCATCTGCCGGAGCAACTAACCCTTTAAGATAACTTTGACCAGTAAAAAATTGATCATAAGCTACGTTTTTATCACCAATGGGGAAAACATTATTTTTAACTACACTGTCTTTTTGCATATTAATCGTCTCCTTGATTAAATCTGTTAAGGTATGATTCGAAGTCTTCATTAATTTGGAAATTAATTCTGCCATCATACCAATCAATTTTATGTTTAACTACTTTCAAATTATCCTGTATTTCTTTAATCTGTTGTTCACTACGCTCTTTAACTTGGGATAATAACTTTTTACGTTCATGCATGGTAGAATCACCTTGACTACGTAATTCTACGTATCTACTCATTTCACACATCGTCATGCCAGTATTTTTAAGACACAGTAAAAAGCCTAACCATTTAATATCTTCATCAGTATAGTAACGCCTTTGATGTCTATCTCTTTTGGGCATAATTAATTTCTGATTTTCATAATAGCGTAGGGTATATGAAGTTAATCCTACTTTTTTTGCGAATTCGCCAATAGTATACTTTTCCATGGAAACCTTTCCTCTATCAATTGATATTTCATATCATAATACTTAGAGTCAACTCTAAGTCAATATATTTATAGAAATAAAAAATGAGGCTTACAAAGCCTCACTAACAATTATTAATCGTTTTATTTAAATGCTTTGAAAATTATTTTGGCGAGTCTAACCACCCAAATACCACAGATAATCAGATTGAAAAAGGCAAACATTACCGATAAAAATAATAAATAGGGGGATTGGAAGTATTTGTACATAACTCCCAATACTAGACTAATTATTAGGAAAACGAAAAATAAGATGTTTAAATTTCTTTCTGACATAAGAATGCGCCTCCATCAGTAAGCAAGCTTTGAATTGATTCGATTATACAACTTATAGAGTAAAAAACAATCCACTACTTAGTATTTTCTTTAATTTAAAATTAACTACTAAAAAATCCTTACAAATTAGTAATTGTAAGGAAATTGTTTAAGCTTTTACTGGTAGTGTAACGGCTGATTTTTCTAACAGCTGACCTTGCATAGTGTGTATTAATTCGTTGTACCAAAATCCATCATGTAGTGGTAATTTAGCATCAAGTGCATACACTGTAAGGGTGTAATAATGCGTTTTATCTGGAGGAGTTGGACCAACATATCCAGCACTGATGGGATTATCACGCTTATTTAGCATACCACCAGCTAAACTATTATAACCACGTGTCCATTTAAATGGATTATTACGTCCAGCATCTTCAGGAATATTGGTACAATCCGCTGGAATATTAGCGGCTACCCAATGAATCCACTCAAAGCCACATACTGGAATTGAATCTAAATCAGTCAACGTAAATGCCAAGTATTTGGCGTTTTCTGGAACATCTGTAATATTAATTGGAAATGAAATAAATGGTGATCCATCAGTTTGATTAACCGCTGATGTATGTTTAGTATATTTATCATCTAAATATCCATTAGTCATAGTTGGCACATTAATTTTCATATGAAGACATCCTTTGCATTTCTTGTATTCTTGATGTTAACACTAAACTTTTGAATGAGCGAATAATTGCCTTATTAACGGAACGTAATCGCTACTTCGGATAATATATGTTATGTAAAGTAGAATAATAATTATAATCCCCTACCAAAAAAGCCACTTAGTTATAAACTAAGTGGCTTTTATTTAACTTTCATATTTATTAACAATGTCTTTTATACCTAAACCAATTCTTTTAACTACATCAGTAACTAAAGCATTCCCCATGAAGAACATTCTCATTCTGTCAGAAACTTCTTTAATTTCACCATCGACTAGCTTATATTTAGTCCAATCATCAGGAAATGATTGCATTCTTTCAGCTTCAATCGGTGTAAGTAATCTATATCTATCATTAATTTTTAACCAATGTGTAGATCTGTTTACTGTACCTTCAGAAGTTAACATTGTTCTACCAGGAAGATTTAAATCTTCATACGGAGACATTCCACCTTCACTATAGGTATATTTATGCCCATTAGCACTAATTCTTTCAATTTTTTTAGAACCTCTTAAGTATTTAAACTTATTAATTTTATTTTCATCAGTAACATAATACTTATCGTCTACTTCATCTTCAGGTTGGACAATATCCTTTAATGGCGTTGGACGTTCCTCTCCTAAAGCTTGAGTATCAATAGTATAGTATTTTCCATGTCGCATTACACCAGTATTAAAAACTTTACCAGAAAATTCATCAGAAACTTCAACTATATCATCTGGTAGTTCATAAAATGCTTTTCTATCCTTATAGGATTCACGTTTAATTGGAAATTGTTTAGCGAATAAACCGGTCTTAAAGATATATTCATCATAAGTATCATCATTATCCATAAAGGTATTTTCATAATGCTCATCTAATTGTTTAGCATATGGTAAATCATTTCTAAAAACAAATAAATAAACTCTTCTTCTACGCTGTGCTCCACCATAGTCTGCAGCATTAATAACTCGCCATTCAAGTGAATAGTTAAGTTTATTAAGAGCAGACAACATAATAGAGAAATCTCTTCCCCTTTGCTTAGATGGTGCTTTCAAAAGTCTATCAACGTTTTCAAATAACATATATTTAGGATTAATATTTTGAGCAGCTCTAATTATTTGCCAAAACAATACCCCTTTTTTACCTTGGATTCCTAATTCTTTCTTTTTAGATCTAGCAACTGAATAGTCTTGACAAGGAAATCCTCCAACAATCATATCAGCATCCATAGATTTAAACTTTTCATCTGAAATGTCGTTAATATCGATTCCTATGTTTTCTGAATCTTTATAGTGATAATTATAAACTTCAAAAGCATCTTGGCTTTTTCGTGAAGGTTCAAATTGATTTGCCCATTTAGTCTTAAAAAAGTCTGAATCTGCATGATCAAATCCGACTCTAAAACCACCTACACCAGCAAAAAGCTCTAACACTTTTAGTGATTTTGTCATTTTTGCACCTTCCATTCCTAGTTAAATATTAATTACTATTATATAATAATTACGAAAAAAGATCAAATTTATTTATATACTGCTGGGGTGATTAGATTGAAGTTCAAGAGTAAAGAAGATGTACATAATAGAGCTATAAAGATACTCAATAAACCCCAAAAAGAGCTTATTGAAGAACTTAATATGCACATAAAAGGCAATAAAAATGCCATGGGCGATGTATTTGAAAAATGGTTTGGCAAGGAAAAGGACTCTGCTAGTAAACCAGATCTAGGAGTAGTTGAGTTAAAAGCAACCCCTTTTAAAAAGTTAAAAAAGACTAAAAATGGCAAAGTTCAATATAGTGCTAAAGAAAGACTGGTGCTTAATATTATTAATTACTTTGATTTAGTAAAAGAAGATTTTGAGCATAGTCATTTTATGTCTAAAAACAATACGTTAGAAATTGCCTTTTACGAATATCTTAGCAACATTCCAAAAAGCGAATGGTTCTTTAAATATGTAATTATATATCAAATGCAAAAGTCTCCTGTAGATTATGAAATAATCAAAAAAGACTGGGAGACAATTCAAGCATACGTCAGAAACGGTAAGGCTGAAGATTTAAATGAAGGTCTAACTAATTACTTAGCTGCATGTACTAAAGGAAAAAACCACAAATCATTACGAGAACAACCATACTCTACCAACATGGCAAAACAAAGAGCTTTTTCATTTAAAGCCAGTTTTATGACACGATTATTGAGAGACTATGTTATCGGAAATAAGAAAAATCAAGCAATAATTAAAAGCTCATCCGATATACAAGGTAAAACTTTAGATCAACTGATATATGAAAGATTAAGTCCATTTATTGGTAAGAGTACAAACCAACTCAAAGATCATTTTGGAATAACTAACAAAGCTAAGAACATTAATAACGTACTAGCAAGAAGAATGCTAGGTTTAAAAGATTCTAAAAATAATATCAATGGAATCGATGAATTTGAAAAAGCATCAATTATACCTAAGACAATCCAAGTAAATCCAAATAAGAAGAACAGAGAGAGTATGTCTCTACCACCATTTAAGTTTAAAGAACTAGTAAATCAAACTTGGGGCAATGACAGTTGTGACTTATACAACTATCTTAACGAAAGTAAATTTTTATTTATAGTTTTTCAACAAATGAGTAATGGTGACAACATATTCAAAGGTGCCCTTTTGCATCACATTTCTGAAAATATTTTAAACAATGATATTATGAAAGTTTGGATAGATACAAAAAATAAAATAAAACAAGGTGTAGAATTAAACTATAAAAAGAACGGTACAGTATCTAATAATTTTATTAAATTAAACAATCAATCAGTAATTCATGTAAGACCACACGCTGCAAAATCTAGTTATATAGAAAGTACAAATAGCAATCAATTACCCACTCCAGCTAAATGGAAAAACAAGCCAAGCAACTATTCCGATGACTATATGACAAATCAGTCTTTTTGGATTAACAATTCATATATTTTAAATGTAATCAAAAAGCTAATAGATTAAATTTTTAGAAGGTATAATTTGAGAAAAGATTTAAAGCTAAGATATAGTTTGAAAACTGATCAAAAAACTAGTAAAAGAATGTCTAGTGTAAAGCTAAAACGAGGCCCTTTAGAAAATATTTTAGCGAAAGCTTTATGGAATCAAAATATTAGATATCGTAGAAATTATAAAGAACTGCCCGGTTCACCAGATATCGCTATCACTAAATACAAAATCGCTGTATTCGTTGACGGCGAATTTTGGCATGGATTTAATTGGGAACAAAAGAAAAAACGTTTAAAGCATAATCGTGATTATTGGATAAATAAGATTGAGACCAACATTGAGCGAGATAAAAAGAAAGACACGGAGTTAAGAAAACTAGGATGGCTACCTATACATTTTTGGGGTAATACAGTCAAAAATGACACTGAATACTGTGTAGAACTAATTAATTTTTATATTAGGGGCCGAAAAAATGAATAACCATAAGCTAAAATATGGTATAATATAGTCCGACATTGCTATGTTATCACATATAAAAAGACATTAACTTTCATTAGTTGATGTCTTTTTTAGTATCTAAAATTTTTATATTTGACTTTATACAATTGTTTAGCTAAAGCTTTGGTCTTGTAATAGTGTGCGCAACCACCAATTTGGGAACCTTGCATTGTAGTAAGTACTGGTCGCCCACTAAAAGTATGCACATTAAACCAGTTGCCTTCACCATTGCTCTGCCAGCTAATAAGCATCATCCATGGATGAACTTTATACATACTGTGACGGCTAATACTCATAGTAGCATGCGGTTTACTTAAATGTTTTGTTATAAGTTTGTCATTCCATCTATGCAAGAATTGCCATGACCATTTTTGATTATTTATTTTATAGGCAAATGCATGTTTAGTAAATTTAAGTGATAAATAACGGTAATAACTGTTATGACAATAGCTATACCACGTCCCGCGAAAAGCATTGGGAATTGTATTACTAGCGTAAGCATTAGAATAGTTTGTAAATAACATTGATAAACATATTCCAGTACATATCAAGGTAACTCGAATTAATTTTTTCAACATATATCATCTACCTATTACGAAATAAAAAAGCCCTATATAGTGATATAGGGCTTCTTTCAATCAAACCGTTGTGTAGATTAAGGGCATCAACGGATTTTACTTATTTTGATTGATTTTAACTAGCCCGATTATGAGCGCAATTGCTGCAACAACGAAAATAATTATTTGTAGCAGTAATTCTAAGATGCTTAAAAACTTAATAAGTAGAGGACTCCCTTCTTTGATAACTGACGCAAAATAAATATGCACCACTTTTCACTAAAAGTAGTCTCGACTCTTAATAGCCCTTATTCGTGAGTATACACGCATTATTTTATAAATAAAAACATTCCGCTTAAACAAAATTTAAGATAAACGCTTGAATTTCTTTATAATTAAGATAAAATTACATTTAAATTAAAAAAACATTATAAAGATGCTAATTCTAAGGCAGGTGTTCATTATGATTAAAACCCAAGCACTAACATTTACATATGAATCATTTATTAAATCCCCTGGTATCAAAGGGGCTTGGCACGACTTTTTCCATCGTCAAACTAATACCATTGAAGCGCTAAAAAGTAATCAAATTACTATCAATGATGGCGAAATGGTTGGTTTAGTGGGACCCAATGGTGCTGGAAAAACCACGTTTATTAAGTTGCTAACCGGAATTTTAACTCCTACCACTGGTAGTGTAATCGTCGATGATCGTCACCCAGCTTACCGTGAAGCTAAATACCTACAAAAGGTTGGCATTTTATTTGGCCAAAAATCACAACTTAGCTGGGATTTACCCGCTATTGATACATTAAACATGTTGGCATATATCTACAAATTGCCACGTTCTCGATATCTTAAACGTTTAAATACCCTAGTCGATATGCTGGACGCTAATCAATTTATTAATCAACCAGTTCGGAAATTATCATTAGGTCAACGTGTTCGTTGCGAATTGATTTGTGCATTAATTCATGAACCTAAATATTTATTCTTAGACGAACCAACGTTAGGCCTTGATTTACTAACTCAACAACACATCTATAAGTTCCTCCGTGCTGAAAACAGACAACGGCATACCACCATCTTAATCACTTCACACTATTTAAAAGACATTGAAATGCTATCTGATAAACTTTTAATTTTAGTTGATGGTAAATTTGTTTATCAAGGCAATACTAATCAATTACCAGTTCACCCTAGTGATAGTGATACTTTTGAATGTACCTATTTAACGGAAAATGGGCAAACAAAACAAGTCCAATTAGATGCTGGAGAATTAAATGAATTTATGCAAAAAACTGCCACTCACAATATTGTAAATATCAAACGAAATGGCAGTTCTCTTGAAGACTTTATTAAAAAACTATATTTGGAGAAAACTAATTTATGAAGTATTTAGTTATGGGGGTGAATGGTTTAGTCACTAAGTTCACCTACCGCAGTAATGAAATTACCAACCTAATTACGCAAATGCTGCAGATGACCATTAGCATTTGCATGTGGCTTAGTATCTACTACAGTAGTGGTAAATACACCATTAACCAGATGAATGCTCATCAAATGATACAATACTTGGTTATCACTAATTTAACTGCCATTTTATTTTCTACTAGTCCCATTTTTAGATTTGCTAATCAAGTCCAATCTGGACAATTAACGACCACCCTATTACGCCCTATTTCAATATATGGCGAACACATGGCATTTTATATTGGTACTCAATTTCCATATTTATGTATTAATTTCACTTTATTTATATTGCTAAGTAATCATGCCACTAACGCTTTAACATTTATTCTACTAGGCTATTTAATTTTAGCCTTTGTTATGTTCTTTTCCCTAATGCTAGTCATTGGTACACTTAGTTTTTGGCTAATTAACATGTGGCCATTGCGTTCAGCCATTAACGCCTGTTCTTTAATTTTAGGTGGATTGTATTTTCCACTATCTTTTCTAGGTCAAAAAACATTCCGATGGTTACAATTTAACCCTTTTTCGCTAGTGTCAGATGTTCCAGCTCGAGTCATAACGCATAAAATTAATGATTTATCACCGTATATCATTGCCGTTGTAATTTGGTTATTGTTAACAATGATCGTATATCAACGACTAATTAAAATCGGAATTAAAAAATATGAAGGGATTGGGATTTAAGTGAAACTCTTACGTTTAGCATGGCAATTGAGCCTACAAGAATTTTTAGCCTATAAAACAACCAGTATCCTGACCTTTATATTGGCCACCGCTTTCTTCTCGGTAGAAGTCATTACCGGATTCGTCTACTTTACAATGGGTAATCAACTAAATGGTTGGCATCAAACTGATTATTTATTATTAGTCACCACCATTAGCAATATTGTTTATCTTTACAATATATTCTTTATTATCGGTCATGAAAATTTAAGTAACAAGATTTTAACTGGTGCCTTAGATTATGATCTAATTCGACCAGTGAATTCTTATTGGTATCTAGTAATGAATCGAATTGACATTCCTAGCATAATTAATTTGGCAATTTCTGGAGGCTTTTCCGTTATCCTAATTAGACATGAAACACTGAACATTTATTCAATCGGCCTATATCTAATCGCAATTGGTTTAGGGGTTGGTTTTATATTCTTAATGAATCAAATCGCGATTTCTTTGAACTTCTGGATTGATGGTTTTTCAGCCCTCGGTGGCATTATTGAGAATGCCACTAATCTATTTAGTCGTCCAATGCCCATCTTTCCACAAGTTATTCAGATAATTTTCACATTTGTCTTCCCCATTTTATTAGTAACTAATTTACCAGTCATGGTCTTTAAAAATTCAAACGTAATCTTTTATTTAGGCTATTTAGCTATTTTAGAAATACTATTATTTATTGTTTCTAAATTGATGTGGAAGTATGGTAGCCAACATTATTTATCAGCAAATTGACAATTAGGTAGTTTGGATTAGACTAAAGCATCAAAGGGATGTGATATCATCACAGTAATTATCAGTGGCTTCGTTATTATATTAATAATGTTCGTTATTTTAATTAAAACTCAACATAAGCTGTTTTTCTTAACTATTTTTGCTTTCATTATCAGCTATGTAATCTTCATAAATGTATTTTGGCCATCAATGACCATTAATGCTCAACTGCATAATATTTTATATTCCAACTCCACAACTATTAACAAATATTGCAATGCCCACACAGCAAAGTATCTTTTAAAAAATAGACATCAGCGATTACAAAAAATGACTGATAATCAAGGGAGCGGCGATATTTGTTACTATTGCGGTCAATTTGGTCATCAATCAGTTGGTATCTATGGAATTATTAATGATAAAGGTTTAAATGCTTTATTACCGCAATATAAAATAACTAACATAAAAATATACTAAATCTACATTGTATACATTGTAAATTTTATATACTAAAAAAAGAGCTTCTTATTAAGAAGCTCTTTTTTTGATTAAATATTGTAATAATGCCCCTAACACCACTATTAATTCTAAAAATAGCATTGCGCTTCTAACATAATTTTGATGCATAACATCTTCACATATCATAAACATTAATAACGAAGTAAACAACAATAAGACCATTAAGGTAGATAACAAAATCGCCTTTTTATGATAAATCTTAATATTATTTTCATGAATAATATTTTTAAAATTGCTTACTCGATTTAAACTCAATGCAGTTAATACATATGTAATAGTAATTAAGGAAGCTTTAGCATACCAACTGAGGAAGATGAATAAAGTAATCAATAAAAAGAAAAATACCCACAAACGAATTGCTTTATTTACTTTGGTATTAAGTTCATCATGTTCTATAATATCGCTTAGGTTAATTTGATAGTAACGACATAATTTATACAATAAGTTCAGATTAGTATTAGTTGCATAATTATTTTCTAACCGTGTGATTGTTTGAGATGAACATTGCACAGCTTTAGCAGCTTCTGTAATTTTAATATTTTTAGACATTCGGATAAGCCGTAATTTATCATTCATTAATTTGATCAAATAAACCCACTCCGCTATATGAATTTGTTAAATTAAAGATAACACATTAACGATAATTTATAAATAAAAATAGGATAACTAAATTATAATGCTTTAGCTATCCTATCTATTTATTTATGAATGTAAAATAAAACTATTCTTCCATACAGCGCACTTGATGGTGGGTAAGCATAAATGCCAACCTTGTTGTTAGCAATATTTAAGAACTTAGCTTGATTATGAACTAGTCTTTTAAAATAATTCAAATAATTTAATGAATGAAGATTTAATAATTTAAATTGATAATTACAATAAGCGTTACTATTAGAATCAATTATTCTATAAGAATAGTTATCGGAACCAACATTAGTACAAATAGCATTTTGATAATTTTCAGATAATGTATCATTTCCTGTATCACCATCTACAAAATGTCTAGCTATTATATATGCTCCATTCTGCAAGTTAGAATCATATTTATAATTGTTTGAATTTAGCATTTTTTTGTACATATTAGACATACTATTTTGAAATATAGTTCCATAGTTTAAAACCCATGCGCTACATACCATATTAATATTTTTATTTAATCTATAGAAAACATAATATCTCTTATCAATTTTATTATAAACTTTTTCCATTTCGTTAGTATTATATGGAATTCCAAACAAATATTTAGAATTGTTACCATAATAAAATCTAGTTTTAAAATCTTGTGAATAAAAAGAATCAGTATCAGTTAAATATAAATTTGTAAGTGGTATTTTTTTTCTCCAAACAAGTTTATATTTATTTTTTCTAAGATTAGAGTTATCAATACTTATCCCATACCTGTACATTGTTTCATTTTTAAAACTATTCAAATGATTTTTATTAGCAATCGATGCATAAACATTTAAATCTAAAAACAATAAAGCAATAATAAAAACGAACAAAGTTCTTATAATTTTCAAATAATCACTTCTTAGAAACTATATTTTCTTAATTAATAATCGATTTGCTGGAATGTATTCACCATTACTCAATTGAACACAATAAGATGAGTTAATTTCTAGTATAGATAAAACATCTAATACTGTATCTGAAGCATAAAATGACATTTTATTTTCTAATCTAGGATTACTGTAGCTATAAATACCATCCTTAGCTATAACTTGAATCTTTCTCACATAATCAGTAGGCAAATAGTACAATGGAGAAAGTAAGCCAGATTCACCAGAAACATATCCTTGACTGCCAGTCATTATGTCTCCATTATAATCAATTCTAGTAACTTTATAACGCTTATTACCAAAGCTATCGTAAGCAACATCATTAACTTTGAAAAGAGGGTAACCTGTTATTTCATAGTTACTAAAACTTGTTAATGTATTAGCTGGAGAAAAATCAGTAGAATTATACATTTTAAGAGATTTAGAAGCAAAAACTTTCATGTTAATAAGAGAGTCTTTATTTATAAAGTTATTCAATCCACTATTTAATTCTACAGAATTATTATTAACTACTGATCTATGTTGACCGTATATATTTTTCTTTTCGTTATTCAACAAAGTTCTTATATCTTCAGCATTCTTACATTTCTCAACAATATCATGAAATCCATTAGCTAAACGGTTAAGAACACTAGATTGATTTTGTTTGTCCAAATCAGATATCATAGTATCTTCGTTAATTTCATTTCTAACAGTCTGTACATACTCATTCAACTTACTTATGGCATCAGATTTTTGCTCATTAAGTGGTTTTCCCATAGTATGACCGTCACCAATGGAAAGTTGACCGTTAGCAGATATACCATGAATTTCCTCTGGCGTTTTGGAACTACTGATATTTTCAAAAATAGATTCCGACATTTTTTTAACTTTTATACATTGTTTCTTCTTTTCATCATTAGTAAGAGTAATATCTTCATTAATGATTTTGCTAACATTACTTAATGCTTGCTCTATACCGTATCTAGCTTCTTTTTGTTGTTCAACAAAACTCTTTCCTGATTTATGCTGATTTCTTATCAAAACCTGAAAGTCAGAAACAACTTTATTTATATCTTCTGGAGTTTCTGACTCATTTAATAGGTTATTAAATGATTTTAGAACTTTGTTAACCTGATCAAATTGCATTTGTTTTTCAATATTAGTTAAAGTCATATCACTATTAATTTCATAGCTAACACTTTTTACTGCTCTATTTATAAAACTTTCTGCATTTGATTTTTGATCACTTATACTTTCACCAGGTTCATGTTGATTATTTATAGTAACTTTACCTAGTTCACAAAGTTTATTTATTTCATCAGTTGTAAAAACATTATAAATTTTACTTATATATGAATTTAAAGTTATATCTACAGACTCATATTGTTGCTGCTTTTCTATACTAGTTAATGTTGTATCTTCTTTTATTATTTCCTTAACTTTAGCAGACTCTTTGTTTAAAATTTGTATAGAATCATTCTGTTTTTCTTTTGTAGATGGAACTACGTTGAATATTACTGTCTTTTTGAATATTTGTTCAAGATTACCATCATCACCTGCACCATTAGAGTAATCAGAGAAAGAATAAGTAACATTATATTTACCAACGTTGCTAGTATCTACAGAACCTGATATATTCATTTCTCTAGTACTAACCGAAGAACCATCACTTCTGTAAGCATTGATAATTCCGTAGTCTAAACTCCATGAGCTTCCCTTTTCCAAAGTAACTTCTGGATAAACATTAAAAATTGTCCTATTAATTGGAAATTTAATATAAGTATCAGACATTGTATTGCCATCATATCCATAAGCAAGAGATTTACCAGTATAAATTCTCTCTCCCTTAGGATTTTCTCTAGTTCCACCATTAATGGCTATCCAAAAATGATTAGAAGAGTTTTCAAATCCAGCCGTTAGAAGACCATTCTGTTCTGAACTGACAATAAATTTAAAATCACTTCCTAAAGTTATTTGATTTATACTTCTGAGACCATTCAACATATTTAGCATATTGGCATCTGAACCATTTATTCTAAACCCGGATAAATCAAGAGACTCAAGTGAAGAGGCATCTGCAAACATATTTTCTACATTACAATTTTTTACGGACCAACCCTTTAAATTTAAATTTCTTAGCCCAGTACCATAAAACATAGAATAAGCATTTCTTAAATTACTTACGTTCCATTGAGATAAGTCCATTGAATCTAAGTTTTTAGTAAAACTAAACATTTCAGACATATCTACGACATTCATTGTATTAAATGAAGAAACTCCTGGATCATTGTAAATAGATTTAGATTTATTAAACATCTTAGACATGTTAGTTACTCTGGATGTATCAAAACCTGACACATCTAAGCTAAGTAAGTTATTTGTTTCATTAAACATACCAGACATATCGCTAACTAGAGAGGTTGAAAAATTGGATACATTAATACTTTTAAGCTTTGTATCACCATCGAACATTGACTTCATATTTAATACACTAGAAGTATTAAAATTAGATAAATCCAAGCTCATAAGTTGATCATTATCACTAAACATATATGACATATTAGTTACATTAGAAGTATCAAAATTCGAAATATCAATTTCGCTAAAATTAGTACCATGAAACATACCAGACATGTTTTTTACGTTGTATGTGTTAAAATTAGATAAATCGATTTTGTCCAATTTTTTTGCATTCTTAAACATATCAGACATATTTTCTACAAATGATGTATCCCAATTCAAAATATCTATATTCGATAAATTAAAACAGTCTTTAAAAATTCCGCTTAAGTTTTTAACGTTTGAAGTACTCCAATCAGAAGTACCTTTAACACTGGATAACTTATGATCACCAGAAAACATGTAACTTAAATCTTCGACATCAGATATATCTAATAATTCTAAATTTTCTATTTCAGTCAAATTAGGCAAATTAGAAAAAATTCCAACAGATATGCTAGAAAATTTAATAGGACCATCGAAAACAATCCTCTTTATGTAGTTTCTACCACTCCAAGGTGTAATGTTTTTAAGATTGTTTAAATTATCAGTTTTTAACTGTACGTTTTTAAAATTACCTTCTGAAAAATGAAGAGTTCCTTCTTCATCAACGTGCCATGAACTAGTTCCAAAAAAACCACTAGTTGCACCCAATTCAACAACATCGGCAGAAGCAAAGCCTTTTTTGTTTAGGTTTTTTTCAGGTTCTTCTTGTGAAACTTTTTTTAAATCCAAATCTGAAAAATCGTTATTTTTCATAAATTCTCCTCCTCAATTATAAAAATGTTATTTTATAATAATCAATAAGGGCATATTCCTCGTATACTCATAGTTACATTTTAACAATAAAACTTCATTATTACTACTGTTACGGATATTAATTTATAAACTATAAAAAAATTTAAAAACATGCTTTATTGATAGTTAATTATATTATTATAAAAACATTAAAAATTAATTAACTACGCTACAAAAACAATAAATGTAGATGAAAAACTAAATTAAAAATATAATTTCCCAACAAATAAATCTACATTCAATAAATATATTTATTGAATGTAGATTTATTTTTATTAAAAGTCAAAAGTATCAGAAAAGTAAATATTTAAATAATAACTATTCTTTATTAATTTATGATTTTTAAAATTTAATTTTCATTTTTTTATAACTAAAATTCCATAAAAATAACATTAAAACTAATAAAATTAAAAATATAATCGTGAAATAAGGTCTAATTACAAATGCTTGATATAAACGAAATACAGATAAGCTTAAAAATATAATCAGAAGTATACCAATGATAATTCTACTAAAAACTTTACCTAGTTTACGTTGAATTGGGTTATCAATCTTATATTTTTTACTAATTTCCAAGAAAAACATTACATAGTTAAAGCAACCAATAGCATAAAAGAATTCTAACCAGTTATATAATGGATCATCCATAATCAGAATTATTGTCATAAGTATTAGCCCTAAGAAATTCACCCAAAATAAATTATCCGTTTTTTTAACTAAAGTATCATGTTGATAAAAATCACCTAACGAAACTTTATAATAACTAGTTAGTTTCAAAACATCTACAAATTGTGGATCAATATATCCTTTTTCAATTTTTTCAATTCTTTTACTAGAAATCTTCAATGCCTTAGCCACATCTGCGATTTCAATGCCTTTTTCTGAACGAATTTTATTAAGTTTTCGACCTAACGAGTTCAAAACATTTCCCTCACATTATACTGATTTATTTTTACTAAAAATATCATTAGTATATAACACTGCTGCAATGACTCTAATCAACCAAGCACATACCGTAATCAAAAGCATCAGTGATCCAACAAGTTGATTATTTGGATATACCGTATCGATTGTAGATCCGTTGTTGTTCAGATCTTTCCAAAAAATATAAGCAAACATTACCGCTGTCGTAACTGAGATAATAAAATGAATGGCGCTACCGATAATAGCTAAATAAGTGGCCGTTTTAGATTGAACAACTCGACGTGCCAAAATTAATGCGCTTAGAATAAGCACAATCAAGTCTATAATACCTATCAAGTTTAATAAAGTCCCAATCCCTGGAATACAACTCAATATTAAAAAGACATAATTAACAATAACTAGTTTGGGTGTCTTTCTGTAATCATCTGTTTGCATAATGCATAACCGCTTCCCCTTTAATTTATTGCCTCGATTATAACATTAAAAAAAGAAGCAGTGATATCACTGCTTCTTTTTTAATGAACTAAAGCTTTGTATTTAGCATTAGCAACACTTAAATTGTACTTGGCTTTATCTAGTTTTGATTTGTTGCTTTGAGAATGATGAGCTGAGTATTTCTTCTTTGCATTCATATATACTGAACGAGCATGATTTAAAGATTGTTTAGATGCATGAACGTGACTTTTGGCTGGAGCAATACCAGCATACTTATTACTCCAATCTACAATAGCAGCAGCCAAATCTTTTGATAATGATTCAAAATCTTGAACATTAGAATTATTGTAATCATTTTTCAACACTTTTTGAGTGCTACTATCAAATCTACTATAAAAATGATGATACAAGTATTTAACGGCATCGTAACTATGTGAACCACCATTATAAATTTCATAATCTTGTAAAAATTCTGAGAATGATGTATATCCCCTGTAAGCATTTAATCCGCTAGTTTTCATATAATTTATATCAGATATTCCATAGGCAACACTGTTGGATTTTTCAACAGCAATCATGCCGGCGTTAATATCATTATAAAATTGTTTAGCACTTATTTTCTTATTTACAGCGGCTTTAGCAATTACGCTCTCATTTAAGGATGGCAATACTTGGCTAAATCCCATTCCTAACATTAATCCACAAGAAACAATGGTTAAGCTTTTTTTGATTCTCATTAAAAGTCCTCCTATAAAATCATATGTAATTACTTAATAAGTATACACCTAATTTATATAATTATTTATTTATTTTTAATTAATCGTAGTCATCATAACTATTTTGATACCCCTGTGTATAAGAGTATGGAATAGTTTCGAAATGAATTTGCTTTAAGTCATCAATTGCAACACTAAAATGTTCAAATTGCTCGTTTAATTCGTCACTAGAAAGAAGATTTTCAGCATGTCCCCAATTAGAATCAGCATCATCAAATAACATAGCACAAATAGCTTCGTAAATATTTTGCTTAATGTTAGCCATTGTTGTGTTAGTAGTTAATTCAGAAGTGGCTGCATCTTCATAATATTGTTGATCATCAACGGTACTGTAGTTATCTGAATATAATAGCCCGTAGTTCTTGGCAACTTCATTAATGGCTTTGACATCATGACCGTTTTTAGACATAATGCTCCATTTGTCTGCATTGTATTTTTGTATAATATCATTAGCCATGTTCATGGCTTGGTCATCAACACTCAAATCAGCTGTATAACTAACGTTGTTGGATAATTTATGCCTTACCGAATTAATTAAATCAGCTGCATATTTAGACATTTCATATTGTTGAGCTTTAGTAACGTTGTTTAGATTAACTTTTTCTTTTAAATCATTAGTATTAGGACTGAACTTATTGATTTTATAACTCATTTGAGTAAATGCATTGTTAAAATTATTCTGCATAACTATTTTGCCATCTTGAAAGTAAAATGGAAATCCAGTTGGAATATTAATAGTATCCGATGCATTTTCAGTTGCTATAGGTTTTGAACCATAACCAAAACTAGAATTATCATTATATCTCATTGATCCAGCAGGCAAACTATTGTGTTGATTTTTGGTATGTATCACTACATGTTGTTTTTTATGCTTGGCATGATGACGTTTAGTAATTGTGACATGCTTAGTTAAATGTTTATGCGTATGAGCTTGTGCGTTCAAAGGTAACAATGAAACTGAAAACAATGAACTAATTAAGGCTCCATAAATAATATGTTTCTTCAAAAAATCACTCCTTAAAGTTATGCACATATAATAACACTTTTATGTAAATTAGAAAATTACGATATGGATTTACTTATAATCATAAAACAAAAATTATGTTGTGGTGATTATTATTTTATGTTAAAACAATTAACAAGGAGGAGTTCTTATAATGAAAAAAATTAAACAAAGCTTAGTTGTTATTTTTATGGCAATTACCATGATTTTTATTGGTGGTAGTGTTGTTAGTGCCAATAGTAGTTGGCATCATGGCGTACCAAACGTATTGAGAAATAAAACTTATTACTCTAGCAAGAATCCACAAAAATGTAATAAAACATTCCATTTTATCGAATTTACAGATAATAAATGTACGATAGACAGTATGTTCCATAACGGTGGAAACCATCCACTATTTTACAAAGTACAATATCAAAAAATAGGTAATAAATACTTATTACGAACTAAAACTTCAGTTGATAAAGTCGCTGATATTAAGATTAGTCTTAAGGGCAACAGCATCATCAAAACTCAAAAAATGAATAAAAAAGCATATTTTAGAATTGGTGATAAAAAAGGGTTAATGTATCAAAATGGTATTAAAGTAAGAAAACTACAAAAATCATTTGGTTGGTAATACCAATAATATAAAGGAGCACTTATGATAAAAAAATATATATTATCAGTGGCCGTCATTTTAGGATTGTTTTGTTTATTCAATCAAAATGCTAATGCTGCTAGTAAATGTACCGATGGTACCCCAAAAGTAATTAGAGGTTGTTGGATTACTAATAACTGGTCTAAGGATCATAAAAATAAAGCATACTACTCAGTAACTATTACCAAAAGTAGAATTACTGGCGAAGAACATGGTATTGGTATCATTAACGGCCGCAAAGTTTGTATGTCAGACCAAGCAGTTACTCAAGTTTCCAGAGCTAAATATAAAACTATTAAGAAGAATTATTTTGAAGTTATCAGTCGACAAAATTTAACCATTGCAAGTATGACTGCCTTTGTAAAATTAATTCATAAAAATGGTAAAGAATATATTTCGATTAGAAATAAGGGTGATAACCAAAAAGTGGCGTTAATGCATCGAACTAGTAAAAAATATATAGATAAATTAAATCATTATTATTTATAAAGTAAGTAAAAAAGGAACTGCATTAAATGCAGTTCTTTTTTTACTATTTAAACCAATGGGCTTTATCAGTATTGACAATATAGAAATGCGAACCGGATGCTCTATACTTTGAACTCTTAACTATCCAACCACCAGTAGACATAAAATATTGTGATACCTTGATATGCGAACCAATTTTGATGTGACCAATGTATTTAAACTTATTATTAGCTTCACAGTTAACAGCCGTTCCACGAAAAACTTTTACTGATTTAGTAGTAACTGCGGATTTATTGGCTAATTTTCGATATTCATAACCCGAAGCATTAGCATTGATATTAATTAGCATCATCGCTAATAAACACGTCAGCAAAGTTAAAACTATTTTATGATTTTTCATTATGCTTCCCCCCCTTTTTAAACAAATTATATTTATTATAACAATCATAGTTTATAAAAAAATGATTGTGTTAATATAACTTTTAATTTAACATTAAATATTAAGGAGGGAACAATATGTCAAAAATAAACTATAAGAAACTAGCTTTAGGTATTATTGCTATAATTATGTTTTTTACATATAGTGGCTCAGTAAGTCCAATACATGCTAAGAAGGCATCAAAGGTAACATTGCAAAACGGTCAGGGAAACAATTTTTCGATAGCATATAACTATAAAAAATATAAATCATATAATCGAGAAATTGCTGATAAATCAGATACTAGCAACTTATCCAATCATGAAATCTTTTTAAAGGGAATTACTTATTATAAAATGAGTGGAAAATATGGTATTAAAACTGCTGTAAATCTTAAACTACTTATGCGTAATAATGCTCAATCTGATTTTAATCAAAATATTTATTTCTTCGACACATCGCATGAAAACTATCTACTAGATTCTAAGGGGAACAAGTTACGTTTCGAATGGAAACGTAATAGTGCTTACAATAATATCGGCATTAGTGCTGAACAAGATGGTAATGTAACCTTTGTTTCTAATAAACGTTTGCCATTGAGCAATTTCAAAAACATGACTTTAAATTATTGGGTTAATGTAAACCAAATCAATGGACATAATTACTCAGCTAGAATTAAATACTAATTTAATATAAAATGATTTTAGCATTCTAAAAAAGTTGATAAAAAGCTGTATATATTAAGCATAATTATTGTTTAATATGTACAGCTTTTTTAGTCATTTATATCATTTCATTAATGCAAAAACTTAATAAAACACTTTATTTATACCAAACATAATTATGTAAAGTCCATACGAATACATTGGAAAAGAATATATAGTCGTCATGCTTGGATCATTATTCAAGGATAACGTAAGTATCAAAAATAGTATCGTTGCAATCGCAAAAATAGTCTTTACTTTCATGTTTTTAAAAACAACCATTAGTATTATGGAAAAAGCTATTAGACTAGCTGAGCTATTGATTGTAGCAATACTGATCAGCTTACTATGAGTATAATAAAAATTTTCGTCTAGCATAATAAATATAGGAAAAATACAAGTAAACATATAAAATACATTTATCATAATGATTAATGCATTTATTATTTTTGTTCTAATTTAAAAAACCTCCTACTAATTAATAAATACATGTAATAAAAAAGAGTCCTAAAAGGACTCTTTTCTATATTAATAATATTTTAAAATACTGCCATACCAGTATAACTATTAATTTGATCAACATCATAATGAGTTAAGTGAACTAAAGGTTTTTCACTTGTAAAAATACTGTATGCTTTATCATTTTCTTGTATGAATTGACCCACCAGCAAACGCATAGCAAATGATACTAAATATTTTTTACTTAATTTGTCACAATATTTTCTATTAAGTAATAATTTAGAAGGTGGAGTTAATCCCCATTTATTATCTTTAGCACGGTATGTACCCACTTTACTTTTTGACTTTTTAGAACTAACTAAATTAAAATCAACTAATTTGTTTTCACTATTTACATTCTTCATAGCTTGTTTAAAAGCACTAGCATATCTTTTATTACAATTTTTAGTCAGACTAAAGTCGAAACTTAACGGTTTCTTAGAACTGGCATTAGCTGAAGTAGATGTAAATAAGCTAAAAACTGTAACGACACTTAACGATAAAAGGACTGCAGAAAATATTTTTTTAATTTTTCCCATGAGTTCATTCTCCTCCAAAATATTATATAAGTTCGAACGTTTAATATAATAAACCTAATAATTAAATAAGTAAATGTAAAATTATTAATTATAGATATTTTTGGAAAATAAAACCTCATTAGAATTGCGTGTAAAAATAATATATAATAAACACTAAAATATTTGGAGGTGTAATATGTTTCACAAACTCAGTATTATAAAATTAGTAGTTGTTTCAATGTTTACTGCATGCTTTTTTGTATTTGTTCAAACTGGCTCGGCATCTGCCAACAATAACTATTTATCTAATAAAGAAATTGTTCATTTATTAGATAAGGCTGGCTACAGTAATGAAATTTCATATAAAGGAGCTGACAGATATAAATTAGGGATTACTGTCACGAAAAGAACAAATCAAAAAACTTTTCTTTATTCATCTCCTGGGGCAAGGGGAAGAGATAAATTCACACTAACTCCTAAAGGAAAATATGTACATATTCATGCTGTTTTGGGTTCAATGGAAGGTAATCATTTCAAGAGACATAGCCATGAATTTAGTAAATCGTTTGGTCCAGAGCATAAAGTTGTAAAAAGATTTTAATTATGTAAAAAAGCCTAAGCCACTTTGAGTGGTTTAGGTTTTTTAGATTTTTCAAATGTTAGTAAACATTTATCTATAATATTTTTCCAAATAAATTTATTTATTTGGAAATCATCAGAATAAATAAAAAATATACACAATAAGGACAAAAATATGAACTCAAAAATTTCAAGAATAACCGGCTATAAATTAAAGCATCACAAATTAATGTTAGAAGCAGACCCTTAGCTTAAGAGTATCTCAACATATTTAAAAAATTACGATGCTTATTCTTTAAAGATTAACAATCAAGACATTGGTATTATCGTGGTAATGAAGACAAATCCATTAACGATGGAAATAATGAATTTATCTATAGATGAACATTTTCGTAATAAGCACTATGGAACAAAATTGTTAAAGTTTGTAATTGATGAATTTCAGAATAAATGCAAATTTCTAGAAATATGCACTGGTTCTACAAGTTTTGAACAACTTTATTTATATCAAAAAATGGGATTTAGATGTACTACAGTTGAACGTGATTTCTTTAATAAAAAGTGCTTATATCCAAATGAAATTTTAGAAAATGGATTAATTTTAAAAGATAAAATACGATTGCAAATCATAAATTATTAAATATGCGTGTCATCATCAAATAAATATTTAACCCAATATTTTATATTTTTTCAATAAATTATACCCAAAAGAAATAATACTTATCGCACCTATATGCATAAAAGAAAAAAACAACTCCGTATTAAATACCAGCAGGTAAAGTACACTTATCAAAGTAATAAAATTAACTATTTCCTTTACTGTAAATAAAATTAGATTATCGTTCTTTAAAAATATGCAAAAGCACTGTAATAACATGAATAAAAGTATTAAAAATAGCGAGTTTACAATTCTATGTTGAATATTATTCGTGGGCATAAAATTAGCCAACGAAAAGAAAAGATAATAGGAAGTTATTAAGTTTATGTAGACAACAATTATTTTTAATATAAAATTCATTGGTTCCCTTCTAACTATAATTATTTTGTAAAATCATCACAAGTCATATAATTTACGTATGTGTGAATTGTATCATCCATTGAAACTTTTTCCAAAGAAACATATTTAATATACTATAATCCCATTTGACAGTATATTCTCTTTATTCCGAATAGTTAGAATATCAAGATTGTTTAGATTATTTAAACTTTTAAGAATCTTCAGATTTATAGGTGTCCTGGGCAAGTTCCAAAAGAATGTTAAAAAGTTTTTGAATACAAATGGATTGATTTGGACGTTATTGGCAAGCATAATTTTAATAGTAGTAGCATCTATGTTTTATTCGTTAGCGGAAAACGTCAATTTTGGTGAAGCAATCTGGTGGTCAATAACTACTACCACTACCGTAGGATATGGAGATATATCGCCTCAAACACCTTGGGGGAAATTTGCAGCCATTATATTAATGTTTACAGGTATAGGGATTATTGGAATGCTAACTAGCGCTATAACCTCATACTTTGAAAATGAAGATGATGAAAGAGAATATGATAGCATTAACAAACGGCTTGATAAAATAGATAAAGATAATCAAAAAATATTAGCAGAAATAAACTCATTAAAGCATAACGTAAACGAATAGGTACGCATTCATATCAACATATCTGAAAAATTATTATATGCTGAAACATAAGAAAAAGGACCAGTCACTCATTTGAGTTACTAGTCTTTTTTGTTTCGATTTAAACATAAACCTAATACTACACCTAATGGCAGTCCCAGAGAAACTCCAGTAGCCGGGTCTTTGAAAAGCAACCCCATTGCAGGACCAAATGTAATACCTATGCCGATTCCAATAGCTAAACCATCATTGTTTTCTCTTTTTTTATTTCCCATCAATTTTTTCTCCTAAATTATTTATAATAATATAATTGATTGATAACAAAAAGTAAAGGACTTCAATTGCAGTTAAAAGGTTTGGACTTATAAAAATTGTTTTTTTATATTAAGTATCATACAATCAGATTAAATAAGTAATGTCTTACAAATCAATAAAATAATTTTATCAAAAAATCAAGGAGTTAATTTAATATGAAAGGTTCAAAACTATTTATATACTTATTAATAATGCTTTTTGCAACAGGCTTGTTATCGGAATTTATATCATCGTATTTTTACAATTATCATTTCTATATTCATTTAGCATTTACACTTATTCAATGTATGTTGTCGATAATAATCGTAGCTAAATTTAGAAAATAGTAAAAGCACTCAAGGTGAGTGCTTTTTTGTATATATAATTTTTCATTGCATTTATCTATCTAACTAATTTTTACAAAAGCTTTTCTTCCAGTGCTTTAGTTAGTACATCAGAGAAATTAATACCCTGTTTTTTCCCTATCTCTACTAGATATTCAGGTAAAGACACATTTTTTCTAACAGTCTTAGCAGTAGATCTGCGATATTTATTTATATCAATATCTACGACCGTTATAATATCATTTTTGGCTACTTTAATATCTTTAATTGGTGTAAATTTAGGATATTCGATACAATCAATTAAGTTAATGCCAATTAAATCACGAGCCATGTATAAACTTTCCTCTACTGTTTCACCTTGAGTCCATGATCCACCGTTAATATCTGGAACTTCAACCGAATATCCGCCTTCTAATTCTGGATGCAGAATAACTGGATAAACTAAGAAGTTATCACTTTTATTAATCATTAGCTTCTCTCTCCTTAATTATTTTTAATATATATTCATCAATTGCAAATTTACAAATGAATTTTTTAACTGTAGAACGTCTAATAATGTATATTTTTTAATCCTTATTTTTCTCGTCCCAATTTTTGTTATCATTTTTGCATTATTATGACAACTCCATTCAAATCACCCTTTTAAAAACAATTATTAATGAAATAATAGATATTATGAAAGCTATAACAGAAATAATCAGTGCTAACATTTGTTTTTTCATCTAATATATTGAAGAAGTAAGATTAAGATATTTTATATACCTTAGTTTTATTGTCTAAAGCCATTTTTATTTAAAATTCTTCAAATTTTCACCTCTCTTTTATAATACTAACTCTTTTCTATAAATTTATACTTTTTTAGTTAAATAAGTTGTCTGTTTTGATATGTATATAAGATGATGTTAAAATTAAGCTAGCTTAGATAAATAATATACGCAAGAAAAGTGATGATTAAATTGATAAGTAAGAGTAAAAGACAAATTATTGATTTTTTTACAAAATATGAATGGTTTATATATCCTATATGGTGCTTATTAGCATTCTTTCTAAGTCCAATTTCAAGTATTATTTTTATATGTATAACATAGTATATAATATTATGGATTGTATATTTAAGTTCAATAAATAAAAATGATAAATTATTTTTCTTCAATTATTAAAACATTTAAATATTATTGTCACAGCGCTGAATATATTGGATGGTGATAAAATGAACAACCAATTAATAAAAAATATCCTATCACTAGTAATTACGTTCTTAGTTGTTTTCTTCTCTGTATTATTAGGTATTCAACATAATATTTCATCGATTATAATTGCTATTGCCGACATAATTATATTGTTTATTGTGGAAAATTTACTAAATATCATATTTAAAAAATAAAAAGTACCTACTAGCTATGTTAACAGCTAGATAGGTACTTTTTATTTTGATATTCAATAAGCATAAATTAATTATTATTAATAACTTGGCTTAAATACAATTATTCAGAAAATGTCAATTTGTAAATTGTGTTTTTTAAATATATTAACTTATTTTTTAACAAAGTTATGTTACCATAATGATTAATAAATGAAAGAAGGTTTGTACAACTTGAAAAAAAAACTCTATTTTTAGTATTTTGTCTTTTTACTTTTTGCAAATTATAATATCATTGTTCTTTGCTATTACATTTTCAATAGTATTCAGAGATAATGAAGCGTTATCTGTTGCATCTAGATACATCTTTTCTTTAGGTTTATTAATCTTAATTAACAAACTTTGGTTAAAACAAAAGGTAATTTTCGGAATAAACAATATTTCAATCAAAGATAAATCTTCATCATACATCTTAACCTTCATTTGCAAATACTATTACACAAATAATAGATGCAACTGCATTTGGCTGTATAGTTTCCGCAATATACATTAGAACTAAAAATATATTTTTAGTTATGTTTATACACTTTTTTACAGATTTTTCTGTGTTTATTTTAAACACTATTTTTGATAATAACTATGCATTATATACTCTAGATGTTTTATTTGTATTATTTACATTTTTACTCCTTAGATCTAAGAATAAAGTTAATGCCCTAGTTAACAATCATATAAATTAATTTAGAAAGACGGTTGCATTTTGATTGCAATTGTCTTTTTATATAAAAATAAATAGTGTAGTAGCAAAAAAATTATTTGGTTTATTAAGTTATTTTTTAATTTTTTAGTACTATAAGTATAATCTATGATAAATAGAATTTTGATTTAATAATAATTGAACATAAAAAGGATCGGATATATATGAAAAAGAAGATTGTGATTATAATAATTGTGTTAATAACAACAGCAATACTATTTCTTATTATTAAAAATCCCGATACAGAAAACGTATTTATAGATACAAAATTTAATCAGATAAAAAATAAAGACCAACAGTTAAAGAAAGTATGTAAGAACAATAATTTATTTAATTATATTAGAAAAAATAGTAAAGACAGTCTAAGCAACATAACTGATAATCAAGGTGGAGGAAATGTTTTGTATTATGTTGCTTCTTTGAATAAGAGAGAAATTGGCATTTATGGAATAAGAGAAAAAAATAATAATATTAGAATAACTAGGATAACTGACTATAGTAAAGACCAATCTAAGTAAATATTATTTAGCATAAATTCCCATTTAGCTTTTTTTATTTTGATCTAATGACACTCCCATAGAAATTTCCAGAGCTAAGCCTGTAGATAAAAAAATCATTTCATTTGTACAAATATAAATAATGTAACCCACTATCAGACCTAGAATCAATCCAATACTTAAGCCACTATGTCCAGTATCGCCCTTCTTTCCCAACATTCTTTCGCTCCTCAATTAATTTAGATAGTTCTTCAATATCTTCATTAGTTACCAACTTACGAATGAAGATATTGACAAGTGATCGTTTGTTTAAATATTGCCTGCTTAAACGCTCCACTAGCCGTAATTTTGTTAAAAAGCAGGCTACAAAAGACGATTTTGAAGAGCTAAAAGAAATAATCAAGATTATAGAAAAAGAAATATAAAAATAAAATTTAAAAACTATAATACTATTTATTCAACTTATCAGTATATATTCAGAAATAATATTTAAAGCGCGTTATAATATTTTAAATTGATAAAAATACAGTCTGGAGATGTATACTATTTTATTGATGATTACTTATGCTTTAATATTAACTTTTATTCTAGCTTTATTCAAAAGTATACTTAGACCCATATATATAACTTTATTTATAGTTATATTGGTTATACTAACTGCTTTAGTAACTGCTTTAATATACTCGTGAATAAAAACCTTCCTCTTATTTTTAATTAAGAGGAAGATTTTTATTATTCCCTCCACCATAGTCTAATAGACAAATTAGTATGAGAACATATGCTGTCAAATGAAGAACAATTAACAGGATGACTACTTCTTAATCCGTGGCACTTCTTGTTTCAATTCATTTAGCATCCATACTCAATCTGATGGTATTCAAAATCACTATTAATAAAGTTTCTTGCAGCTTTAAATGGGTGTGACCAGTAATAATGAGATGTATTGTTTGGTCCGTTGAAATCGTTACATTGAACATGAACTCCAGCATTATAGTGATGTCCGTTCTCCTGTCCTGGATAATATGTGAAAATATTAAAAGGGCTAGTATTCCCATTAGAAATTTCTATGTCTCTCTTAGTTTGTTATTTAAGTTTCCATGTATTGAAGCGTCAGCTTTTACGTTTTGAATTTTATTTGAAGTAAGATTTATTTCTCCTATATAAGCTCCTAATTTGCTTTTATACACAATAGTTGTATTATTGCTGTCCACCTTTACACTATATGAATCATTTTGTGTTTTCGTATTATATACAGATGATGAAACCGTAGCAACACTAATATCTAGATTTTCGTTAAATAGTAGATATTATTATCAATATGATAACTACACCTATCTTCATCTATTGAGACGTTTTTTAACCATTTCCAGTCAGTAGAATCTAATGAGTCCTTTAATTTTTTATCTAATTTTACATATCCGCAAGCATAGATTCTAACTTAGCTTTCTTACTCATATCAACACTTTCATCCTCTTTAAACTCATATCCATCTTGTGCCCATTCTGGCAATTCTTCATGGATGTGTTTTTTACCATCATTGAACTTAGTAGCTTTAACAGTTGGTTTAACTACTACTGGTTTAGTTTCCAATCCAAAAGCAACCGTAAAGTAAGCCTTCAAAGCATTGGTTACATACCCTGCATAGTTACTTTGTGGTAGTTTAACCGCATAGGAAAAGATATGATCTAGCTGTTGTGCTAGTCCATTGATGATATTTTGATTACTTTCAAATTGAGCGACTGGTTGTTTCACTAAACGGTTAGCTTTGGCAACGCTATTTCTAGCGTTTAAAATTAGACGGACTACCTGCTTACATTTTTCCACGTTGTTCTTACAGAACTTTTGAATAGCTTGAATGCTGGTGAAAGTTAAGCCAACTTTTTGTTTGGTAGCTTTAGCCCACTGTTGTACACGATCCACGACAGGTGTTGTTTGTACATCATTGCCTGTATTAACTGTATTACTATGTAGATTTTGATTTATTTTTTGATTAAAGTTTACTTTTTGGGATTCTGCAGGTTTATTATCTAAACTTGCAGAAGTATCAACTATTTCTGTTTCCATCAATGCTGGAGCAATGAAAATACGCGTAGCTCGATTAAAGCTTCTTTTTTTAACAATCAAACTTAAATACTCTAATTTTTTAAGAATTTTAACGACTGTATTTTTACCTACATTCAAGATGTCCATAAGTTCCTTAACCGGATATACTACATAGTATGCCTGTTTTTGACTATCATAAAAACTTCGACGTTGCATTGATGATTTCATGCGATCCAAGATTAAAGATAATGTTATTTTTTCGTCTGAGTTAAGATCTTTATTCTTTAAGATGTTAACGTTTAGCTGTACAAATTGATTCATATTTCTATCTCCCCTATTTATAGATAGAAAAAAGGCAACAAGATTTCGACTTGCTGCCTTCAAAATATTATGTAATATATTGAAAAATCTCTTATTATCTACTATAATGGTAGTTGAATAGTTAGTAACAGATGTCACTAACATTAACTAAATAGTAAATGATAAGAGCGTAAGGCGAGCAAGTAGTATGGTACTTGTAAGCTGATTAATAATTATTACCAGTAATTATTAATCAACGCTCTTTTTTCTTTGCTATGTATTTTATTTTTTAAGCGTTGGGCCAAATTGGTTCAGCGCTTTTTGTTTATGCATTAATCCTATTACTTAATTTCGGCAAAGTCAATACGTTTTGGCAAGCGGCACTACAGCACTACAGCACTACATAGTGCCAGCACTACAGCACTACAGCACTACATAGTGCCAGCACTACAGCACTACTTTTTTTGATTTTTAATCCTTTTAAATCAACGTTTCTAGCACCACCTAAGTTTATTTTATTAGCACTACAGCACTACAGCACTACATAGTGCCAGCACTACAGCACTATGGCACTACAGCACTATGGCACTACAGCACTATGGCACTACAGCACTACAAAAAATAATTTTTTATTGTTATAATATTAACTAAAGATATTAGTGATTTTATTAAAAAAGGGGTTAATTTTATGACTCAAGTTATTACTTTTGGAAATTTTAAGGGTGGCGTAGGAAAAACATCCAATGCTACATTAGTTGGTTATGAATTAAGTAAAATGAATAAAAAAGTTTTAATTGCTGATTTGGATCCGCAAGGAAATGCTACGAATATTTTATTAAATACTAAAGCCAACATTGACGGCAAAGTTAGTCACGTTGATAATTCTTTAATGGTGTCAATTGAAAATGAAGATTTATCTCAATCGTTAGTAAATATTAAAGATAATTTAGATTTATTAGCATCAGCACCGGATTTTTCATTATTTCCTCGATACATGGAAAAATACACAGATTATAATGAACGAGTACGTGCTTTTAATGAACTGTTAGTAAAAATAAAGAGTAACTACGATTATGTAATTATTGATACCCCCCCTACTATTTCATTAATTACTGATTCAGCTTTATATGCGAGTGATTATTGTTTAGTAATCATGCAAACACATGAGCATTCATTTGAAGGTGCTAAAGCCTACATTGAATATATTCAAACGCAAGTTATCGATACATATAAAGCTCCACGTCTAGATGTAATTGGAATTTTAGCAGTATTGATGCAAGCGTCAGCTCCAGTGGATGAAGTAGCGATGCAAGCTGCTTTTGATGAATTTGGCGATAGCAATATTTTCTCTACCAAAATTCATTACATGCAACGTATCAAACGTTTTGGATTAACTGGAATTACTAGTGATACGATGTTTGATCGTCGAGTATTTGCTATCTATGATAAGGTAGTGAAAGAATTAATCGAAAGAATTGGAGTGATGGAAAATGAGTAGTTTAGTAAGGTCTAATCGCGACATTAAACCTAAAAATCAAGCTAGTATCAATGATTTTAATAAAAAAGCTGATGCTAAAAAAGATAAGAATAATCCTAAAAATAAGAATGTTACTTCAGTTACTTTTAATACGAACTTGAAGATTAACAACCATATTCGCAATAAGTTACAAGCCATTGCTTTAACTGGTTTAGCAGAAAATCAAAAAGATGCAATTGAAATTGCACTGGCAGCGTATTTAGAAAGTTTAACTAAAAATGAACGTGAAGCAATCAACCTACAAGCTAATACCTTAGAAGCACGTGATGTAAGTAAAAAGAATAAATAAAAAGCTTAGAAATTTATTTCTAAGCTTTTTTCTTCTATAATATAGCTACTTAAATTGTGGAGGGATTAATCATGGACTTTACTTACGAACCAGGAACCTTTTATAAGAAAATAGATAATCAACTAGTGGCCGAAGTTACTTTTACAGTAGATGATGGAATTGTTTCAATTAATCATACTTTAGTAAATGATGCTTATCGTGGTCAAGGGATTGCCAAACAATTAATGTTAAAGGTTGTGCAGTACGCACAGGATAATCATTTTAAAATATTACCAGTGTGTTCATACGCAATTAAATTTTTTGAACATACTGATAAATACAATGACTTACTTAAATAATTATGAAGGGCATTTTAATTAATGTCCTTTTATTATGCTAATTTGAATACTAAATATGCATAATCTACAAATAAACAAAGTATAGAAAAGGTACTAAATATACAATGTATACATTGTATATTTAACCATCGTTATTTTAAGGCATTTTATAAGTTTGTATACAAAATAAACATTTTATATCGTATACACTTGATAGAGTTTACAAATAAGCATATCATATAGGTATAAATACAAATGGAGTGTGATCGCATTGGGAAAAACATATGTAGTCGGAAATTTTAAAGGTGGCGTAGGTAAGACTAAAACGGTTACCATGCTATCTTATATTTCAGCGGTTAGAAAAAATCGTAAAACTTTAGTAATTGATTTAGATCCCCAAGGAAATGCTACCAGTGTGTTAGCTAAAACTGGAAATCTAACTAGCATTGATAAAACGATTACTAACGGATTTATCGAAGGTAACTTAGAGAATCAAATTACCCCTATTTTGCCCAATCTGGATTTAATTGCCGCTAATACTCAATTTAAAGATTTACCAAAAATATTAATGAAGAAATTCCCTGATGATAACACAAAACAAATTAGTTATTTAAGAACTTTAATTGAACCCCTTAAAGCTAAATATGATGCCATTTATTTGGATGTTCCACCTACCATTAGTGACTTTTCTGATAATGCCATGGTGTCAGCTGATTACTGTATCATTATTTTGCAAACGCAAGAACTTAGTTTAGATGGTGCCAAAACATACATTAACTACATGCAATATTTAATTGACAATTATGATATTAATATTGATATTCTGGGTATTTTACCTTGTATGTTACGTCCTGGTGGCCGTGTTGATGAAAAAATATTAGATGATGCTCGTGATATGTATGGCGATAATGTGTTACATACGATTGTAAAGCATCAAGAACGTTTGAAAGCATATGATTCTGAAGGTATTACGCTCAATACGACTTATAC
Organism: Apilactobacillus xinyiensis; assembly: GCF_019656235.1. Lineage (GTDB taxonomy): Bacteria > Bacillota > Bacilli > Lactobacillales > Lactobacillaceae > Apilactobacillus > Apilactobacillus xinyiensis. The sequence continues at coordinate 15,573 of NZ_BPLL01000007.1, read as the reverse complement.
CGGTCAACCTGATCAATGGGATAAACGTGCCCATGACTTGTTTGACGATGTTTTAACTGAGCTAGATGCCCATGAACAACAATTAAATTAAGAGGTAGTTTGTATGACTGAAGAAAATAATAAATTGCAACCGATTTTAAAACATAAATCTAAGTTAAAAGAAAAACAAGTTAACATTTCTGGAAATAATGACTTTGGGAGTATTAGTGATGTGTTGGCTGATGATAGCAATAATAATGCAAATGCTAAGTCTAAAAAAACACCTATCAATACTACTCAACGAGTTAGTAACGAAACTGTTGAAAAATTAAAACTATTATATTTCTTTTTCCCCAAAGAAACTGGTCATGTCCACACTTCATTTAATGATATTTTAAATGATCTAATGGATGACTATATTAATAATAAATTAACCGATCGTCAGCGTGATATGTTTAATCAAATGTTGAATAATATTCAATAATTGTATATAAAGTGTTGGAAAATGTTTTGCAAAAAAGGAATCAAAATTTTTAATTTTGATTCCTTTTTTTTAATGAATAAAATGACTAATCAACCCAGTATCAATCATTACGAAAATACCAATAGCGATGTAGATTAAGCGAGTTAATGTTTCACCGCAAGTGTTAAATACTTTCTTTATGATGGGCAGTTTACCGAAAAAGTATGCGATTGAAATACTAATAAAGGTAAGGATAACGAAGTAAATTGCTGTTATAAATACAGCATGAGTTTGCATAGTAGCTAACACTGGTAAATATGCTGCAATGTTGTCCGCTCCACAACTTACTACATACATTAACATGACCGATAAAATACCAATTTTAGATTTAGCATGCATTTCTTCATCGGCATCACCTTCTCCTTTAATACCAAAAAAGATGGGAACTAATCCTAAAAAACCAATCGACCAGTCTGGCACAATGGATTGAATAAATTGACCGGCCAAAGCACTAACCATTAAGATTATTAACATGCCAAGTTCATAACCAAGCAAAGTATCTTTAAATTTATATTTTTGTAGTAAAACGAGTAATACTATAAAAAAGTCTAAATTTACACCGACAAAAAGGGTAGTAACTAGCGCAAAGTTAGGCATAGTGATTTAACCTCCTTAAGTTGTTATGTAAATTATAACATATGTGTTTAAGCTCATATATAAAAAGCACCTTATTAATTTAAATATTAATAAAGTGTTTTTGAGTTTTAATATAAAGTATACTTGGTAAATTATGTATACATTAATATACTTATAAGTTTAGAAAATGCTATTAAATCAACAATTATACTTTGTATACATGTATACAAAGTATAAAATGTGTATTAAATATACTATTTCATCACTCTCAATAAGCTAACAAAATCAAAGGCAGCGTAATTAGAAACGTCCATAAATTCTAATAGTTTGCTGTTATCAAAAAATTTAACGTTGATCAATTCAGACTGAATAGTTTTTTTACTTTTTACAGAACTAGCTTTACTAATTAACCACTTAAATAGTAAACGTGGATTTTCAATAATATTTTTATTAAAACTATCAACGCTATTAAAATCTAAATAGGCTTGTGTAATTGCTAGTTTTAAATTTTGATAAATGTCATTGGTTTCGTGATAGTTACCATTATCTATACAAATTTCAGTTGGTTGACCATTTTCATTTTCGGTAAAAAACTCAGCCGTCATCATATGATTATCTAATTTGAAAACCGGCACATATTTATATTTGGTATCTAAGGTTGCACTAACGTAATTTAACGCTTTTTGAATATATTGCATTTGAGCTAAATTCATTATCATGTTGATTCCTCCTGTAATAGCTATTCACATTATAACGATAATTGTAAAAAGAATTACAATAATTTGTTTGTACATATAAATTAAATTTATTTTTAATTTAAAAAGCTGATGTATCAATGTTTTGAAGATTTTAAAAAGATATAATTAAAATAAAATTAGAAAAAGTGTTGATTTTTAATATTATTCATGTTTTAATGATTACAACTTAAACGAAAGGGAGCACGTAATTATGAATAATCAATTTATTAAATTAAATCAATATTATGGCTATTATTACTTATAAGGTACGATCGTATTAATGATGCGAGCGTACACATGCGTTCGCATCTAAGTAATAAAGTCATTTTTGATTTAATTAACTAGATGTGAAATTCATCTAGTTAATTGATTATTAATAAGCGGGTTCTTTTTGACGGAACTTAAATATTATTAACGACCAGCTAGGTGATTTATCATCTAGCTGGTTTTTTGTTTAGAAAGGAATTTTTATATGAATAATTTTATCGATGGACACACAATTTTAATTGGTTTAATGGCTTACCCAATTCGCCACTCAATGTCACCTACTATGCACAATGCTGCTTTTCAAAAACTTAACTTAAACTTTGTTTATCTAGCATTTGATGTTGATGCTCCGCAATTGGCAGATGGTGTAAAGGCAATTCGAACCTTAGAAATGCGTGGCTCAAACGTTTCAATGCCTAATAAACAAAAGATTATTCAATACTTAGATAAATTAGACATTACATCTGAATTAAACCAAGCGGTTAACACCGTAGTAAATGATAACGGAGTATTAACTGGTTACACTACCGATGGCGTTGGCTTTATCAACGACTTAAAGAAAAAAGGACATTCCGTTAAAGATCAAACCGTTTTAGTCACTGGTGCTGGTGGCGCTGGAACACCAATTGCCATTCAATCAGCTTTGGAAGGTGCTAAAGAAATCCTCATCTTTAATCAACACGATGAACACTGGAATAATGCACAACGCAACGCCGAAGTTATTAATCAAAAAACAGCCAGCCAAGCTAAAGTTTTTGATTTATCAGATACTGACGCTTTCAAAACAGCCTTACAAACTTGTGACATTTATTGTGATGCGACTGGCGTTGGTATGGGTAAGCTAGCGGATATGAGTTTAGTCGAAGATCCTAGCTGGTTTAAACCAGACATGGTAGTTTTTGATACCGTATATGCTCCTAGAACTACTAAATTAATGCAAGTTGCTCAACAAGCAGGCGTTAAATTTGTTTATAACGGTTTAGGTATGATGGTTGAACAAGGTGCCGCTGCTTTTAAACTTTGGACTGGCCAAGACATGCCAATTGAATTCGTTAAACAACAACTTTTAGCAAAGGATGCACAAGATGACTAACCCAATTAAAATCAAACAAATTTCGATAGGAACTGATTTACCTAAAATAGCAGTGCCCATTACCGGCGCTGATGCAGAAACCGTTTTGTTACAAGCTAACTAAATTAAATGTTTAAAGCCAGATTTAATAGAGTGGCGAATTGACTGTCTTACAACAATGCCATCATTATCTGATTTACTGCAAATATTAAATGAGCTAACTACACTAGTTGATCCAATTCCGATTATATGTACTTTTCGCACGATGCAAGAAGGTGGTCAGCAACCGTTATCAGAAACACAGTATTTAGAACTATTAAATGGTTTAGCTGCAGATGATAATGTTGCCATTTTAGATGTAGAAATTAATCACAACATTGTAGCTTTACAACAAGTTGTGCATAAACTACACGACCATCAAGCTATTGCATTGAGTAGTTTTCATAGCTTTGAAACTACCCCAGAACAGGTATTTATGCAAAACACTTTAAAACGAATGCAACGAATTGATGCTGATATTTTTAAATTAGCTGTAATGCCAAACACCAAAATGGACGTTATAAAATTAATGGAATTTACGCAAGTTGCATCTATTAGATATTCTAATCCAATCGTTACTATGTCGATGGGTAAATTAGGACAGTTAAGTCGAATAGCTGGTATAGTTACCAACTCGGCAATTACATTTGCTAGCATGGATAAACAAAGTGCTTCAGCACCCGGACAAATGCATATTGAACAGTTAAAAAACATTTTTAAAGTAATTAAATAAGTTAAAAGGATGTGATATTTATGGATAAAATGCAAAATCGTTTAAAAATAGGGTTGTTTATGAATTACCTAGTGCATGGCTTTGCCTTGATTATTTTAACGCAAAACCTATTAGCTTTATCGGCTAATTGGCACAGCAGTTTAGCAACCGCATCATTTGTTTTATCAGGAATTGGAATTGGGCGATTGATTGCCTACCTAATTATGGGCATGATTTCAGATAAATTTGGTCGAAAAACAACTTTGCTGATTGGAATGCTTAGCTACTTAATCTTCTTTATAGCCACACCGTTTAATCATCAAATCGGTTTAGCCTACTTACTATCAATCGTAGCAGGAATTTCGAATTCAGCCTTAGATTCAGCAACTTACCCATTATTCACTGAATTTAATGCTAAAAGTAGTTCTAACAATATTTTACTAAAGGCTTTCATATCTATTGGTGAATTTATCTTACCGTTAATGGTTATTTTCTTAAAAGATAATCAAATGTGGTTTGGATTTTCATTCATGTTACCAGCAATTATTTTAGGCTTGAACATTTTAAACCTAATGACCGTTAAGTTTCCTAAAGCTAATAAACAACAAAACACCAATGAAACATCTAAATTAAAACTTAGTGGCATAGGCAAGGTTATGGCTACTGGAGCGTTATTAACTTACGGATACACTTCCATGGCGGTAATGATTTGGTTCACCCAATGGATTACTATTTTTGCTAATAGTGTTGGCTTTAATGATTGGACCGCACACTTTTTATTATCACTTTACAGCATTGGATCTATAACTGGAGTAATTAGTAGTTTTATCATTATGAAAAAGTTCAATGTACGTAATCATTGGTTCCTAGGTATGAACATGTTAGCAACTTTAGCAATTGCGACGATTGCATTTAGCCATATTTCAACTGTTTCATTAATTGCCGTATTCCTATTTGGTTTTAGTGCCTCAGGTGGTGCAATGCAAATTGCTTTGACTATTTTACTCAGTATCTTTCCTAAACATAAGGGCTTATTTACTGGAGTTTACTTCATTTTTGGTAGTTTAGCCTCATTTACAGTTCCAATTATTAGTGGATTTTTAACTAAATTCGGTTCAGCTCATATTTTAAATGCTGATATTTTAGTGGCTATCGTAGGTTTAATTTCCGCAATTATTATTTTTGAAACTGTTCCACAAACAACTTCATTAGATCAACCACGCCAACAAATTAATCAAATTGATGCACAAATTGCTAAATTATTAGAAAAACGTTTTCAAGTGGTAGAAGAAGTATACCAAATTAAACAAACGCAACAGTTAGCTACTAAAGATGAAAATCGTGAACATTTGGTTTTACAGCGCATTAAGGATTTAACTCGTAGTCCACATTTGAAACAGTACAATCAAAACATTTTCCAAAATATTATGGATAATTCTAAACAATACCAAGAACTATTAAAAACGAATGGTAAGGAGTAGATAAAATGAATTTTTTAACTGCAGGAGAATCACACGGACCAGAACTGAGCGGAATTTTGACGGATGTTCCGGCTGGAATGAAGTTAGATATTGATGAAATTAATGATGCTTTAGCACAACGTCAAGGTGGTTACGGTCGTGGTAATCGCCAAAAAATTGAACATGATGAAGTCATTATTACAGGTGGCGTGAGACATCAAAAAACGTTAGGTTCACCAATTGCCTTAACGATTAAAAATCGCGACCATGTACACTGGGCTGCTATTATGAGTCCCACCGAACCAGAAAACGCGCAAAATACATTACGCCAAGTCACACGCCCACGTCCGGGACACGCCGATTTAGTAGGTGGTATGAAATATGGTCACCGTGATTTAAGAAATGTTTTAGAACGTTCTTCAGCACGTGAGACAGCCATGCGAGTAGCTATCGGAAATATTTGTAAGCAACTATTAGAACAGCTAGATATTTCATTAGTTGGATATGTAGAGGCAATTGGTGGGGTACAGGCAGATTTAAATAAGCCTACTGATGTTAAAACCATTAGTACTGCAATCGTCAAAAACGATTTGCGAATCGTTGATAATGATCAAGTTGAAAAAATTCATGAACTAATTGATACCACTAAGCGTAATGGAGACACTTTAGGTGGTGTGATTCGTGTCGTTGCCAATAATGTACCTGCCGGTTTAGGTAGTTACGTGAGTTGGGATACTAAGCTAGATGCTAAATTAGCAGCAGCGGTAATGGGAGTAAATGCCATGAAAGGAGTAGAAATTGGCGATGGCTTTAAAGATGCACAAAACCCTGGTAGTAAAGTCATGGATGAAATTAACTGGCAACAATCCGCTGGCTTTAGTAGAGATTCAGATCATTTAGGTGGTTTTGAAGGAGGCATGACGAATGGTATGCCTGTAATTGTAAAAGCGGCTATGAAGCCAATTCCAACTTTGTACAAAGCCCTACAAAGTGCTGACATCAATACTAAAGAAGTTAAAAAAGCCAATGTAGAACGTTCAGATACTACGGCCATTGTACCTGCTGCCATTGTGATTGAAAGTGTGGTGGCTATCGAGTTAGCTAAGGTTATTACCGATACTTTTGATGGCAGTAACATGGCACGTTTAAAACAACAATTAGCAAATTACCGTGATGAATTAAAAACATTTTAGTGGAGGGAGCCATTTATGATGACAGGAGTTAACGGCACATTGTTAGTGCCAGGTGATAAAAGCATTTCACATCGTAGCATTATTTTAGGTGCAATGTGTCAAGGGCAAACTACTATAGATAATTTTTTAGATTCAGCGGACTGTAATACGACCATTGAAGCCTTTAAAGCGATGGGCGTAGCTATTCAAAAAAATGCTCAGCAGGTCATAATTAATAGTACTGGTAAATTAAAAGCACCTGCTAAGCCCTTGAACATGGGTAATTCTGGAACGACGACCCGTTTAATGATGGGATTATTATCGGAACAGCCCTTTGATACGCAGCTAGTGGGAGATGCGTCACTATCGAAAAGACCAATGCTTAGAGTGGCACAACCTTTACAACAAATGGGCGCAAAAATTAATACCAGTGTAAACGGGACTTTACCAGTTAAAATTACTGGACAACAATTACATGGCATGGAATACACCATGCCAGTAGCAAGTGCACAAGTTAAAAGTGCCATTATGTTAGCGGCTTTAAACTCCACCGGTGACACTGCAATTACGGAACCCACTCCATCGCGTGATCATACTGAACGTATGCTTAAAATGTTCAGTCCGGATAGCATTGAAAAACATGCACAAGTAATTCAAATTAAGCCTAATTGTAAAATGATTCCCCAACATTTAACTATTCCGGGAGATATTTCTTCCGCAGCTTTTTGGATCGTAGCAGCTACCATCTTACCTAATTCGCACATTACCCTTAAAAAGGTGGGAATTAATCCTACTCGAATGGGTTTAGTTAACGTTATGAAACGCATGGGAGCTGATATTTCAATTATTAATCAATCTAATACAGCTGAACCCATTGCTGACATAGTAGTTAAGTCGGCATCATTACAACCGGTAGCATTAGATGCAAAAGAAGTGCCAGCTTTAATTGATGAAGCACCATTGTTAGCATTGCTAGCAGCTCGAGCTAATGGAGTTAGCAAGTTACAACATTTATCAGAATTACGTTTTAAAGAATCAGATCGTATTAGAGTAATCGTACAAGAATTTCAAAAAATGGGCATTTCAATTAAAGAATTATCAGATGGATTTGAAATAGATGGTAGTAAAGCATGGCGGTTACAAAGTAATCAACTTGATAGTCATCAAGACCATCGAATCGCCATGACGCTTAAAATTGCTAGTCAATTTTTTGATACCGAAATTGGCATTAAAGATGCGGATTGTGTCAATATTTCATACCCAACATTCTTTAATGATTTAAAACAGTTAAGGAGTTGATGGGATGCAAGTATTTATAAATGGATTAGGTTTGATTGGTGGTTCCATAGCTAAAATTATGCAGCAGAGTACGGTTAATACAACCATTACTGGTTTTGATGTTAATGCTCAAAATGTAGATATTTTACATCAAGCAGGCGTTATCACACCGGTGGAAAGTTTTGCACAAGGCGCGCAAAATGCTGATGTTATCGTATTAGCCGCTTCAGTTAACGTTATTAAGCAGAATTTAGTGACGTTAGCCACTTTACCACTTCGTTCAAATGTATTAGTTACCGATGTAGGTAGCAGTAAAGTTAGTATTATGCAAACAGTTAAAGAATTGAAAAATTTAAACTTTAACTTTTTAGGTGGTCATCCAATGGCTGGTTCTCACTTAAGTGGTAGTGAATATAGCAAAGTAGACTTGTTTCAACATCATCAATATTTTTTAGTAAACGAAAATGCAACTGATGATCAAGTGAACCGATTTAAGCAGTTAATGCAACCAGCAATGGTTAATTTTCAAAGTTTAAAAGCTAATCAACATGATGAGTTAGTGAGTTTAGTGAGCCATTTACCCCATGCTTTGGTGTTCAATATGATGAACAGTATTAATAATTTAGCTAAGGCTGAAGCAGTGGATTTGAGTTTAGCTGGCGGTGGTTTGTTTGACACAACTAGAATTGCCATGGGGAATCCACAAATGTGGACTGATATCCTTTTAAATAATTCTACAAAATTAGTTAATCAAATTAGTACATACCAAAAGTCACTAGAACATTTTAAACAAGCAATCGAAAATCAAGATGCTACACAATTAATGCAAGAAATTAAGCAAGCAAATCTAGCACGACGTCGAATGGAGGAATAGATAATGCAAGTGATTTTAATTGGATTCATGGGAAGTGGGAAAAGTTCTACATCTGCTAGTTTAGCTAAAAAAATGCAATGTCCTGTATATGATTTAGATGCAGTCATTGAAGAACGGATACAAATGCCGATAGCGAAATATTTTAAGCAACATGGAGAAGCAGCATTTAGAAAAGTAGAATGTGATACATTAGCTGAAACCATGCAGTTAGATGGTATTTTGTCTACCGGTGGCGGAACCCCACTTAGTCCCAGTAGTTTTGATTTGATTAAGCACAGTGACTGTAAAACAATATACTTAGATGCAAGTAATGACACAATTGAAACCCGTATTAAAAAAGATAAACATAATAACCGTCCATTAGTTGAAAAGCTAGGCTTTGATGGATTAATGAATTTAAAGTTGCAACGACATCCGACTTATCAAGCATTAGCTGATTACACAATAAAAGTCGATGACTTATCAGTAACAGAAGTCGTTAATAAAATTATTGAAATTATCAAAGAGAAATAACCGTTCAAAAGTGAAAGCTTGGACGGTTGTTTTGTATACTTAGTATTCTTAATCTACAATGTATACAAAGTAGATTAAGGGTATTAAGCATATTTTTATTGAATTAATATATTTAATATCTAATTATTACATATTTAAGACTTATATCTGTATTATTTACTTAATTATTCTATACTATTATTTGATAGCTTATATAACTATTAATTTACTAAAAAGAGGTAGTTGCTTTATGCTTAGATTTAGTAAGTTTAGAGGATTAATTATTTTGTCTATGTTTGCTTTATTTTTTACATGTTGTACGTTTAAAGTAAACGCTGATGTAAAAGATGCAAATAATGTACATTCTAAAAGTTTTACTAAGCATTTTAATAGATTTAACAAATTGGCCAGCAAACTTTTAAAACAGGGATATGTTTATTGTATTGATAAGAAAGCCTTTTTTGGTAAAAATACTTATCCTGTGATTTCTTATAGTGATAGGGATAAAAAAATCGTAGTTGATAAAAAAATTAGGTTTAAGATTAAACACATTTGGTCTTATAAAAATGGCATTTCAGTTAATGTAGTATCTAAGAATAAAAAATATTACTCGTTGGTAAATTTTCCAACGGGGATATATGATGTTTACTCTAGAGACAAAAAATTGGCACCAATAGTTACGTTTGCCAACAAAATTTTTTACAAAAAAGTAAAAAATAATCACTATAACTTAGAAAAATTAAATAGTATGGCTAATAATGTAAAGTCTGATAAAAAACGAAAATTGGCTAAACAGTTTGTTAAACAGTTCGATTATTTCCTATTAGCTAAAGGCGACTTAAATACAGTTCCCTATTTCTTTATCGGTAATTTAAATTAGATAACCTACAAATAAATACAAACCTGCTGTATATGTTAATTAAATACAGTAGGCTTTTTTGTATATTATGCATTCTAAATCTACAATGTATACAAAGTCGATTAAGTATATCAATTCCAATAATGAGGCATTAAGCAGTTTAATTTGTAAGTGATTAAGGGGTTTAAACTAACCAAAATTTCCACTTCGTTATGTTGACGAAGCTGCATCATTAGTTCCCGACATACCCCACATGGCGGAATAATTTGGCCGTTCTTTACAGCAACAACTTTATCAAAACTGCTTTCACCATTAGTTAACATAGTCCCTAAAGCATTTCTTTCGGCACACATACCAATCGAACAGGCTGTATCGATTGAAATGCCAGTATATAGGTTATTCTTTTTAGTATGAACACATGCGGACACACTACCAGCATAGACACTTGTAGAAACTTCGCGTGCAATATTGCATTTTACAGCTTTGTCATACATATTTTGCCAAATGTTTTCCATATTTTAACCTCACAGCTTAATTTTTCAACCACTACCAGTATGTAATAAAAAAGCAGATAGCTTAACTATCTGCTGAATAATATCTATTTCAAATTATTTTTAGCATTGCGTAGATATTTTTTGAAAGTGTAAAAATCATCTTTTTTAGGAATGAAGTAGTTATGTAGATTCTTTTGAGCATAACCTACCAAGGCACCGATGGCCAATAAAGCAATTACTAAAATCAAAGTTAGCAATGGACGTGATGTAATTAAATTAATAAAACCGGCACCAATGATAATTCCAATAATAAGTGCAAATAATTGTGCCATGCCTGAAATATTACTGCCATCGTCAGCTACAGATTGATTTAATTCATTCGCTTCGTTGATCAAATCGTCAATGTCATTCGCATTGAAGGCTTTAGCTTGCATATAACTATTGAAATCATTAGGTGTTACATACAAATCTTCATTGCTATAGCTTTCGTATTTATCATTAAGTTCCGTATTATCTTTATCAGCCTTAATGAAAAATTCATAGCATTGCAAAAAGCGATTGCTTAAACGATTATACTTATCTTCACTAATGAAACGTTTACCAATTTTTTGGGTATTAACTAGATACATTTTAGTGAAGGGAATTTTCATTCCTTCTTCAGTAATTTTACGTGAAAAAATATTTTTGTCTTTTTCGTTACTCATGATTGAACACGCTCCTTTAATAGATTTAGACACCTTCTATTATAGTATAAAAGAGCAATGATATTAATATATCAGTTTATATAATCGTTTTTAAACGTGTTTCTTAAACCAATCTTTACTTAAAATACCATATTTTACAGAATCCCAGTATTTTCCATCCCAATATCGAACCTGAGGAATTCGAGCTTCTTGATGTAAACCAACTTTTTCTGCTAGTTTCATCATACTTATATTTCCAGACCATGTAGTTAATCCAATATGTGGTAAATCAGTTAGCTTAAATAATTCATTTATCCATTGTGATAAAGCAATTTTACCAATTCCTTGGTGCCAAAATTTTTCATCATATATACAAATGCCTACGTCTAACCAACGTTTTAATTTTCCATCTTCATAATACGCTGATACGGAACCGATAATTTGATTATTGAAATAAATAGCTTTAAAAAAAGGATTGTCTAAATGCTTTTGTGCAGTTTCACCAGTGATGTAATACTCTTTACGAGGTAACTTGTCCTTAAAATATGGTCCATTAAATTTAGTCCATTTAGCATTAACGTCTGAAAAAGCAATATTCCAAAAACTTTCCAATTCATCATGATGTAGTTCTTTTAATAATAATTTCAATTGTTTACCTCATTTCTTAATGATGATTTTTTAATTTAATCCTTGCATTATATTTTTCATTTCTATATAATCTACAACTGCTCATTGTTTTAAATTGAGTAAATTTTATAGGAGACGAAATATAATGCTTATTTAATGAAAAATAAAGTATCAAGTAGTACGTTGCTAGCCATATTGGCTGTTGGAGTTATGACATTCAGTGGGGTAACTGTTGAAACCTCTATGAACATAACATTTCCTACTTTAATGTCGGAGTTTAACATTGGTTTGGGAGTTGTTCAATGGATAACAACCATTTATTTATTGGTATTATCCAGTGTTATTCCTATCTCTAAATTTCTAAAAAGTAGATTTAAAACTCAGCATTTGTTTATAATTGCTAATTTGCTGTTTTTAATTGGTTTGCTTTTAGATGCTTTCTCACCATCTTTTTATATCTTGTTGTTAGGAAGAGTCATTCAAGGAATTGGAACAGGAATAGCATTACCATTAATGTTCAACATAATTTTAGAGAATGTACCTAAAGAAAAGTTAGGTCTTATGATGGGGATAGGCTCTTTAATTACGGCAGCTGCTTCTGCCATAGGACCAGCTTTTGGAGGAGCAATTGTTACAGCATTAGGCTGGCGATATATATTTGTTATATTAATGCCGGTGTTGTTAATATCATTGTTAATCGGAATGTTTTCGATTCCTAAATTAATACAACATGATTTAGAAAATTCACGATTTGACTTAAGAAGTTTCATATTAATTATTTTAACTTTTGCAGGTTTAATCGTTGGTATTAGCAATATTAGTGCATACCCTATAATTAGCTATATGATTTATTTACCAATAATAATTGGAGTAATTGCTTTGATTTTATTTGTTAAAATTCAAAATAGTTCAGAAAATCCAATTTTAAATGTAAGCATCCTAAAAAATATATCTTATGCTAAATATGTAATTGCATTCTTTATTAATCAGTTAATTATTTTAGGGTTAGCGTTTATCGTTCCAAACTATGTACAAATTATTAATAAGAGCAATTCTAGTGTTGCCGGATTCATATTGTTGCCAGGAGCCATTTTAGGTGCAATAATTTCCCCAATTTCTGGTATCTTATTAGATCGATTTGGAGCTAAGAAACCAATCCTATCAGGAATTACACTAATGATAATTCCATTATTGCTGATTACTGTTTTTTCAGTTAACTTAAGCAACTATTGGTTCTTAATTGCATATACATTCATAATGATTGGTGTTGGTATGTCATATGGTAACATTATGACGCAAGGTTTATCGTATTTAAAACCTAGTTTATCAGCAGATGGAAATGCAATTTTAACCACCGTACAACAATTTGCTGGAGCTATTGGGACTGCCATTGTATCTACTATAGTAACTAAAGTAGGTCAATTGAATGTTTCAGATAACGGAACCTTTGGATATACCTTTGCTTTAGCATTTTTAATGGCCTTAAGTTTAATTCAATTTGCAATTATTTATTCTACTAAAAACAAAAAAATTAATTCATAATAAACTAAAAGCACTTAGAGTATAGTTCTAAGTGCTTTTTAATGTTCAAAATTTTTTCAAAACTTTGTTATAATATCTGTATAATTAATCCACAGAAAGAAGCGAAATTATGAAAGATAGTCAGTATCCGATTCATGAGCGGCTACCGTTTGCTAGTTTATTAACCATGGCGGCAGGATCATTAGATGCATATTCGTATTTAGCACATGGGCAAGTTTTTGCTGGTTTGCAAACAGGAAATCTAATTTTATTTGGTATTCATTTAGGGCGACTAGAATTTGCCAATGCCTTTCACTATGTATTATCGATTTTGGCTTTCTTTGTGGGAACCATTTTAATTCGCATCTTGCAGTATCGATTTGCTGACATGCCCACACCAGTATATCGTCAACGCTGGATTTTAACCGGAGCGATTATCTTTTTAATGATTGGGTGGGTCGCTAGTTATGTGGCGCCTAGTATTGTCGTGATTATGTTTTTATCAATGGCTGCCGCTGCGGAGCTACAAGAGTTTCGTAAATTAAAAGGAGCCGCATTTACACCGTTAATGATGACTGGAAACTTACGCAAGTTAGCAGAAGCCTCTTTTGATTCAATCTTTTATAAAAAAGTATTAGCTTATCAACGGGTTAAAGATACTACGATTATTTTAATAAGTTTTGCAGTTGGGGCATTGTTATCTGGCCTAGCGGTGTTATGGTTACATGTGAATGCAATTGTGTTGCCAATCTTAATCTTAATTAGTTCCATCGTAGTATTAAACCACGGATATAATAATTAATACGAACTCCTAAGTTTATCGAATAACTTAGGGGTTTTATTTTGCCATTTGACATATTCTCCGACTAATATTAAAATATCATTAAAATTTAATTATAAATTCATTGAGAATTTATATTGAACGATATGGAGTGGATGTATAATGACAAAGTTAATTGATCAGATTAATAATAATCTTAAAAACGCAAAAGAAAATTCAATTTTGCAATTTAATAAAGAAATTTCACAGATAGAAGATTTAATTCCGTTGACCTTAGGTGAACCCGATTTTAATACTCCTGATCATATTAAGGCAGCCGCTATTGCTGCCATCAATAACAACGAAAGTCATTATAGCAATCCACGTGGAATCATGCCCCTTAGACAAGCGGTTGGTAAGTTTTTAGCTGATAAATACGATTTACATTATGATGCCGAAACACAAATTATCACCACCGCTGGAGTAACGGAGGGAATTTACGATACGCTAGCTACGATTTTAAACCCTGGTGACAATGTAATTATTCCATCACCAACTTTCCCAATGTACCAAGATGATGTCGCTATTAATGGTGCAAATGCTGTAGCGGTGGATACTTCTGCAGACGGATTTATTTTAACCCCGGATAAATTAGAAGCAACGTTGACTGCTTTAGATGGTAAAGCTAAGGCGGTAATTATTAACACCCCAGGCAATCCCACTGGAGTAGCGTACACCGCTGAACAATTAGAAGCTTTAGCTAAGGTTATCGAGCAACATAATTTATTCTGTATTAGTGATGAAATTTACAGTGAATTAACTTACGATCAAAAGCATGTTTCCATTGCTAAATTCATCCCAGAAAACACCATCTTACTAAATGGAATGTCCAAGTCGCATGCCATGACTGGTTGGCGAGTAGGTTTTATCTTGGGACCGGCTGATTTAATTGATCGAATTAACGTAGTGCATCAATTTGCTGTGACCTGTGTTACCGACAACGCCCAATTTGCCGCTTTAGAAGGACTACAAAATGGGCCTGATGATGGCTTGAAAATGAAAGAGAAATACATCGTCCGTCGTGATATTTTACGTGATGGATTACAAGCGGCCGGTTTTGAAAGCCCACAACCAGGTGGAGCCTTCTACATTTTCGCTAAAATTCCTGCTCAATTTAATCAAGATGATTTCGAATTTGCTCGTGAATTAGCTTTTAAAGCTAAAGTTGGAGTTATTCCAGGAAGTAGTTTTGGTAAAGGTGGCGAAGGTTACATCCGTTTAAGCTATGCTGCTAGTAAAGAAAATATTGAACATGTTGTGGAACGCATTAAAGCGTTTGTCGCTAATAACTAAAAAAAGATATAGCTGAAGATGTACCGCCTTAAAAAAGTTAGACATAATATCTAATTTTTTAAGGCGGTTTTTTTATGTCAAAATATTCAACTAAA
>NZ_BPLL01000006.1 GCF_019656235.1 Apilactobacillus xinyiensis | reverse complement strand
GTTCGTCCTGAGCCAGGATCAAACTCTCATCTTAGAGATGGAAAGCTTAACTTAGCTCATCAAATTAATTGTTTTTTTATAAGCGAATTGACTTCGCAATGTTTAATTACTTACTTTCGTAAGTTCCTTACACATCATCGATTATCAAAATCTTATTCAGTTTTCAAAGATCTAATCCGTTTTGTTATCTCCTTAACGACAACTATTTAATAATAACATTTTGTTTTTATTAAGTCAAGCAATTTTTTAAATATTTTTTTGATTGAATATTTTAAGATTTGCTTTTTTGCTTGTCGTCCTTAACAACAGAAACTAGTATATCAAGATTATATATCATCGTCAACCTTTTTTTATAAAAAAATTTAAATAAAGTAAAACCCCCGTTAAAAGTTAGCTTTAACGGGGGTTTTACTTTATTTTTTCAACTCTGGAGCACTAGTTTTATACAAATATTCAGTATCTTTTTTATGCAATTTATCTAAAAGTGTATTCTTAGATTTTCGATCTTCTTCACCTAGAGCTTTCATAGCGTATGAATACTTATAATTAAAATCTTTTTTATCAACTTTCTTAAAGTCTTTAGGTTTATAGAATCTCAATAAATCACCTAATATAACACGATCAGACATTGAAAGTTCTGTATTTACATGCGTTTGCATTTCTTTTATTTCTTTACTTTGTTCATTATTAGGAGTTATTTCCCTACCTGTTTTGGTCAAGTAAACATTACTACCTATAACAGTATACTTAGGAGAGACTAAGTCTCCATTTCTAAATGCTACTACTTGATTACGCTTTTTAGATAATAAATCATTTCCAAATTGAACTGTATCATTGTCTTTTATACCTAACAAATGAAGAATTGTAGGTAATGCATCAATTTCTCCACCGTAAGTGTGATTGATTCCACCCTTAAGATCATTAGCATGAATCATAAAAGGAACCTTTTGAAATTGAGCTAAATCATAATCAGTAATTTCTTTTTTATGCAATAATTGTGCAATTGCTGAACGATGATTATTAGAAATACCATAATGATCTCCATAAAGAACTATCATACTGTTTTTCATAAGACCAGTCTTTTGAAGATATTTAATAAACTCTCCAAATGCTTGATCCAAATAATGAGCAGTTTGTACATAAGGATCTACAGTATTGTCACCAGTTTTTGTTGCTGGAAAACTAACATTAGGCTTATCTAGTTCATATGGATAGTGATTAGTTAGAGTAATCAACTTAGCATAAAACGGTTGTGGCAATTGTTGAATATATTTTACTGAATCTTTAAAGAATATCTTATCCTTCAGACCATATCCGACACTGTAAGATGGTTTTTCTTGATAATAATCAGAATCAAAGAAATACTGATATCCCCATGATTTATAAGTGTTATCACGATTCCAAAAACTTGGAACATCCCCATGGAAAGATGCTGTAGTATAACCCTTTTGATCTAAAATAGCTGGAGCAGCTTGATAAGTATTCTGAGTACCATAAGTTACCATTGCAGATCCTTGAGGTAGCCCATACAAAGAATTTTCCATCATCATTTCAGCATCTGAGGTTTTACCTTGTGAAACTTGATGATAGAAATTATCAAATGAAATTGTATTTTTATTTTTGTAAAATTTATTTAAGTTTGGTGTAACTTCCTTACCATCTACTTTATAGTTGATAAGAAATTGTTGAAAACTCTCTAAATGAATTACAAAAACGTTTTTACCTTTAGCCTTGCCAAAGTATTCTGGATTAATTTTGCTACGATTTTTCTTTACAAAATTCAAAACACTATCAATGTCTGAAGACTTTGCATTCGATCTAGTTGCACTTTCCTTAGCCGTTTGATAAGCATTGAAAGCTGCATATTCATTTAACCCTAAATATTTAACAATATAGTTATTGTCAAAAGTTCGTGTAAGTAAGCCTGAACGGTTAGCATTAGCAACCCCATATTCAGAAAATATTAATACAAATGACAGAATAGTTATAGCAAAAGAATTTCTTAATTTAAATTTCCTACGATCAACTTGAATGACCTTAAATAGTAACAGAACTAGTAAAATTATAAAGTCAATAAAAACAAAAAAATCAGATGGATGCAATATTTCAGCTAAACTCTTTCCTAAATTGTTTTGTACATCCCCTGACCCCTTAATAATTCCAAATGAGAGAAAGTCAGAAAATTCACGGTAGTAAAGAATATTAGCAAATAGCCAAATCGATTCAATTAGGTGTAATAACATTAATACCCAATAAAACAAGCGTCCACGAAAATATAATGCTAAACCAAATATTAAAATTAATGCTGGTACTGGATTTACAAAAAGCAAGATTTGTTGAATTGCCCCTTTAGCACCTAAAGTAAATTCTGTCCGATAGGCAATGTAAGTTTTAATCCAAAACAATACCGTTGCTAAAATAAAGAAACCCAACCTAGTATTTAACAAATTCCTAGTTTTTTTAATATGACTAGACATAGTAATGCCTCCGAAAGTATTTAATTTAATAGTTATAAATTATTTATAAACTTTATCTGGTTTAATTCCAATTGCAATAAACCCTAAAATCATTCCTAAATAGTAAGTCAATAATCGCCAAAGTAATATAGCCAATACTAATTTACTATTATTAGTTATATAGCTTTGAAATAGTAATTCAAAACTATACTCTGCTCCACCAGAACCACCTGGAATTGGGAATAATGAAATAATCATCACTATTAGAACATGTAAGCTAATAATCATAATTACATCTACTCCACTATAACCTAATCCTAGAATAATAAAGTATGGAATAAGATAATAAAATAGCAGTTGGAAAAAAGTGATTATTGAAATCTTCAATAGTAATTTCCATTCCTTAGCTATACGAATACTTTCAGTATGAAAAGTATCAATCTTTTCATTTATCATCTTATTAAATTTTAAATACCGTTCATCATTCAAAAAATACTTAGCAGGTTTAATGATTATGTTTATTAACTTTTTAGTTAATGAATACCAATACATTATTAACAATAAAATTAATATAACAAAAAAATGAATCACAAATCCAAAAACAACTAACCAAGATAATGCATGCAATTTATCAACAACATAATGAAATCCAATCAATAAGCTTATTATGAAATTAATAACTATCATTCCTTGAAAGACTATAAATTTCATAAGTAATGCTGAACTAGCTTTACCAGCATCTACCCCTGTTTGAACCATTACAAACAATTGCCCTGGTTGACCACCAGACGAAAAAGGTGTAATCCCATTAAATAATTGTTCAACTAAAGGTACTCTGATAGCATCTTTAAAAGTAAACTGATCAGTTTGCGAAGCAACAATCGAATGCGTTATCCATGACTCTAAAAGAAAATACAACAGTATACATATAAGAGCTACTAGTATCCACCACCAATTAATTGCAAAAAAATCATTAATAAGAATGTCTAGCTTAATGTCTCTGGATGCATACCAAAATATTAGAGCCCCTATAAAAAACATCACTATCAAGGTAATAACATTTCGTTTTGACATATCTAACCTTCTTTTGATTGATTTATATAGAAATCATGCCATATAGATGCAAGATGTTCCTCAGAATAATATTCCGAAGCTTTAAGTGCTAACTCATGCAAATCATTTAGGTTTTTGTTATCTAGATGGAGTGATTTAATTTCGTTATTTAACTCTTCTAGATTATTAAACGAAACGTAGTAACCGTCAATAATTTTTTTATATAATAAAAGATTTCTTAATATAACCGGTTTCCCACATGAAAATGCTTCTAATACCGACATTGGAAATAACTCATTATATGAAGGTAACAAAAACACATCTGACATATTATAATAATCAACTAACTTATCTCGATTAACTATTCCTGGAAATGAAAGGTTCTTAGGTGGATTATCCATAATTTGTTTTAATTCTTTGTATCCATCAGTGATTTTGCCAAACGAAAAACCACCTGCCCAAATGAATTGCATTTCTGGATTCATTTTAGCTAATTTAACAAAATCTAAAATACCCTTTCTAGTCTGAATTTGACCTACTCCAAAAATAGTAAATTTTCTATTAGAATAGCCATAATCATTTCTAAGCGAACTTTTTTTAATACTATCAACTGGATAAAATTCTTTTTTACTTACAAAATTAGGAATATAAGTAATTTTATCTTTACTAATACCATATTGTTCTAATTTAGGAATAAATGTTGGATTAACAACTACAATATGATCCATTCGTTTATAAAAAGCAATTACATATTTGTAAAAAAAGAATTTAAAGAAAGCTGGTAATTTCAAACTACCATCCAAAGTTTCCGGAAGAAAATGCACATAGCCAATTTTGCGTCCACGCTTTTTAAAGAAAGTAGAAAAATAATATCCTAAATTAATTGTATGATAATGCGTTACGTCAGCTGAACCATGTTTATTAATTGAGATATCAAATTCATCAGGAAAATGCTTATTCAACATTTTTATTAGTTCTAAATAAGCACTGCCAACTCCCTGTCCTTTAACTTTATCAGCTGTGGAAAACATATTTATTTTTAACATATTACCTCCTAGTTACTAAGCTCTGAAGAATCGCTAGATTTACTTTCGTAGTTGATTTGAGCATCACGATAAAATTTAACTATTTTTTCACCAAAAGTTTCAGCAGATATTTCGCTTAATTTTTGTTTCAATAAATGATTATCATGATATTCATTTATTTGATTTACATCACTTAAATAATAAATTACATCATCTATATATTCATCTTCAGTTTTAAAAGTCATCCCTAAAGATTTATCATCTAATAAACTATCAGTATACTCACTTTTAGAAACAACTACTTTTGTACCTGATGCCATAGCCTCAATGTAAGTTAAACCTTGTGATTCGGAATTAGATGTAGAAACAAAAATATCAGCTGCATGATAGTAATCACTTACTTCATCATTACTTACTTCACCTACAAAGATCACATTTTTAGTTAACTGCATTTCTTTAACTTGATTTACTAAAGATTCTTTAGCTGGACCATCACCAACAATAATTAAAGTTGTATCTGACATTTGTTTTAAAATTTTAGGCATGGAATTAATTAACTCATGAATGTTTTTTTCATATGCTAGTCTACTAACTGATAACAATATAGGTTTGTCTAGTAAATTTAAATCTCTTCGTACATCACTACAAACTTCACCATTAAATTTATTAATATTAATTCCAGTTGGAATAATGCTTATGGGACTTTTAACTCCATAACGAGTTAACGTTTCTAACACTCGCTTACTAGGTGCTACAATTCCCGACATATTATGACAAAAAGCCAAAGTAGCTTCTTTGACATGTACTGGTTTTAACAAATGTCCATTAGCAACATAGTGCAAATAATCTTCATACATTGTGTGATAAGTATGAACAGACGGTATACGCAAAAATCTAGCAACAATTTTGCCAATAACGCCCATTGAAAACTCAGTTTGTGTATGAACAATGTCTAGATTTAATTTTTTAGCAATTTGATACGCTTGAAACATACCTCTAAAAGCTATTCTCCTGTCAGTAAAAGATATAAATGGAATACTAGAAAATCTAAAAATATTCTTTTCAAAAGTATCCTTTTTCACGTGTGGGTCTGTAGTCGTAAAAATATATACCTGATGTCCTTGGGTTTCTAACTGATTTTTTAAAGTTTCAATTGAGGTAGCAACTCCACTAACTTGTGGAAAATATGTATCAGTAAAAATACCGATATTCAATCTAGCACCCCTCCTATTTTATTTATCGAAATGTTTAATCATTGTAATTATATTTGTTTGTTAAATCGTTTGCAAATTACCTAAAAAACAAAAGAGGATTAAAAAGTAATTTTTAATCCTCTTAACAATTTTTAAAATATTAGTTAATTATTCAGCTAATCCTTCACGCTTAAAAGCGTCACTGATACCATTAATAGCAGCTTTTTCATCATCGCCATTAGCTGTAACCAAAACTTCAGCATTTTGGCCAACGCCTAGTGACATAACTCCCATAATTGACTTTAAATCTACTGTTTTATCTTGATATTCCAAAGTTAATTTGGATATATATTTACTTGCTTCCTGTACCAACAAAGTAGCAGGACGAGCATGAATACCAGTTTCGGCAACAACTTTAAAAGTACGTTTTTCCATTTTATTACCCCTTACCATTGTGAAGATATTAATTTTAGAATATCAATGAATATATTAAAAAACAAGATTTATTATTAGTTGTCATTGCCACGCTCATAAAAATAAGTTATTTCACCATTTTGATGTGCTTTACCAAAAATACTTTTTCGCGTATCAAAGTTCATAAAAGCCCTTTGAAAAACAACAAACTCATCTGGTTTTATCTTAATATTCTTTAATTCACCATTCTTTAAACGATTTAACATCTCAGTATAATCTTTTTCTTCGATGACAATCCCTCCTTTAACTATTATAATACGATACAAATAAAATATGTATTATTAAGGTTAAATTACTTGTGATAATAGTGGATTGATGTATAATGTTTTCCAAAGGTCAATAAAGGTCAATATAGTAAAGGAGGCCTATTAATGCTATGTCAAAATTGTAATAAAAATGAAGCAAGTATTCATTTGTTTATAAATAATAACGGAAAAAGACAACAAATCAATCTTTGTCAAGAATGCTATTTAGAACTATCAAAAAATCAAGGATTTCAAAACAATCTTGAAGGTGCTGACCTAAGTGACGGTAATTTAGGCAGCTTAAATGATATTTTAAATTCTATGAAAAATAATAACGATGCCGCTGATAATCAAAACACCAACCAACAACCCAAGAGTAAAAACAAAAAAAGCTTACTCAAAAAATTTGGGGTAAATATAACGGAATTAGCCAAAAACAATGAAATAGATCCGGTTATTGGTCGGGATAAAGAAATAAATAAAGTTATTGAAATCTTAAATCGCCGAACTAAAAATAACCCAGTTTTAATTGGTGAAGCAGGTGTGGGAAAAACTGCTGTTGTTGAAGGCCTTGCACTACAAATTGCTAAGCATAAAGTTCCAAGTAAACTAATTAATAAAAAAGTTTTTAGGCTTGATATGGTTTCATTAGTTCAAGGAACCGGTTTTCGTGGCCAATTTGAACAAAGAATTAATCAACTAATTCAAGAAGTTAAGCATGACCCTAACATAATTTTATTCATTGATGAAATTCATGAAATCATGGGTGCTGGAAATGCAGAAGGTGGTATGGATGCTGGAAACATTTTGAAACCAGCATTGGCTAGAGGTGAATTCCAATTAATTGGATCTACCACCCTTAAAGAATATCGTGATATTGAAAAAGACTCCGCTTTAGCAAGAAGATTTCAAAAAGTTATGGTTAAAGAACCTTCAATTCAAAAAACGGTAGATATTTTAAAGGGAATTCAAAGTAAATATGAAGAATATCATCATGTTAAGTATACAGATAAAGCAATTGAAGCTGCTGTAAGGTTATCTAAAAGATATATTCAAGACCGTTATCTACCCGATAAAGCAATTGACCTATTAGATACAGCAGGTTCTAAAGCTAACCTATCTATAAACTTTACAGATCCTAAAACTTTAAAAAATAAAATAGATAATTATGAAAACGAAAAACAAAATGCACTAAAGAATGAAGATTACGAAAAAGCAGCCTATTACCGTGACGAAATCAAGGCAATTAAAGATACTGACATCGATAATCAAAATACAAATGTGCCTAACATTAAAGTTAGCGATATTGAAAAAATAATTGAAAATGATACTGGTATTCCAGTTGGAAAACTACAACAACAAGAAAAAACTAAGTTACGGGATTTAGCAGAAAAGCTTAATAAGAATGTTATTGGTCAAAGTAATGCCGTGAATAAAGTTTCTAAAGCTATTAAACGTAATCGAATTGGGTTTAACGGTACTGGTCGACCAATTGGTTCGTTCTTATTTGTTGGAACAACTGGAATTGGTAAAACCGAACTAGCTAAACAATTAGCTAAGGAATTATTTGGTTCTAAAGAAGCCATAATTAGATTTGACATGTCTGAATATCGTGAACAACACTCTATTTCTAAACTAATTGGTTCACCACCTGGATATGTTGGTTATGATGAAGCTGGTCAACTAACTGAAAAGGTCCGCCGTAATCCATATAGTTTAATTTTATTTGACGAAGTAGAAAAGGCACATCCAGATGTATTACACGCCTTTCTTCAAATCTTAGATGACGGTCGCCTTACTGATTCTCAAGGAAGAGTCGTTTCATTTAAAGATACTGTTATCATCATGACTAGCAACGCTGGATCTGATATTAAAGAAACCAGCGTTGGATTTGGTGCTGAACGTACTAATAGTACTAATTCAGTTATAAATAAACTTACTAATTACTTCAAACCTGAATTTATCAATCGTTTTGATGATATTGTTGAATTTAATCAATTAAGTAAAAACAATTTGAAAACCATTGTTGATATTATGATTAATAATTTAAACAAGATGCTCTCAACTCAGCACATCAGCATTGAATTATCCGACAATGCTAAAAATAGAATTGTAGAACTTGGATACAATCCTAAAATGGGTGCTAGACCATTAAGAAGAGTGATTCAAGAGCAAATTGAAGATAAAGTTGCTGATTATTATTTAGACAGAAACGAACAAGTTGGTAACATATTTGTAGATTTAGATAATGAACGAAACATAATGATTACAAATAAATAATAAAAAGACCTTTAAGGGTCTTTTTTTGTACATATTTTAATGTAAAGCTATGTTAATATATTAATGAAAGGAGATTATTCCACAATGAATATAGCAAAATGGTTATTTAAAAAATCTTTTAAAAGAAAAAGTATACATAGAAAAAGATTTAATAAAAACAATCAATCCACTAAAAACAATCAATCCATTAAAAACAATCAATCCATTAAAAACAATCAATCCATTAAAAACAATCAATCCATTAAAAAAATTATTATAAATTATATTGATATTAATAATTATTCCAAGGTAAAAAAATCGGATGTTATATATGGTAGAGAAGGTGAAACTGCTAATTTCAAAATACCAATTTTAGAAAAATATCATTTAAACTCAATTAATAGCCATAATTTAGTTTTTAATGAAGAAATTAGTAATATAATAATTTTTTATAGCAAAAAAAACTTCTTGCAAATTGCTATTTACTATATTGACGTTGACAACAATAAAATAATTCATAATACAAAATATTTATTTGGAGAGTTAGAAGAACATTATAGTATTAAATTTCTTAAAATAAATGGATATGAATTAATAAGTTTTAAAGGTATACTAAATGGAAAATTTGATCCAGATAATAAATCAATAATATTTTTCTATAGAAAGAAACGCTATGATAGTTTGAATTTAAAACAATATTTTATAAAGTTAAATAGATATACTGAAATTTACTCTTACCCTAATGGAAAAACCTTAAAAACCCAATTACCAGAAAATAGTATATGGAAAGTTTTTTTTAAAGTTAAAATAAATCAAGAATACTGGTTAAATCTGGGTGGAAATCAATGGATAAGAGATGAAAATATTAAAGAAATTAAAACTAGTTAATAAAAAAAGCTAAAGACAATATATCTTTAGCTTTTTATTTTATAAATTTTCATCCATATTAAAAGTTAATTTAGATAAGGTTAATCCCTTTTCGATTAAGCGATTAGAAAATTTATTAGTTATATTTTTCATTTCAGCAGTAATTACATGATTTTGAGCGGTTAAATATTCTGTAACTTCATCATCATTTAACTGTTGTGCATGCTTAATACTATTATCGACATGTCTTCTTAGTTTTTCTTTAACATCAGTTAAAAAGTCAATATCATCTTGAATAAACTCAGCATAGTGTGATTCAACTAGCATAGATAACTTTCTGTACATCCAATAAGCACTTTTATCATCCAAGTGAACTGGAGTATTAGAATATGATGCATCTGTATCATTAGCATTTCCAAAAAATGGTACAAATGGTGCAAAAGCAGGTACTCCAAAGCATAGCCACATAATTGCTGAACAATTTTCATTAACATCATTTCTAATTTGTAGAACGTGTGAGTTTTGTGTTCGATTCATTGAAATTGGTCTAAATTTTAATTTTTTATCATCATTTTTAGAATTCAAAGGATCATATTCAGTTTCGTTATAGTGTGATCCTAATACACATTCAATATCTTCAACACTAATTTTCTTATTCGTTCTGCAGATAAATGGTAAATCTGATGAAGTAGGTGACTGTTTAATCTCAGGATTGAAATACTTTTGACCAAACCAAACTCTAGGTGTGTTGTAGTGTCTATCTTTTTCATTATCAGTACCAAAAATATGACGGAAATTAAAGCCATTCTTATCTGTATTTAAATTATTATTTGATACAAATTCTTGAATGCCATCAGAATACATAAAGTTATCTGGATCATTAAAATCTACATCTTGAATGGCAACTTGGTTAGCACAAACAGCATAAGCATCATCAGGAATTCTTTGAGCTACCCAGTGATGTCCTGTAACAATTTCCATATACCATACTTCATCTTTATCTGAGAATAAAACGCCATTACCCTCTGGAGAACCATATTTTTTAATTAATTCCCCCAAATAATGAACTCCATCCCTAGCTGAATCGATAAATGGTAACACCATGGACTGCAATGAATCTTCAGCTAAACCATTTTTAACTAACGGATCAAATGCTAGTGCTCTTTCATTCCCATAAACACTTTCTGTAGCTGACATAGCTACATTTTTTTCATTGAAACCACTTTCTGCGTAGACACCTTCTTTGTCAACTTCTACATTAGGTGTCATAGAATAACGATATCCACTAGCTGGCATAGGAGCTGTAAATCCATTTTGGTTAGAAACCCAAGTAGCCTTACGATTAGTCACAGCTGGTTCAACACAAAATCTTTGTGGAGTTAATGGCAAAAAAGTATCGTCATTTCTAGCAATCATAGTTGAACCATCAATGGTTGCATCTTTTCCTACTAAAATACTTGTACATGCTGATAAATGCTTACTCATTTTATTATCTCCTTTGAATAAGAAAGAAACAATGTTAAATTTCTTTTATAGCCTTTTATAGCTTAGAGGTTAATTCTACATCTGGATATTTATCTTTAAACCATCGTTCAGCGAATGCGTTCTCAAATAAGAATAATGGTTCGTCATGTATATCCTTAACTAAAATATTTCTAGATGAAGACATTTTTTCATCTAACTGTTCTGGATTAATCCATCTAGCCGTTTTATGTCCCATAGTTTCCATAACTACTTCAGAATTATATTCGTTTTGCATTCTAAATTGAAATACTTCAAATTGAAGTTGTCCAACTGCACCTAAAATGTAATCACCAGTAGTGTATGCAGTGTATAGTTGTACTGCCCCTTCTTGAACTAACTGGTTAATTCCCTTATGGAATGATTTTTGTTTCATCACATTTTTAGCTGAAACTTTAACAAATAATTCAGGTGTAAATTGTGGAAGTTTTTTAAAGTTAATGTCTTGTTTACCTGTGTAAATAGTATCACCAATTTGGAAATTACCAGTATCATATAGTCCAATAATATCACCAGCAACCGCGTTTTGAACGTTTTCTCGTGTATTGGCCATAAATTCAGTAACATTAGACAATCTAAGTGATTTTTTGTTACGTTCTAGAGTAACATCCATTCCTCGATTAAATTTACCAGAACAAACTCTAACAAATGCAATACGGTCACGGTGACGAGGATTCATATTAGCTTGAATTTTAAAAACAAATCCAGAAAATTCTTCGTCATCTGGCTTAACAGTTTTATCATCTTGAGTTTCATGAACATTCGGAGCTGGCGCAAATTTTAAGTAGGCATCTAAAAAGGTTTGTACTCCAAAATTAACTAAAGCTGAGCCAAAGAAAACTGGTGTCTGATCACCCTTTTTAATTTTTTCAATATCAAAAGGATTACCTGCTTCAGTAATCAAATCCATACTTTCTTTAGCATCTTGATAAACACTATCTTCAGTTATAGGATTATCATTTTTTAGATTTCCTTCATCGTCTAGTGGTAAATATGGATTATCTTTATCTTCTGGACGATATAATTCAACTCGTTTATTATAACGATCATATAAACCACGTAAAACTTTCCCTGAACCAATTGGCCAGTTCATAGGATAACCTTCAATTCCTAAAACATCCTCTAATTGACTAATTAATTCCATTGGATCACGACTATCTCGGTCTAATTTGTTCATAAAGGTAAAAATTGGAATTCCACGCATTTTACATATCTTAAATAATTTCTTAGTTTGAGGTTCAATCCCCTTAGCAGCATCAATAACCATGACAGCTGAATCGACAGCCATTAAAGTTCGATACGTATCTTCTGAAAAATCCTCATGTCCCGGAGTATCCAAAATATTAATTCTTTTACCAGCATAATCAAATTGCATAACTGAACTAGTAACTGAAATTCCACGCTTCTTTTCAATTTCCATCCAGTCAGACTTAGCAAAATTACCTGATTTTTTAGCTTTTACCGTTCCGGCTTGTCTAATAATTCCACCAAACAAAAGTAACTGTTCAGTAATAGTTGTTTTACCAGCATCCGGATGAGATATAATGGCAAAAGTTCTTCTCTTGTTTACACTTTTATCTAAGCTAACGTCACTCATTTAATGAATCCTTCCATTTTTTAATTTAATTATTTAAAAGTATTGTAACATATGTTAGGTAGTCAACATTCCAAAATAAAAGCACCCTTATTAAAGGATGCTTAAAATTTAGGCTTTCCAATCTTCACTATCTTTGATGCCTAAATCTTTCTTAATTTTAGTAGTTGAAATCCCTTCAGTTCGTGGTAAATAGACTACTTCACAGTAATCTTTCAAAAAATCAAATTTACCATTCCAATCATCACCCATAACAAAAACATCTATTTTGTTATCGACAACATCTTTTATCTTTTGATCCCAACCATTTTCAGGAATTACTCGATCTACATAACGAATAGCTTCCAATACATACTTACGATCTTCAAAAGAAGTGTAAGCTTTTTTACCTTTTTCTGCATTAAATTCATCTGTTGATAAACAAACAGTTAAATCATCGCCTAATTCTTTAGCACGTTTTAATAATCTAACATGACCTTTGTGTAATAAATCAAAAGTCCCGTAAGTAATAACTTTTTTCATAATTTCTCCCATTTACAATTAAATTAATTGAAATTTATTTCAATATTATCATAAACATCAGCTACGTCAATCTTATAATTTTATATTTGAATCGTTCTCTCTCTTTTGTAATAGCCAAATATTATATATATATTGTACAACAACTTTTACAACCGCGTATAAAGGAATTGCTAAAATCATCCCTAACAAACCAGCTATATTACCAGCAGCTAATAAAATAATAATAATCGTTAAAGGATGTATCTGCAAGGACTTTCCAATAACATTTGGATAAACCAAATTACCATCCAGTTGTTGTACGATTAGAACTACGATAATTACATAAATTAGTTTAACCCAACTATCAGATAATGCTACAAATACAGCTGGAACAATTCCTAAATAAGGACCTACATAAGGAATAATATTACATATTCCAGCAAAAACACCGAGTAATAATGCATAATTTTGGCCAATAAAAAAGTATCCTAACGACGTAAATGTCCCAACAAATAAACACTCAATCATTTGTCCACCAATATATTTAGAAATGGTTTGACTCATTTTAGTAATCAAATCTATAGTTTGTTCGCGGTGTTTAGGTGGTAATAATTTTTTTATACTAGGCAACAATTTATGACCATCTTTAAGCATGTAAAATAATATAACTGGCACTGTAATTATTAAAATTACAAAACTAGTTGCCATTGAAATAATTTGACCAACACTAGATGTAATGCTGCCTAGCGAATTTTGTGCATACGTATAAGCATTGCTTTGTAATTTATCGATATAATCACTAATATGTGCATTTTTTAAAATCCCACTATGTGAATAACTATTAATAGATTTAGTAGTAGTTTTGGCTAATGATGGAATATTGTAAACTAGATTAGAAATTTGAGTAACTAATCTTGGTAAAAATGAAGAAATTAAATATACTAATATTCCAATTAAAAATACAAAAACAATAATTGTAGCAATGGTTCGTGTAACATGAAATCGTTTAATTCTAATTTTTTCTAATAAATTAACAATTGGATTCAACATATAGAATAAAACTCCAGCAATTAAAATTGGAGCAAATACAGTTGAAATAAAAATCCCAATAGGTGAAAATACAAAACTAATATTGGTACAAACAAATATTATAGACACCACAATTAGAAGTTCTAAAGACCAAAATATAATGGGTGATTTTTTTAAATTATTCATCTTTAAATTCCTCTGATTCACTTATTTTTTTATTTTCTAAATAGACATTAATATCATCTAAGTCAAAACCTTTACGATATAAAAATTGTCTCAATTTTAAATCACGTTTGATTGGTTCTAACCGACTGTATCGACGATATGCTTTGTCTCCTTGCATCTGTAAAGCGTCTTGTTGTTGATCAACGTCATTTTCTAAATTAGATAAATTAATTATTGTATCCAAGTCATTTATTGGATATCCTTTTTTAATCAAGTGTTGCCTAACCTTTTGTAATCTTAAATTATAACCATCATTCTTGTAGTGTTTAAACGCTTTTTTAGCTTGGAAAATACCGTTATTAATTATATCATCAGACTTATAATTGTTATTAATGGCTAAATTAATTTTTTCTTCGTCGATATGGTTAAACTTTAATTTATTAAAAATATCATTAGGTCCTTTATCATGTTTTCTGAGCTCTGTACGCACAAAGCTATCAGCATAATTTTGGTCTCCTAATAATTTTTGTTCTAATAATTTATCCATAATTGAATTAATTTGGTCTTCATCATCAGTACTTTTCTTTAAAAATTGTTTAATTTCATATTCAGTTCTCAGTTTATAAGATAAATAATTAATCGCTTTATCGTAAAGCTTAGATTTATTATCTTCCGCAATTAACTTATTTTTTAATTCATCATCAATTTCCGTTCCTTTAAAAATGCGGTACTTAATCATTACCTCTTCACTAATTGGAAACGCATATTTATCATTAATAAAAACATTAAAGCGGCCTTTACGTTTTTGTGAAACTATTTTAGTTATTTTATTTAACATAATTAAAATCCCCCCTATCATAAAAATTAACAAGTCATAAAAGTTCTGATATACTAACTTAACTGAATAAATACTGAAAGGAATCATTGATATGATAAAAGCACACGTTGTTTTTGCTACAATCACTGGTAATAATGAAGATGTAGCTGATATTATTACTGAAGGATTAGAGGACTTAGATGTCGAGGTAACTCAAACTGAAATGTCACAAACCGATGCTAGTGAACTTAAGTCAGCTGATATATGTGTTATTTGTGCCTACACATATGACGAAGGATCCCTTCCTGAAGAAGGATTAGACTTTTTCGAAGATTTAGAAAACTTAGATCTAAACGGAAAAGTGTTTGGTGTAGCTGGTTCTGGTGATGTTTACTACCAAGAATTTTATAATTTAGCAGTAGATAAGTTCACAGATCAATTAACCAAAACTGGTGCTAAAAAAGGTGCTAATAGCTTAAAAATAAACTTAGCTCCTGAAGAAGCTGACATTGAAAAATTAGATGAATTTTCCAATCAATTAGTAACAAGTTTTAAAAAAATAAAATAACTAGTATTAAACCGTTGAATATATCAACGGTTTTTTCTTTTAGCTATTTTCAATTCTTTAAGATTTGGAGTAGTCCGATATATTTTTTCATGATTAATATCTTGAAGTGTAGCATTAATAACTGTTCCCGAAAGAAAAATTATTCCTAATAAGTAAAACCACATCATCAAAACGACAAAAGCACCTAATGTTTTATATGCATCAATATTTTTCATGAAATAATGTAAATAAATGGTAAAACCCTTAGATAAAATAATTGATCCTAATAAAGAAAATAAGGAACCTACCCAAACATATTTCATTTTCACATTTGCACTAGGTACAAAATAAAAAAGT
Source organism: Apilactobacillus xinyiensis (assembly GCF_019656235.1). GTDB lineage: Bacteria > Bacillota > Bacilli > Lactobacillales > Lactobacillaceae > Apilactobacillus > Apilactobacillus xinyiensis. The sequence continues at coordinate 51,506 of NZ_BPLL01000006.1, read as the reverse complement.
AAAACGATCAACGCAAACAACCCTAACAAGGTTATTGGAATTCTTAACAAAGAAAAAATGTCAGCTATATTCGCCGATATTCCTATAAAATCAACTACATAATTAATGATAAACTTACTGAAACCTAAAAACAAAATGAGTACCATTATTAGTAAAATTAACAGTAACGTCCAAACAAAAGATATAATTCGATTAATAAATGCACCATTTTTTTCAATGCCATAAGCTCGATCTACATTACGTTGAAAAGCTGCAATCGCACGACTAGCTGACCAAATAGTTATTATTAATCCAATCGAAAGTTTCTCACTATTACTACCCTGCAAAGCTGAAGTAATAATTGGCTTTATAATAGAAAAAATAGTTTCTGGCAACACCGGCTTCAGATAATAAAGTATTCTATATACGCTAACGTTAAGCATTCTTAAAACGTTGCCCAAAACTATCCCGATTGGAAACAGGGATAAAATTGCATAAAATGAAGTAACTGCTGCTGAATCTGAAACATTAGCCATTTTAAATCTACTCTTTAACAATAAAAACGCAGATTTAACATCTTTTATAAAATATTTTATATCACGCATCGATAAAATCCATCCTAACTAAATCTATCAAAAATTGCATTCAATATATATTCAGCTGCTTTACCATCACCATATGGATTCTTAGCATTGGACATGTCGTTATAGAAGTCTTGGTTATCCAATAATAGATCCATATTGGCTTGAATTTGTGTTGAATCAGTTCCAACTAATTTTAATGTTCCTGCTGTAACCCCTTCGGGTCTTTCAGTATCTTCACGCAAAACTAGTACTGGTTTACCTAAAGATGGGGCTTCTTCTTGTACTCCACCGGAATCAGTCATGATGAAATAACTTCTAGCTGCAATATTATGAAAATCCAAAACATCTAAGGGTTCAATTAAATGAACTCGTTCAACATTATCAAATTCTTCATGCGCTACTTTTTGTACTGCTGGACTTAAATGCACTGGATAAACAATTTCTATATCACTGTGCTTTTTTATCTCTTGTTTAATGGCTTTAAAAGTTCTACGCATAGGTTCACCTTGATTTTCACGACGGTGCATAGTCAGCAAAATCAATTTATGACGCTTATCAATATTATTCAAAACAGAATGTTTGTATTGGTCACTAACTGTTTGATTTAATGCATCAATAGCAGTATTACCAGTCACATAGATATTATTTATATCATGATTTTCTTTTAATAAATTATTCTTACTTAACTCAGTTGGTGCAAAATACATGTCAGACAATACATCTGTAAGTTGGCGATTGATTTCTTCTGGATATGGTGAATATTTATCCCAAGTTCTAAGACCTGCCTCTACATGACCTAATGGTATTTTATGATAAAAAGATGTAATTGCAGCGGCAAATGTACTAGTTGTGTCGCCATGCACTAAAATCACATCTGGTTTAGTTTCATTTATGATTTCATCCAATTTACTAATCACCGAAGTGGTAATTGAACTTAATGTTTGCTGTGACTTCATAATATGCATGTTGTAATCCGCTTTAATTTTGAAAATATCCATAACTTGATCTAACATTTCGCGATGTTGACCAGTTAAAACAGTTATTGGACAAAATTTATCTAAATTTTGATTCATTTTCAGAATGATTGGAGCCATCTTAATAGCTTCTGGTCTAGTTCCAAAAACTGTCATTACTCTAATTGGAGCTTTCACTCTAAAACCCCCATATTTATAATATAATAACTTTAATTATAACAAATATGCACGTAATTGCCGATAGATATAAATTTAACAATATTTGTAGTTTATGTGATAAGTAGTGTGTTAAAATTAAATTCGTTGTTATACATTTATAAATTATATTTTTATATTTTTTGAGGAGGACATTCAATTGAAAAACATTGGTCTAATTGTCCCATGTTATAATGAGGAACCATCAATTGACATTTTTTATAATGCAGTTGAAAAAGTATTTGATGAAATAAAAGAAAATTATACTCATGAATACTGGTTTATAAATGACGGATCCAGCGACGGTACTTTAGACAAAATAAAAAAGTTAAAAGAAACTGATGAAAATGTACACTTCGTATCTTTCTCAAGAAACTTTGGTAAAGAAGCAGCCATGTCCGCAGGTTTAAATAATGCTCAAGGTGACTACATAGCAGTTATGGACGTGGACTTACAAGATCCTCCAACTTTACTACCTAAGATGATAAAATACATCCGCGATGAAGATTATGACTGTGTTGGATGTATTCAAACTTCAAGAAAGCAAAATCCAATTCGTGCTTTCTTATCATCTAGTTTTTATAAAGTAATAAACTGGATGTCAGATGTAGAAATTAAACAAAACGTTAGAGATTACCGATTAATGACTAGACAATACGTAGATGCTGTTATTTCATTAAAGGAATATAATCGCTTTTCTAAAGGAATGTTTAGTTGGGTTGGCTTTAAGACTAAATACTTAGAATATCAGGGTGTTTCAAGAGCTGCCGGTGAAACTCACTGGTCCTTATATCAATTATTAGAGTATTCACTTGAAGGAATTATTGATTTTTCTGATGTTCCATTAAAAATGGCGACTTGGATAGGTGTATTATCATGTCTATTATCTATATTAGGTATGTTATTTGTTATCTTTAGAGCCCTACTATTTGGTGGTGCAGTTGCAGGATGGCCATCATTAGTTTCTATCATTTTGTTCATTGGTGGTATTCAACTATTTTGTTTAGGAATATTAGGTAATTATGTAGGAAAAATTCATTTAGAAAGTAAACATAGACCACAATATATTATTAAAGAGAAAAAATAATATGAAAATTATACAAAACAATAAACAAGTTATTTCATACCTATTTTGGGGAGTAATGACTACATTAATAAACATTGTCGTATTTATGCTTTTACAAAAATTAACTAGTTGGAACTACAATATAAACAATAGTATTGCTTGGATTGCTAGTGTAGTATTTGCATATGTAACTAATCGAAAATGGGTATTTCATTCTAAAAGCAGTTCTATTAATGAATATTTAAAAGAATTTATATCTTTTTCTTTTGGTAGATTTGCTTCTTTCATAATGGAAGAAATTATTTTATGGGTATTTATAACGGCTTTAGGTCTAAATGCTGGTATTGCTAAAGTAGTCGGACAAGTGGTTGTAATTGTGTTCAACTACTTCTGGTCTAAGTTAGCAGTATTCAAAAATAAAAAAGATTGCTAAAAAATTTTAGTAATCTTTTTTATTTTACCAATTAAAATAGTGATTATATATGTTATATTATTCAAAGTAATTGTTAAGTTTAAACAATATATGTACATTTAAAATGTTTTGCTGTTATAATGTTGTTAGCGCTTACAAAAAGAGCATTTAGTTAATACAAGGAGGAGTTTATCGTGAATTCTGTAGCTTTATTAATTGGTTTAGGACCACTTATTGGTTGGGGTATTTATCCAACCGTTACATCTAAATTTGGTGGACGTCCAACGAATCAAATTTTTGGTTCAACACTTGGTACTTTGATTTTCGCAATTGTTTATATGATGATTTCAGGGCTATCAATTCCAACTGGCATGCAATTTTTCTTATCATTATTATCTGGAGCTGGTTGGGCTTTTGGTCAAATCATGTCTTTTAAAGCTTTTAGACTGGTAGGTTCATCAAGAGTTATGCCGATTACTACTGCATTACAATTAATTGTAACTGCTTTGTGGGGAGTATTTGTTTTAGGTAACTGGCCTGGTCTTGCATTTAAAATCATTGGATTCCTTGCACTTATTGTTATTATCATTGGTGCTACTATGACTGCCTGGGAAGAAAACGGTAGTGAAGATAGTTCTGCTAATCTAAAAAAAGCAGTTATTTTATTAGTAATTGGAGTTGTCGGTTACTGGGGATATTCTGCGGCTCCTCAAGCTGCTCACATTGACGGAATGCACGCATTCCTACCACAAGCAATTGGAATGGTTTTAGTAGCCGTTATATATTGTGCATTTGATATTAAAGAACACAATGTATTTACAAATCCTGTTTCATACAAACAAATTATTTCTGGTTTCTTCTTTGCTTTTGCTGCTTTAACATATTTAGTTTCTGCTCAACCAAATATGAACGGCTTAGCAACTGGATTTGTGTTATCTCAAACTTCAGTAGTTTTAGCAACGTTAACTGGAATTTACGTTTTACGTGAAAAGAAAACTCCTAAAGAAACTGTAGTTACAATAATTGGTTTAGTGTTGATTCTTATATCAGCTTGCGTAACTGTTTTCTTGAAATAATTCAACAAATAAAAAAGAGTTTAGTTTTATAACTAAGCTCTTTTTTATTTGTTTTTAAGTAAGTATCCAAATCCTCTAACAGTTTCAATATTAACGTTATCATCTTTTTTAACTTCATTAATTTTGTCTCTTAAATGACTAATGTGAATATCAACAATTCTTGATGGTATATAAGAATCCCCATCATTATCACTCTTCCAAACACCATTAAATATCTGTTCCCTACTTAATACTTGATTGCTTTGTTGAATTAAAAAATACATTAAATGGAATTCTTTGGGCGTTAGTTCTAAATCAACATCATTATAGATAATTTTGAAATTTTTTAGGTTAACTACGAAATTGTTAAAAGTTTTAATATCTTTTTTCTTTTTTTTATGTGTATTAATGCTAAATTTAGCATAATTATTAATCCAATGAATGGTTCTAATAATTATTTCTTCAGCATCAATTGGCTGATAAACAAAATCATCAAGATGATGTTCATATATAGCAGATTGTTCATCATTAGTTAGTTTATCTTTAAAAACAACAAACGGCACATTGTAATCTTGTTTTAAAGAATCAATACTTTTTAGCGCTGCAGTAGTCGTTTTCCAAAGGTTTAAATCAATTATAAAGGCAGCAAAATCATAGCTATCTAACAAAGAAGTGACTTTATCAAATTGACTAACATTATTAATAAATATATTTCGTTTATTTCCAGCCGAACTTATTTTTAATGCTAAGTGCAATTGGTTAGTCAAAAGAAGAACCGTTTTCAAAATTAACACCTCTTTGATTTAGAAAGTTATTGATTGTCTTTATCATCTATTAAACCATTATTTTTATTTTTTTCCAAATCTCTTCTCACTAAATCTGGTTCAATTTTACCCGGATTTAATTCTACTAATTCACCTGAATTACGATATAAAATCCATTCAGTTAAATTAACAATGTGATCACCAATTCTTTCAAGTAATCTAATAACTCTTAGATAATTGTATAAAGCATCAATAGCTAAATCATGTTCTTCAGCTTCTTGCATAATTAACTTACGGGCTTGAACAAAATATTTATCGACCAAAATATCTTCTTGTGCAATAACTCTGGATTCATAACTATCATTGTGATAGTAAGAATTTAAGAACGATTCTAGCATCGTCCTAACTTTAAGTGACATTTGAGTAATAATTCTTTCAACATCAGGATTTTGAATTACAGCTTTTAAATGTACAGCTTCGTTAGCAATTGATGCTGCATGGTCTCCAATTCTTTCTAAATCAGAACTAGCTTTTAAAATACAAATAATTTCTCTAAAGTCATTGGCTACTGGTTGTTGTAAAGCAATTAAGTTTAAAGCTTGTTCTTCTAAGTTAACTTCTTTTTGATTAACATTTTTATCTTGATTAGAAACAATGTTTTTATCAGCATGATTAGAACTTAAAAATAATTTAGTAGCTTGATATATCTCTTCGTTAACATCAATTCCCATTGAGATAAAATTATTTTGCAATTTCTTTAATTCTTCGGTAAATTTTTTCGCCATAACGCATCACCTTTCTAGCCAAAGCGACCATTCAAATAGTCACTAGTTATTTTATTTTCTGGATTTAAAAACATTTTTTCTGTTTTATCAAATTCAATTAAGCGTCCATTCAGCATAAATGCAGTTTTATCAGAAATCCTAGATGCTTGTTGCATATTATGTGTAACTAAAATAATATTGTAGTCTTTTTTAATGTCCATAAGTGTGGATTCTACTTTGACACTAGAAATGGGATCTAAAGCACTGGTAGGTTCATCTAGTAAAATGACATCTGGATTAACTGCTAAAGTGCGTGCAATACAAACTCTTTGTTGTTGTCCACCGGATAAAGCAACCGCATTTTTCTTTAAATCATCTTTTACTTCATCCCAAATTGCAGCTTTTTTTAAACTAGTTTCTACAATTTCATCTAGTACTTTTTTATCTTTAACTCCTGATATTCTTGGACCGTAAGCTACATTATCATAGATAGAGAATGGAAATGGATTGGGTTGTTGGAAAACCATTCCAATTTTTTTGCGAATTTCTGATTTAGACATCTTAGGTGAATAAATATCTTTTCCTTGTAACTTGATAGTTCCCGTAATCGTTACGTTGTCTAATAAATCATTCATACGATTTAAACATCTTAAATAGGTAGATTTACCACAACCCGATGGGCCGATTAATGCTGTAATTTCACCATCTAAAAATTTTAAACTAATTCCATGTAAAGCTTCAGATTTTCCATAGTATAAACGTAAATTTTTAGTACTTAGTATTTTACCCATTTATAATCTCCTTACTATCCAAAGTGTCCTGAAATGTAATCATTAGTAATCTGCATTTCTGGATTGTTAAAAATTGAATTAGTGTCGTTGTATTCCAATAGATGTCCTGAATGCATAAAAGCAGTATAGTCACTAACTCTAGATGCTTGTTGAATATTATGTGTAACTATAATAATTGTATAGTTCTTTTTTAATTCTCTTAAAGTTTCTTCTATTTTACCAGTCGATACCGGATCTAAAGCACTAGTTGGCTCATCTAGTAATAATATATCTGGTTGCATTGCAATTGCTCTAGCAATACAAAGTCTTTGCTTTTGTCCTCCTGATAAAGACATTGCACTATCATCTAAATGGTCTTTTACTTCATCCCAGATAGCAGCTTGTTTTAAACTACTAACTACCCGTTCTTCAAGAACTTTTTTGTCTTTAATTCCATGATTTTTTAAGGCAAAGGTAATATTGCCGCGAATTGATTTAGCAAATGGATTAGGTTCTTGAAAAACCATTCCAATATGTTTTCTAACTTCATATACATTTACTTTAGAGCTGTTAATATCAATTCCTTCATAAATAATTTTACCCTTAACATTTGTATTTCCATTTTCATTCATTCGATTTAAGGAGCGCAAATAAGTTGATTTACCAGAACCAGAAGCACCAATTAGTGCTGTAATACTGTGTTTGGGTATTTTAAGACTAATATCATAGGTAGCTTGCTTTTTGCCATAAAAAACACTTAATTGATCAGTCTCTAGGGCAATATTTGAGTTTACTTCTTTTACATACGATTTGCTCAAATCATACTTTTGCATTATTTCACTTCCCCAACTGTAAATTTCTTATATAACTTCTTACCTATCCAGTGTGCAAAGAAGTTGAACAAAATGATAACTAAAATTAATACTGCTGAAGCACCACTAGAAATAGCGTTTGCATCTGGAGTAATTCCTTCAGAATTAACTTTCCAAATATGAACTGCTAAGGTCTCTGCTGGACGCATCGGATTTAGAAAACTATCCGGACTAAATGGATTCCAATTAGCGTAGTTTAAAACAGGGGCACTTTGACCCGATGTGTATATTAAAGCTGCTGCTTCACCAAAAATTCTTCCAGAGCTTAAAATAATCCCTGTTATAATTCCCGGAATGGCTGAAGGAAAAATTATTTTAATAATTGTAGTCCACTTTGATAATCCTAAAGCTAATGCACCTTGCATTTGAAAATCTGGTACAGACTTAATTGAATCTTCAATATTTCTAGTTAGAAGTGGCAAGTTAAAAATAGTTAAAGCTACAGCTCCCGATATGATTGAAAAGCCAACCTGAAATTTAATAACGAAAACTAGGTAAGCAAATAATCCTACCACCACTGAAGGTAATGAACTTAAAACTTCAATCAAGGTTCTAATAACATCTACGATCCAATTTTTAGGGGCATATTCTGCTAAATAAATACCAGCTCCTAAAGCAATTGGAAAAGATATAATTAACGTTAATATTACCAAGTAGATAGAATTAAATAACTGATCTCTAATTCCTCCCCCAGCTTGATAAGATTGTGATGGTGAGAGTAAGAAATCTAATGACATATGTGGCAAGCCTGTCACTAAAATATATGAAATTAATAATACTAATAAAGCTACAACTACTCCAACTAAAGAATTAATTACTGTAGTTGCAATACGATTAACTGATTTAGGATTCATATTTAGCTGCACCTCGTTTACCAATAATCTTAATTAAAATATTGAAGAACAATGACATAAACAATAGCACTAATGCTAGTGACCACAATGCATTATTTTGTAGAGTTCCCATGATAGTATTTCCAATTCCAGTAGTCAGTTGACTAGTTAAGGTTGAAGCAGGTGTAGTTAGATTAGTAGGCATTGTAATAGAGTTACCAATTACCATTTGTACTGCTAAGGCTTCACCAAAAGCTCTAGTCATTCCAAAAATTACCGCAGTTAATATTCCTGGTAATGAAATTTTTAAGACTACTTTATAAATAGTCTGCCATCTAGTAGCACCTAAACCATAAGATGCTTTGATGTAATAATCAGGTACTGATTTAATACTATCTACTGTTAATGAAGTCACAGTCGGTAAAATCATTACGAATAAAACAATTGCACCTGCTAAAATACCAAATCCAGTTCCACCATAAATACTTCTAACTAGTGGCACAACCAGTGTTAATCCAATGTATCCATATATAACAGATGGAATTCCTACTAATAATTCAATCGTTGATCTTAACAAACGGCTGCCTCGGTTATTTGCAATAAAAGTCATGAAGATAGCACAAGCAATTGCAAACGGTGTAGCAATGGCTGCTGAAATTAAAGTTACAGTAAATGAAGTCACAATCATTGGTGCTGCACCAACTTCTGGTTTACCATTAGCTCCCGTTGAAGATGGGCTCCAAACATTACCGAATAGAAAATCAAAAACGTTTATCTTACTCTGTGTAAAAGTATCAATTCCCTTAGTAGTCACAAATCCTAATATAGAAACTACTAATGCAATAATTATTAAAATACAAAAAGAAGATATTATCTTTCCAAATGATTCTTGATAAGTTTGTTTGGAAGGAGATAAAAATTTTTCCTTTAAGCTATTTTTCATCGTTGCTTTACCTCGCAATACTATTATTTTTTAGTAACAACATTATCTGAACTTTTTACAACCTTCATATCATGAATACTAATATATCCAAGTTTTTTAACTAACCCATCTTGTGTTGGTTTAGATTGTAAATATTGAATAAAGTCTTTTACATTCTTTTTAGCATCCTTAGCAGTGTACATGTGTTCGTAAGACCATATTTTCCAAGAATTATCCTCAACGTTCTTATCTTCTGGTTTAACTCCATCAATTGAAAGTGGTTGAAGAGTATTGTCTAAGAAAGAAAATGATAGATAACTAATTGCTCCAGGAGTACTAGATACTATTCGTTTAACAGTTCCATTTGAGTCTTGTTCTTGAGCATTTAAAGCTTTTTCACCATTTAAAACGGATGATTCAAAAGTGTTTCTAGTTCCACTTCCTTTTACTCGATTAATTACAATAATTTCTTGATTCTTGCCACCTAACTGTTTCCAATTAGTAAATTTTCCTGTAAATATATCACGTAGTTGTTTAAAAGAAATATTTTTAACCCCTACCCCTTTATTAACAACTGGTGTAATACCAACTACCGCTACTTTATAATCAGTTAATTTTTTAGCATCAATACCAGTTTGTTTATCAGCAAAAACATCTGAATTTCCAATATTAACGGCTCCTTGTGAAACTTGACTTAATCCAGTTCCTGAACCGCCACCTTGCACATTAATTGTTAAACCTTTTTCTGTACTATATTGATGAGCTGCTTGTTCAACCAATGGTTGTAAAGCGGTTGACCCCACAGAAGTAATTTCTTTGGACTTAGATCCATTATTAGATGAACAACCAGTTAAAAATAAAATTAAGATTCCTAATGCAGATATAAAATGAATTAATCTGTTATTCATAATAAGCCTCCATAAATTTCTCGTACTAATATGCTTATTAATTTAACAAACTAGTGTAAATTCATTATGATTTTTTTGTAAATTTTTTGTAAATTATTTAAAAAAAGGTTTCTAGCTAGTGCCAGAAACCTCTTTTATTATTTTTTAATTACTGTATTATCTGAGTTTTTTATAACTTTCATGTCATGAATACTAATGTAACCTAATTTTTTAACTAAAGTACTTTGAATTTTTTTAGATTGCAAATATTTAATGAACTCTTTAGCCTCTTTACTAGGGTTTGTCTGTGTATACATATGTTCATAAGACCATATTTTCCATTTGTTATTAGTAACATTTTTATTATTTGGATAAATATTATCTATAGATAAAGGTTGCAATGTTTTGTCTAAAAATGAAAAAGACAGGTAGCTAATTGATCCTGGGGTTTTAGATAATATTTTTTTCACAGTTCCATTTGAATCTTGTTCTTGAGTATTTACAGATGATTGATTACCAAGTATAGCATTCTCAAAAGTGGTTCTAGTTCCACTTCCTTTTACTCGATTGATTACAACGATTTTTTGGCTTTTACCGCCAACTTGTTTCCAATTGGTTATCTTACCAGTAAAAATAGCTTTTAATTGTTTAGTTGATAAGTTAGTAACTCCAACATCTTTATTGGTAACGGGAGCAATTCCAACAACTGCTACTTGATGATCTAAAAGCTTTTTAGCATCAATTCCTAACTGATGATTAGCAAAAATATCTGAATTTCCAATTGACACAGAACCCTGCGATACTTGACTAAGTCCTGTACCAGAACCGCCACCTTGCACGGTAATTTTACCGTTAGACTTACTATCATATTGTTCAGCAGCTTGCTCTACTAAAGGTTGTAAAGCGGTAGATCCTACAGCTGTTACCTCTTTGGAATTAGATTTATTGTTACAACCAGCTAAAAATAAAATACAAATGCCAACTATTGAAAATAAATATGCTAGTCTTTTCATGTATAACCACCCCTTAAGTTAATTAGTACACTTATAAGATATCAAACTAACGTAAATAAACTATAATTTTTATGTATTGTTTATGTAAACATATTAGTAAAATAAAAAAGGCCCAGTAATTACTAGGCCTTTTTTATTCTGTTGATTTTCATTTTATGACTCCACTCGGACTCGAACCGAGATCAGCCGCTTAGGAGGCGGTCGCCCTATCCCGTTGTGCTATGGAGTCATATACAATTTAAATAAGACAATATATATTTTCTCACGTAAATTGTATAAAGTAAAGATGGCTTTAACTATTTATTTTTACTCATATCACGCCATTTTTTACGCATCCCTTTATTCTTAGTATGCTTATTTTTTTTCTTCTTTTTGTTGGAATTAACTTTAGATGACGGAAATTTACTCTCTACTTTCTTACGCTTGGCAGGTTTATTTTTAGTCAAATTAACTTTTTTAGCATCTTTTTGGTGATTATTTTTAGTAGAATTAGGCTTCTTAGGTTGATCAGGTACATTATCAACCAACTTATTTTTAAAGAAATAAATTGGTTGTAAAGTATATTCCTCATCTTTAAGTAAATTTTTCAAATCTCTTAAATCATGATCATCACCAAAATTAAGCACTACCCCTTTTTCACCCATTCGACCTGTACGACCTACTCGATGAATATAGTCAATTGCATTATCCGGTAAATCATAATTTATAACTGCTGGAAGTTTAGGAATATCAATTCCTCTGGCGGCTACATCAGTGGTTAATAATAGTTTTACACGACCTAGTCTAAAGTCTTCCATCGCTTTTTGACGCTTTATTTTGTTTTGATCAGAAGTTAATTTAGCAATATTATTATAATGTTCATGCACAAAATAACTGTACGCTTTATTTAAATCATTCATTTGATTAAAAAATACTAAAGCTTTAAATTCCTTAATATGAGTTAGTCTAACTAACATTTTATTTCGATTAGATCGTAGTACTTCTAGCAGCCCATGTCTTACTTCACCACGAGTCTTATCAATGTTTCGAACATCAAATTTTTCAATAATTTTATTTCCAAACCACTTATCTAATTCTTCTAAGATTTCCGTTTCAGTTGCTGAAAAGAAACCTAGTTGAATGTCAGAATAACATGAATTAATAATTTGACGAACCGTAGTTAAAGTTTCACCTTGCAATAAATCATCGGCTTCATCAACTATAACCGTTTTAACATAATTAGTTTTTAATTTTTTATCATTAATTAGACTTTTAATTCTACCAGCAGTTCCAACAACTACTTCTGGTCGTTTCTTTAAGCTTTCTGTCTGACGCTTTACATTTGCACCACCGGTTAATGATAACACTTTACAGTCTAATAATTTAGCCCAATTGCGAGCAATTCTAGTCACCTGCATCGCCAACTCTTGTGAAGGTTCAATAATCATCAATTGGGTTCCTTCACCCGCTTGTAATTTTTCAATTGTAGGCATCAAAAATGCCAAAGTTTTACCTGAACCAGTTGGTGACAAACCTAAAACATTCTTACCACTTTTAAGCGGTTCATAGACTGATGATTGAATAATAGTTTGTTCACTAAAGCCTAATTTTTCAAAATAGTTTTTAAAATATTCGTTCATTAAATTACTCCTAATTTTTTTATAAAAACAATCATTATAACTATAATAACAAAAAGATTAGCACTATAATATATCTAGATTGTTCATTCATTTCAATCTTACATCAAGATATAAAAATAAGTTATTTAGAAAGGGGTTATATTGTGAGAAAAAGAAGTTTAGTCCTACTGGGAGCGACTTTTTTTGTTGGAATAGCAAATGAAGTTATTAAAGTCGGCAAAAAAAGTAAAAAAACAAAAAACGTCCCAATTCAATTATATTATATAGGTGAATGGACCTTTTTAGATAGGCGCAATGCTAAACATTCGCTCACAATCAACCCTGATTTATCTATTGAATTGGATAACAACAATGTTACAACTAAAACTAAAGAAATCGACGAAAAAAAGCTTACGTTAATTGACAATTTTGGATATCTACTAGTCATTAGAACCAATAAAAACAAAATACCTACTTCACTATATGACGAAGCAGATGATTATACTTACAATATAATAGGAGCCAAAGAAGGAAAATAAGTAACGGAGGTAGACAAATGAAATACATCATAGGTGTAGACATTGGAACTACAAGTACTAAGACCATTTTATTTGATAAAGATGGTAAAGTAATCGAATCATCAAATGATGATTACCCATTATATCAAGATTCATATGGAATGGCTGAGGAAGACCCTGATGAAATTTTTTCAGCGGTAATGTCAGGCATGAGCAAAGTAATAAGAAAGTCAAAAATTAACAATGAAGATTTATCAGGAGTATCATTTTCATGTGCAATGCATAGTTTAATTTTGTTAGATAAAGATTTTAAACCTATTACTAGAGCAATTACTTGGGCTGATAATCGAGCTTCCAAATATGCCAAAGAAATTAAAGAAAGCGATTTAGGTAAAAAACTATATGAGAATACTGGAACCCCCATTCATCCCATGACACCATTATCTAAAATCGTGTGGTTAAAAAATGAAAAAAATGATTTGTATCAACAAGCTAACTGGTTTGTAGGTATCAAAGAATATATATTTTACAAACTGTTTGGTGAATTAAAAGAAGATTATTCAATTGCCAATGCTACTGGTATGTTTAACATTTTTAATATGGACTGGGATTCCCAAGCACTCAAATTAACTGGAATTAGCAAATCACAACTTCCAGAATTAGTAGATACTACATACCAATTTCATGGAATTGATACGTCGTATGCCAAAGTTATTGGTATTAAAGAAAATACTCCATTTGTAATTGGTTCTTCTGATGGACCATTAGCTAATTTAGGCGTGAATGCCATTGATGAGGGTGTTTTAGCAGTTACCATCGGAACTTCTGGAGCCGTAAGAGTTGTAACTAATAAGCCTACTATTGACCCTAAGGGAAGAGTTTTTTGCTATTATTTAGCAAAAAATAAGTGGGTTGTAGGTGGACCTGTAAATAACGGTGGAATTGTATTTAAATGGGTTCGTGATCAACTTTGTGCACCAGAGAAAACTATTGCTGAGCAAATGAAAATTAACGCATATAGTGTCCTTTCTGGAATTGCTTCAAGAGTTCCAGTGGGTGCCAAGGGTTTAATTTTTCACCCCTACTTAGGAGGAGAACGTGCACCTATTTGGGACTCAGATGCACGTGGCTCATTTTTTGGATTAACTAGAAATCATACTAGAGCTGATATGATTAGAGCCGTTTTAGAAGGCATCATTTATAATTTATATACCGTTAGTTTGGCTCTTGAAGAAGTTGTTGGAAAACCTAAAGCTATCCAAGCTACCGGAGGATTTGCCAAGTCATCTTTATGGCGACAAATCTTATCGGATGTATTTGAACAAGAAGTTAGTATTCCTGAAAATGTTCAAGGAACTGCTTTAGGAGCAGCTACTATTGGTATGTATAGTTTAGGAATGATTGATAATCTAGAACAAGTTAAATCCTTGGTAGGTAAAGTTAAATCATATGAACCTAATCCGCAAAATTATCATGTATATAGAGAATTAGTGCCTATATACATTCGTTTAAATCGTTTACTAAAACCTGAGTATTGTAATATTGCAAAATTTCAAAGAACTCATAATAATGATGAATAAAAAATAACCGCAGTCATAACAAACAGTCTGCGGCTATTTTTTTAAGTGATTGTAAGATGTGAATATGTTAAAATACTGTAGTCTAAAAGTCAGGAGGAAAGAAAGTTGGAAAATAACAACTTAAAACGAGGAATTGGAATGACTGCAGCTTTATCAACAGTAATGGGAACTGTTATTGGAGCTGGAGTTTTCTTTAAAACAGCAAGCGTAGTAAATAGCACGCATTCATTTTCTTTAACCATTTTAGCTTGGATTGTTGGAGGATTATTAACAATTTGTGCTGGTTTAACGGTTTCAGAACTTGCAGCGGCTATTCCTAAAACTGGAGGAGCAATTAAGTATCTTGATTATACTTATGGACCTACTACTGGTTTTGCAATGGGGTGGGCGCAAATATTGGTTTATTATCCAGCAAATATTGCTGCCGAATCAATAATTTTCGCTACACAACTAATTAATTTATTTCATTTAAATGCGTCTTTAAATGTTCCTATAGCTATTATTTCTGCATTCAGTATATTATTTGTTAATTTATTAGGCGCAAAAGTTACCGGATATTTTCAAACTACCACATTAATTCTTAAACTAGTGCCAATTGCATTGATATCTATTGTTGGTTTAATGACCCCCGGAAACGTTAATATTTCATTATTTCCAGCGACTCCAACTAATGGTGCTAATCCATTTTTTGCATTTAGTGCTGGTTTATTAGCTACCATGTTTGCATATGATGGTTGGATTGGTATTTGTGATGTTGCTGGAGAAATTAAAAATCCTAAAAAAAATCTTCCTAAAGCTATTATTTTAGGTTTGAGTTTTATAACGATTATTTATACTTTAATCAACTTCGTATTTTTAAAAACTTTACCATTAGATCAAATTGCTGGTAACCAAAATGCGGCTGCTGAAGCTGCCATGAAAATTTTTGGTGAATTAGGTGGTAAATTGGTTACTATTGGAATCCTAATTTCTGTATATGGTTCAATTAACGGTTATACACTTAGTGGAATGCGAATTCCATATGCAATGGGAGTTAGTGACACATTACCATTTAGTAAATATTTTGTTAAATTAACTAAGAAAACAGCTGTTCCCTATGTTGCCGGATTATTTCAAGTGGCAATCGCAGTTATAATGATTTTCTTAGGAACTTTTGACTTGTTAACTGATATGCTTGTGTTTGTTATGTGGATATTTAACTGTCTATTATTCATAGCAGTGTTTAAACTTAGAATTAAAAATCCTGAAATGATTAGGCCTTACAAAGTTCCTTGGTACCCAATCATTCCAGCTATTGCATTAATTGGTGGTGGATTTATATTGGTTGAGACTTTAATAACTCAATTCAATCTAGCTTTAATTGGTATACTATTAACCTTAATTTCTTACCCTATCTACTATTTCCATAAATATCAAATCAATAAATAAAAATAAAGACCTCTAAAAATTAGAGGTCTTTATTTTTTGTTTTATTTTCCACTATCACCATAATTTTTTAATACACGTGCACTAGGATCATCAACATCACAGTTTTCCCAGTTTTTGTTTGGCATCCAAAAATTTTTTATCCAACTAGCTTTACCAGGGAAATATTCTTCAAAGATATCACGATACAACAATGATTCTTTAGTGAATGGCGTGCGATATTCATATTTATCTTTAGCTTTAGCCACATCCTCATCAGTATACATTTCATCAGCATAAGCTTTTAAATCATCTACTAAAGAATGACCAACTGCATCACTAAAGGCTGCTTTTTCACGCATTAAAATATCATCTGATAAGTAATCTTGTCCAGCAAACGCTTCTCTTAATAAATATTTACCTTTATCATATTTATTCATTTTCATTGCTGGGTCAATTGACATTACGTATTCCATAAAGTCTTTATCAGCAAAAGGAACTCTACCTTCTAAGGAGTTAGATGATATACAACGATCAGCTCTTAATACATCATACATATATAGTTCTCTAACTCTTTTCATGGCTTCTTTTTGGAATTCTTCTGCATTTGGAGCATAATCGGTGTATTTGTATCCAAACATTTCATCTGAACATTCACCAGTTAAAATAACTTTTAAGTCAGTTGTTTCATGAATGTTTTTACATAATAAATACATACCAATTGATGCTCTAATAGTTGTAATATCCCATGTTTCTAAAGTATAAATAACATCTCTAAGCGCACCTAATACATCTTCACGAGTCATAATAAACTCAGTATGATCTGTACCTAAATAGTCAGCAACTTCTCGAGCATATTTTAAGTCAATTGGGTTACGGTCCATTCCAATTGCAAAAGTTTTAATCGGCTTACCACCCTTTAATTTAGAAGCAATTGAACATACCAAGGAAGAGTCTAAACCACCTGAAAGTAAGTATCCAACTGGTGCATCAGATTGAAGACGTTTTTTAACGGCTGCTACTAAACGATCATGAATTCCTTTAGTAGCTTCTTTCAAACTTGGAGTAATCATTTTTGAAACCATTGCAGGATCATGATAGCAAACAAATTTTTCGCCATCATAATAGTGTCCTGGTGGAAATGGCAATATTTTATCACATAAAGGCATTAGTGTTTTAGCAGTTGAACCAAATGCAATTTGGTTATCTTCTTTAGTGTATCCATAAAACATTGGTCTAATTCCTACTGGGTCACGTGCAGCCATTACTTTTTTAGTAGTTTGATCATACAACACAAAAGCAAATTCAGCATCTAGCATTTTGCACATGGTATCTAAACCATATTTACGATATAACGGAATTAAAACTTCACAATCACTGCCACTTTCAAATTCATAATCATCTTTTAGATTATCTTTTAAAGTAAGGTAGTTATAGATTTCTCCATTACAAACTAAAGTACATTTATCAGCTTTAAATGGTTGCATTCCATCATCACTTAAATCCATAATTGCTAAACGATTGAAACCAAACATCATTTCGTCAGCTTGAAGTTTACCAGTCATATCTGGTCCACGATGGAAATTCTTTTCCAAGGCCTCATCGAAAGTTTTTAAATCGAATTTCATTGAATCAACAGCTAAAAATCCACACATAATATCGCTCCTTATCTAATAAATATTTATTTAGAGATAAAAAATAAGCCTTCCATCCCTTAATTTACAAGGGACGGAAGGCTTATTTCCGCGGTACCACCCAAGTTGCCTACAAACATATTTAAAGTAGACCAACTCATATAAGAGTACAAATAATACTCCACCGATTGTAACGTATCGGATACGTCTAAGCCTACTCTGACTAAGTCATTTGGGTTAGCAACTTGGGAAAGGGTTTTTCAATAAATCAGGGTCGACTAGTTTCACACTATCACTAGCTCACTTAACGATTAAATTTATTTACTCGTCTTTCTAGTTAATTTGTTATAAGCATAATAACTCAAAATAAATTAAAATGCAATAACAAAGTTAAAATAAAATGATTATTTTTTAATTTTTATTTAATCAAGAGTCTAAAACTAATTTATTTTATCAAATACAGTTACTGTCTCGACATGCACAGTTTGTGGAAATTGATCAACTGGTTGAACTGGTTGATTTATTTCATATCCTAAATCTGATAGTATTTGTGCATCTCGTACTAATGTGGCTGGATTACAAGAAATATAAACAATTTTTTGTGGGTTCATTTTAGCAGCACTATTAATGAAACTCTCATCTAATCCCTTACGTGGTGGGTCCACCATAATAACATCTGGTTTCAAACCATTTTCTTGCCATCTTGCCATTTGTTCTTCAGCTTTACCAACAACAAATCTAGCATTATTAATATGATTTTTTTGTGCATTAATTTTAGCATCTTCAATTGCATTTGCAACTATTTCAACTCCATAAACCTTCTTGACATGTTGCGCCATTGCTAATGAAATGGTTCCAATACCACAATAAGCATCAATAACTGTTTGATCAGATGTTAAATTAGCCTTTTCAATTGCTAATGAATATAATTTTTCAGTTTGAGTTGGATTAACTTGATAAAAAGAATTTAATGAAATTGCAAAGGTTAAACCTAACAATTTATCTTCAATATAATTCTTACCAAATAATTTAACATTCTTTTTACCAAAAATAGCATTACCATCACTAAGATTAATATTTTGAATAATGCTCTTAACTTCTGGCAATTGTTCAGTTATGGTTTTAACTACTAAATCTGACATAGGCAATTTTTTAGTTCTAGTAACTAAACCAATCATCATTTCACCAGTATAATAACCTCTACGTACTATAATGTTTCTAATTACACCATTGTGACCACCTTCATTATAAGGCGCCACATGAAATCTTCTTAAAACATCTCTAACCACTAAAATAGCTTCGTCAATTTTAGGATCTTGAATATAAAAATCTTCAATTGGAATTAGGTCGTGTGAGTGTCTACGGTAAAAACCAGTTTCTAACTTTCCATGAATTTTTCTAACTGGAACTTGCGCTTTATTGCGATATTTATTCGGTGTATCCATACCAATAGTAGGCAATACATCAACATCCATTTTAGCTTTTTCAAATAGTTCTTGAACTTGATGTTGTTTGAAATTTAATTGTGCGTCATATTTTAAATGTTGTAATGGTGCAATACCTGTTTTAATATAATCTCGATTTACATCTTCAACTCTATCACTGCTCTTTTTAATTAAAGTAATTAGTTTACCAAAACTAAAGTTTTTATTGACCTTAGTAATCTTTACTTTAGCTACTTCTCCTGGAAGAGTATCTTCAATAAAAATAGGGAAATCGTCAATTTTTGCAACACCTAACCCTTGGTAAGTTAAGTCCATAATATTTACTTCATATTCGTTATTTTTAATAACTGGTGTATCTATTTTCATATTTTCTCCTTAATAAACAAAAAGTTTTACTGTATTATCTCATTTATTATAATACAGTAAAACTTTTTAAATAAAAAATTATTTTAAATTGTCAACTTCATCAATAAATTGTTTTTCTGCTTTAACTGAGTCATAGCTAATAGCTTTTTTAGGCATGCTATCCAAATTAGCATACATTTCAATATGCTGTTTTAAATTAACAAATTCCATTGGAGCATCGCCACCATATTCACCATCTAAATTAATTTGCATTTTATCGTTCACTGGACGTGCGACTAATTTAGAAGTTTTTTTATAAATAATTCTAGAATCATTTATATGACGACCACCACTAAGTACTTTTGCTAATAATTGTAAAATTTCAATAATATTACTAGTTTTCACAATAATCATTGTAAAATTACCATCATCTAGAGACGCATCTGGAACGATTCGTTCTAGACCTCCAATAGAATTAGTCATAGCAAGTAAAAAGATGGACGCTTTACCTTCAAATTTACCACCATCATATTCTAAATTCATATCAATTGGTTTAATACGTGGCAAAAGTTCAGCACCCTTAACCAAATAAGCTAAATAACCAAAAATAGTTTTCAAATTAGATGGAACATCATAGGTCAATTCTGTAAGCAAACCACCACCAGCAATGTTCATAAAATACTTATTACCAGCTTTACCAATATCCATATTAAAAGTTTGATCTTTCAAGACAATTTTAGCGGCATCAACTGGATTTTCACGAGGAATATGCAAAGCCCTTGCAAAATCATTAGTAGTTCCCGCCGGAATAATGGCCATTTTAGGTCGATGCTCTAAAAATGCTATTCCATTTACTACTTCATTAATTGTACCATCACCACCAGCAGCCACAATTAAATCAAAACCTGCTTTGGCAGCTCTAGTAGCCTCATTTTGTGCAGAATTTTTCTCTGGAGTGGTAGCATATGCACTGGTTTCATAACCAGCTTGTTCAAAAACATTCAAAATATCAATCATATTTTGTTTTAAGGCTTCACGACCAGAGGTGGGATTATAAATTACTCGAGCACGTTTTTGCATGTTAATAAATACTTCCTATCTCTACTTGTTAATTGATTGCATTAATAATTTATTAACAACTTGAGGGTTAGCTTTTCCACGAGTTTGTTTCATTATTTGACCCACTAAGAAACCAATTGCTCGATCTTTACCATTATGAAAATCTTCAATAGATTGAGGATTGTCAGACAAGATTTGATCAATAATTGGTTGTAATTCTTTAGGATCAGATAGTTGAACCATTCCATTATCATGCACAAATTGTTTAGGTTCTTTACCTTCAGTAATTGCTTTAAATACTTTTTTAGCCATCTTAGAAGAGATAGTTCCATCACTAATTAACTTAATCATAGTGGTTAGATTTTCTGGTGTTATCTCAGTATCATCTAAATCAACTTGTTTAGAATTTAAATATTCATTTACATTAACTTGTAAGTAATTAGATGCCATTTTAGGATCAGCACCTAATTCAATCATCTTATCATAGAAATCAGACATTTGTTTAGTTTGAGTAATAACCATAGCATCATAATCAGTTAAACCTAGTTTATTAATGTATCTATCTCTACGACTAGCTGGCATTTCAGGTAATTCATCATGAATTTCATTAATCCAATCATCTGAAATGTTTAATGAAGGTAAATCAGGTTCTGGGAAGTAACGGTAGTCATCCGCACCTTCTTTAACACGCATTAAAATGGTTGTTCCGTTAGTTTCATCAAAACGTCTAGTTTCTTGTTGAATTTTTCCGCCAGACATTAAAACTTGTTGTTGACGTTTTTCTTCATAAGCCAAACCTTTACGTACATAGTTAAATGAGTTCAAGTTTTTAAGCTCAACTTTAGTTCCAAATTCTTTTTGTCCATATGGTCGAATTGAAATATTAACATCAACACGCATGGAACCTTCTTCCATTTTAACGTCAGAAATTCCAGTAAATAACAAACGTTGTCTTAAAGCTTCCAAATAAGCATAAGCTTCATCAGGTGAAGCAATGTCTGGTTTAGAAACAATTTCAATCAAAGGAGTACCTTGACGGTTTAAATCCACATAAGAAAATTTATTTCCGTGAGTATTTTTACCAGCATCTTCTTCAATATGCATTTCTTCAATTCCAATTTTTTTCTTCTTACCATCAACTTCAATTTCGATCCAACCATCATGAGCGTCCGGAGTATCATGTTGCGTAATTTGATAAGCTTTTGGATTATCAGGATAGAAGTAGTTCTTACGATCAAAGTGAGGATGTCTTTCAATCTCAGCATGTAAAGCTAAAGCTGCCATAATTCCAGATTTAACTACACCTTTATTGGTAGTAGGCAAAACTCCAGGATATCCCCAATCAATAACATTAGTATTCTTATTAGGTTCATCCCCATATTCCACAGGAGAAGGACTAAAAATTTTAGAATTTGTTTTTAACTCAACGTGAACTTCAAGTCCAATTGTTGTTTCAAAGTTCATTACTTTTCTCCTCCCATCATCTTAGGTGTCTTTGTATGAAAATCAGTGTTTTGTTCAAATGCATAACCCGCTTTATAGATTGATTCTTCATCAAAATGACGAGCCAGCAATTGCATACCAATAGGCATACCATCCTTAGAGAATCCGGCAGGAACTGACATTCCTGGGATACCAGCCATATTAGCAGGAATAGTTAATGCATCATTCATATACATAGTTAAAGGATCATCATTTTCTTCACCAATACCAAAAGCTGGAGTTGGTGTAGTTGGTGTCATAATTAAATCGTAATCATTAAATACTTTTTTAAAGTCGTTAATGATTAAAGTTCTAATTTCAGCTGCTTTTTTAAAGTAAGCATCATAAGAACCAGCAGATAAGGAATAAGTTCCTAACATAATACGACGTTTAACTTCATCACCAAATCCTTCTGAACGACTTTTAACGTATAATTCTTCAAGGTTTTTAGCATCTTTAGCACGATAACCGTATCTAATTCCATCAAATCTTTGTAGATTAGATGATGCTTCAGATGGGGCAATAATGTAGTAAGCTGCTACTCCATATTTATTATGTGGTAATGAAACTTCTTCCACTTCTGCACCTAATTCGCGGTAGACATCAGCTGCTTTTAAAATAGCTTGCTTAACGTCTTCATCAATACCTTCACCTAAGTATTCCTTAGGCAAACCAATTTTCATACCCTTAACTCCTGATTTAATATTCTTAGTAAAATCAGGTACTTTTTGATCAGAACTAGTCATGTCATGTTCATCATGACCAGAAATAGCATTAAGTAGCAATGCATTGTCATAAACATTTTTAGTTAATGGACCAACTTGGTCAAAGCTGGAAGCAAAAGCAATTAATCCCCAACGAGATACTCGACCATAAGTGGGTTTCATTCCAACAATTCCATTAAATGAAGCTGGTTGACGAATTGAACCACCAGTGTCAGATCCAAGAGCTGCTAATACATCTCCAGCAGCAACTGCAGCTGCTGAACCACCAGAAGAACCACCTGGTACTTTAGTTAAGTTCCAAGGATTTTTAGTAATCTTCATAGCTGAAGTTTCAGTAGAACCACCCATAGCAAATTCATCCATGTTGGTTTTACCAATACTAATAGTACCTAAATCACTTAATTTTTTAACAACAGTTGCATCAATTATAGGTTTAAAATTGTATAGCATTTTAGAACCTGCTGTCGTTAAAATATCTTTTGTTAATAAATTATCTTTTAAAGCTACCGGAATTCCAGATAACAAATTATCTGGATCAATTCCTTTTTCATCTACTTTTTTAGCTTCAGCAATTGCTTGTTCTTCATTAATTGTAATGAAAGCACCAATTTTATCTTCGTTATTTTTGGCATTTTTAATTACTTCTGTAGTTAATTGTTCAGCAGTAATATCACCGTTAACTAAAGATTCATGAATTTCAGCAATATTTTTATTTAATAAATTCATTACTAGTCCTCACTTTCATCAATAATTGTTGGAGTTCTAATCAAATCATCAGCTACATCAGGTGCATTTTGTAATAACGATTCTTTTTCGTTCCAATTATCAGCTACGTCTTCACGCATAGTATTTATTTGGTCAGTAACGTTGAAAGTAGGTTCAATATCAGAAGTATCAACTTCTTCAAAGCTTTCAAATAGTCCCATAATATTACTTAGTTGATCAGTAAAATAAGGAAGTTGTTTTTCGCTCAACTCTAATTTAGCTAAAGACGCAACATGTTCGACTTGTTCTTTAGTAATTCTGTTACTCATAGTGAACTCATTCCCCTTTAATATTTATTATTTTAATAATAATTTTAACATACAAAATCATATGTTAATTAATAGCTTGAAAATACGTGTGAATAGAAATCTTTGCTACTAGAGCTTCTAGATAAGAAGCTTTGCATTCCTTCAGTAGAGCTTATACTTATGTCAATAGGTATCCCTGTTGGCAAGTATTTTTCGGCTTGTGTTTCTACATACTGAGTAAAACTAATGATTTCACTTTCTCCGTAAAATTGTGTAGTAATGTTTACGTGCATTCCACTTAGTTTACCATCTACATAATGTGCTTGAGCTGTAATTCCACTTAGATTAGGGAAAAAGTTTTGAACTTGACTCTTAAAGTTATCAAAAGCATCTTCATCATTATTATTAGTTTTACTACTTTGCGATGGCAAAACTTCATTTTTAATGTTCATTTTTTGCCAACTGGAAACTTTATTAGCACCATCATTATTTACGGAGTAAGCAAAGAAATTACCACCAACAAGACTATCATTAGGTGCTTGTTTATATAACGCTATTACAATTGGAATATTTTTTAAATCTTTGTTTTTACGTAATCTTTGTAAAATAATGTTACCTATTTGTTTACCTTGTTCTTTAATTTCAGAGTTAGTTAATTTCTTTTGATAAATAGCACCGTATGCTTCTTTACGATAATAATAAACTGAATTTATCCCCACACCAATAGTCATTCCACTAATTTTTAGAGAATTATTTTGTTGTGTCATAAAGTCTTGTTCGTCAATTTGTTGTAAATACATTGGTACTTTACTATCTTTACCAGCTGGATTTAGCCCCTCTGGATTTTTCTTTGTCTTTCTACCTAACCATTTTTCAGTAGTGCTAGTGTTGATATATTGACCCTCTTGAAAAATGTATTTATCAGTAGAAAAATGTGACTTAGAAATGTTCAATAAACCATTTTCAAAGCTCTTTAAGTTTAATTGATTATCATTTTGTTGAACTGAAACTCCACGTGATTTACTAGTTTGATAATGACCATCTTTTATAACTCCTTGATAGTACTTATTACTAGTTTGTCCTATTAATTGTGTATTCGAACTGTTCTCTTTACTCTTTTTTCCACTATCCGACTTACCACACGCTGACAAAAATAGTGCACAAGTCATCAATAACATAATAATCTTGAACTTCTTCATGTTATTTCCTCCTGGATTAATAATTAATCCGATTAATTTCTTCTAAAAATTCATTCTCAGACATTATTTTAACATTTAAAGACTCAGCTTTGTTCAACTTACTTCCAGCCTTTTCACCAGCAATTAAAATATCTGTGTTTTTAGAAACACTACCGATTATTTTAGCTCCTAATTGTTCTAGAATTTCACTAGCTTTAGGTCGACTCATTTCATTTAATTTACCAGTTAAAACGATTCTTTTGTTCATAAAAACATTGTCTGGTATATCATTACTAACACCTAAATAACGCATATTTAAGTTAAATTTCTTTAGTTCAGTTATTAGTTCAATAGAATCTTCATTAGAAAAGTAGGTAACGATACTATCAGCTATTGTTTGACCAATTGTGTCGATTTCTAAAATTTCATCCGCATTGGCATTAATAATAGCATTAATATCTTTAAAATGTTTAGCAACTAATTTTGATGCTTTTACACCTACATGACGTATTCCTAAACCAAACAACAATCTTTCCAGAGAATTACTTTTACTGTTGTTAATCGATTTAATCAAATTATCAGCAGCCTTTTCGCCAAATTTATCCAATTTAAGTAATTGATCATTACTTAAACTATATAAACTAGCTACGTTACTAACTAAATTATTTTCAAATAATTGATTTACTATTTTAGGACCTAAGCCATCAATATTCATTGCATTTCTAGATGCAAAATGATTAATTTGTTCAGTTAATTGAGCTGGACATTGTGGATTTATACATCTTAAAACTACTTCTTCATCTAAATGTACCAGTTTAGCTCCACACGATGGACAATTTGTAGGAACTATAATTGGTAAACTTTCAACAGGTCGTCTTTCTGGAATATATTCAGATATCTCAGGAATTATATCGCCAGCTTTATGAAGCTTAACAACGTCGCCAATTCTTAAAGCTTTTTCATTTAAATAGTCAGGATTATGCAATGATGCTCTTGATACTTTAGTTCCAGCTAAAGTAACTTCATTCATAATTGCCGTGGGTGTAACTACACCTGTACGTCCAATTGTCCATTCAACATCCAATAACTTAGTTTCAGCTTCTTCAGGTGGAAATTTATAAGCAATTGCCCATCGAGGAACTTTAACAGTATGACCTATTTTTTCTTGTAACTTTAAATTATTAGTCTTAACTACTATACCGTCAATACCATAACTCAAATCATTACGTTTGCTAGTATATTTATCGATATACTCATTAATTTCTGATTCATTACGAGCTACTTGATAAGTATCATTAACTGAAAAACCTAATTCCTGTAACTCTTTTAACATCCCACTTTGAGTGTTGGAATTTAAATCGTCATAATTAGCAACATTATACATAAAAGTGCTTAAGTTTCGGGATTTAGTCACAGCTGGATCTAACTGTCTTAAACTACCAGCAGCCGCGTTTCGTGGATTAGCAAATGGCTTTTGCCCATCTTTTTCGCGTTGTTCATTAAGTGACACAAAAGATGCTTTTGGCATATAACATTCTCCACGAACTTCAATGTTTACTGGATGCGTAAGCTTTTGTGGAATCGATGGGATGGTCTTCAAATTGTTGGTTATATCTTCACCAATTAACCCATTTCCTCTAGTAGATCCTTGAATAAAAATTCCGTTTTCGTATCTTAAGGATATCGATAATCCATCAATTTTTAGTTCACAATTATAAGCATCAACTTCGGGATTGTTATTAACTAATCTTTTTAAAAATTCGGCTAATTCTTGTTTAGAAAAAACATCTCCCAACGAAAGCATTGGAACTTTATAATTTACTTTGCTTAAATCATCTAAAACATCGCCACCAACTTTTTGTGTAGGTGAGTCTGGAGAAATTAAATCTGGATATTTTCGTTCAATTTGAACTAATTTTTCATATAGATGGTCATAAACAGAATCTTCAACTGTAGGACTATCCAATTCATAATATTCATGACTCCATTGATTTAACTGATTAACTAATTTAACTAATTCACTTTTAGCATCATCTTTACTTAAATTTTCAACTGAAAAGCTATCCATACCAATTCCTCCCTTTTAAGCTTTATTAATAGGAGCAAAAGCAGCTAATAAACGTTTTAATCCTTTATCTGGGAATGCAATATCTAATTCCATATCTTCTCCTGTACCAGTAATTTTAACTACCGTTCCAGTTCCCCAAGCTTTATGTGTTACCTTATCTCCAATTGTCCAAGCTTGCTTATTAGCACCAGTTTCTTTAGGCTTTTCAACTTTGTTAACTGGTTGATGATATGATCTATATTTAGCTCTTTTGCTATTATAACTGCTTGTTTTAGAATCAAATGGTGTTTTGTTAATGCTATCTAAGCCTTGATTTTCGCTTTGTATTAAGTCACTATCAATTTCATTAACAAAACGAGATTCTGGATTATTTTGACGTCTACCATATAACATACGTGAAAAGGCATTAGTTATATATAGCTTTTCTTGCGCTCGAGTAATTCCAACATAGGCCAGTCTACGTTCTTCTTCTAGTTCAGAGTCATCAGCTGCGGCCCTTCCTAATGGGAAAATACCTTCTTCCATTCCCATTAAAAATACTACTGGAAATTCTAATCCTTTAGCAGCATGCAAAGTCATCAAAGTTACTTGAGGTGCATTATCTTCAACATCATCTTGAGCAGAAACTAATGCTAAATCAGATAAGAAATCTGCCAGCATAGAATTACTATCTTCGTTTTTTTGATAATTATCATCAAATTGTTTAGTTACTGATAAAAATTCTTCAATATTTTCAATTCTAGCTTTTGATTCTAAAGATTTAGATGCCTTTAAAATGTCTAAATATCCAGTTTGATTCAATATAACATTGGTCAACTCAGTAACCGATAACGTACTTTGTTGAAGTTGCAATTTACCAATTAACATTCCAAAATCAGAAATAGCACTTCTAGCTCGTGCAGATAAATCACCACTTAATTCAACATTTTTAGCTGCTTCTAATAAAGTCCAATTATTCATTTGTGCAAAAGAACGTAATTTATCAACACTAGTACTACCAATTCCTCGTTTTGGTTCATTAATTACTCGTTCAAAACTAATAGAATCACTAGGATTAGCAATTAAAGTTAAATAAGCTAAAATATCTTGAATTTCTTTTCGATCGTAGAATTTATGACCGCCAACAATTGTATATGGAATATTAGATTTAAGAAAAGTTTCTTCAATAATACGTGATTGTGCATTCGTTCGATACAATACAGCAAAATCACCATATGAATATTTTGATTCTATTCCTGCTTTAATTTTTGAAACAACAAATAAAGATTCATCAACTTCACTTTGCCCACGGTAATAAGATATTTTTTCACCTTCATCATTTTCAGTCCAAAGGTTTTTATCTTTTCTTTCAGCATTATTTTGAATTACTGAATTAGCAGCACGTAAAATGTTTTTAGTAGAACGATAATTTTGTTCCAACAAGGTTACATGTGCATCTTTATAATCATTTTGAAAATTCAAAATATTGTTCATGTTAGCTCCTCGCCAACCGTAAATACTCTGATCAGCATCTCCAACTACACAAATATTTCTATACTTGTTTGCTAACATTCTAACTAATTTATATTGAGCTTCGTTAGTATCCTGGTATTCATCAACGTGAATATATTTAAATTTATCTTGATAGTAAGTTAACACATCAGGATTTTGATTAAATAAATCAATCGTAAGCATAATAAGATCATCAAAATCTAATGCTTGATTACTATGTAATTGTTTTTGATATGCCTGGTAAATTAAACCCACGTTTTTTTCAAATGGATTAGATTCGCCATGGTTGCTAATGTAATCTTCTGGAGTTTGCAAATCATTTTTAGCATTAGAAATTGAAGACAAAACTGCTCTAGGATCATTTTTTTTAGGATCTATATTAAGTTCTTTCATAATTCTTTTAACTAAAGTTCTTTGCTCTGATGTTCCAGCAATTGTGAATGCTCGATTATAACCAAGCTTATCAATGTCTCTTCTCAAAATTCTTACGCAAAGAGCATGAAAAGTAGAAACCCAAACTTCTTTGCCACCAGATTCTAAAAGTTTCCCTACACGTTCACGCATTTCTTTAGCAGCTTTATTAGTAAAAGTAATCGCCAAGATATTCCATGGTAAAACATTTTTAGCTTGAATTAAGTATGAAATTCTATGAGTTAATACCCTAGTTTTACCACTACCGGCACCTGCCATAATTAATAGAGGACCCTCGGTACATAAAACTGCTTCTTTTTGTTTATCATTCATTCCTGCAACTAAATCTTTATCTGGCAAGTAAAACACAATCCTCTCCGTATTTTTTATTCACTTAATTATATCATAAAGGCTCGATTGATTTATCTTATTCAAAACACAAAAAAGCCGGTCTAAACCGACTTCTAATTATAAATTTAGTTGGTCTTAATAACATATCCACCAATGTTAAATCGTTTGTCTTGATAAAATTTAACTCTACTATCAGTGTCTTGCATAACAATTTTAAAAGCATTTTCACAATTATCTAAGGAAAAATTATAAAGCGTTTTTTTATCATTGTTGATTTGATAAGGGATTAATTTATTACCTAAAATTCCTCTTAAATAATTTTCAAAAACTATATCTTTAAAGAGATGGATTGAACTATTTAACAAAATACTAATTTGATCTAAATAAATAACTTTGTTTGAACCGATGTACATAGAAATCATAAAAGGTCCTAAATAATCTACGTTCGTAGCTAATTTTCTAGCAATATCTTGTAACTCTTCAATAGTTTCAATACTTTCATTTACACTTAAAGTAGCAAATATTTCATTAGGATTATCATAATAATTATTAATAACTGGTGAAATTTGAAAGCCGTTTAAACCTTTAGAAACAATAATAGAATAATCTTTTTTGTCATCTAAATAAGCCTCTAAAATAAAAGTTCCAGATCTTAAAATACCTTCTGCATAAACTAAGTCATTAGGACTACGTAAAATAAGTTCATCCCCATTAACCGTACTTTTTTGAATGGGTTTTAAAATTGCTGGAAATCCAATTTGTTTAATTCCATTCTCTAAGTCTTCGATGTTTAAAACGGTTACGTATGGGGCAGTATTAATGTTTAATTGTTCAAAAAAAGTTTTGGCAACAATTCGATCCTGAATAAAATCTAATACATTATTACCTTGTATAAATTTATCATTTTGTTTAATAAAATCTGAATCTAGATTTTCAGAATTATAAATAACAAAGTCAGATTTATGTACAAATCTCTTAAGCTCATCTAAATCATTTAGACTACTTACATTATAGTAGTCAACGTATTTATTCATTTCAGTAGACTTGGTATCTTCATACAAACCAACTTTAAACCCGTGATTATGCAAAAAAACAATTAGATCTAAATTAATAATCGATGACCCAATAATTCCTATACTATCACCTAAATTAATATTATTCATAAAACTGCCTACCCTTTATCATTATTCTACAAAAGTTACCTTATTATTATCTAGTGAAGCAATTCTAGCCAATGATTTTACATTGAAACCATCTTTTTCCAACTGTTTTCTTCCAGGTTGAAAACTCTTTTCAATTACAATTCCAATTCCAGAAACATTGGCTTTAGCTTGATGAATGATGTCTACTAAACCATGAACAGCTTGACCATTAGCCAAAAAATCATCAATTATAAGTACATTGTCATCAGAATTAATAAAACGTTTATCAATACTAATATGATTAGTTACTTTTTTAGTATATGAATAAACATCACTTACAAAAGCATTATCACTCATAGTAACGCTTTTATGCTTTCTAGCAAAAACCACTGGAACATTCATTTGTAGGCCAGTTAACACTGCTGGAGCTATTCCAGAAGATTCTACAGTTAAAATTCTAGTTACATTGTTCTTATCAAATAACTTTTTAAATTCTTTCCCAATTAGCTTCATTAATTGAGGATCTACTTGATGATTCAAAAAGGTGTCAACCTTTAAAATATCTCCTGATAAGACAGTTCCATCTTTAACGATACGATCTTCTAATAGTTTCATATTTGTTTTCTCCCTAATTATTTATGTTTATCATATTGGTTTAAATAATATTTTTCTATAATTTTAATTATTTTTTTAGTATAAGATGGATCAGTAGCATAACCATCACTTTGTAAGCCAGCAGCTGCTTCAACATAATTATCTGAATTAACTACATCTTGATATTGTTGGCGATTCCAATAAGTCCCATTTCTAAGTAAAGCTGCATGTGACATTATGGATTCTTCCCAACTGTTATAAACTTTAAATCTACCTGTAGTAGTTATAAATTTACCATTTACAAATTCTTGCGTTGATAGTTTAACTGCTTGACTATCATTAACATCTGCCTTCATGCCATACAAATTATTGTATTTAACTGACAAGCCACTATTACCCCAATCAGATTCCAAAATGGCTTGAGCAATACTAATACTAGCCAATATATTATATTGTTTTTGCGCACGACATGCAGATGGCAAAATTTTATTTATAAAAACTTTATGTTTTTGATTAACGTCACTTGGATTATAAGCATCATATGTATGATGACTAAAATAATAAATTCCTGAAAAAAATAATCCCATAAAAAGAACTACTGCAATCAGTAACTTATTAAAACTAACCGTTATTTGAAAATTTTTTTTACGTTTTTTTTTCGGCAATTATTTAGCGCTCCTTTTATTAATGAATATTTTAACTGTAAATAAACCATTTTACAACGTTTATAAATATAATTAATTGACAAAAACTGCTTTTTTGGTTAGTTTGAAAGATAGACACAAATAGGAGATGCTAAATATGCCAAAAGACAAGACTACTAGTAATGAAAAATCCCCCTTTGACGTAGGAGATACTGTTAAATTTCAACTTGAAAAGAAGGAATTTACCGGAACTATTGAAAAAAGCTATACAAACGCTTTCTTAATTGGATTTAAATCCAATGACGTTGAATTAGAAGACAAATATCATGATAAAGTAGTTATCAATAACAAAAAATTAAAAATGGTTAAAAAACATTAAAAAAATACGTTGCTTAAAGCAACGTATTTTTTATTTAACAATTTTTTGCAATGGTTTTACTACAAAAGGAACTACTAAACCTGAAACAATCATTTCGATAACTCCATTAGTTCCAGCAACACCTAGTAAAAATGGAAGCATTGATGAACTATCTATATGATAAAGTTGAAAAGATTGATTACTATAAAAAACATATATTAGGCTAAGAAATATAACTGTATTGATCAAAGAACCTAGAATTCCCATTGCTGACAATAGAATTTTAGAATTATATTTCTTTTTTAGTTTTAAATATAAAAATCCTATGACAATTCCTATCAATGTACGTGGAAGAATCGAAATTACTGGATTTACTAATACAATGGCAGCTAACGGACTAGTAGGCCACCAATAAGCTCTAATAAATGTGATAAATCCCCATGTAAAACCAACAATTCCACCAAATTTAGGTCCCATTAAAATTGCAGAAACAATCACAGTTATAGGAATAATCGTTATACTTAAAGGACCAAATGGTATATTGCCAATGATTGGAACTGTGGTTTGAACTATTATCAAGGCAATAAACATTGCCAACATAACGTTATAATTATTTCTTTTTTTCATTTTGGTTTCCTTTCAAGATTATCAAACAAGATAATAAAAGAAAAAGACACTTTAAACAAGTAAAGTGTCTTTTAACGTTAAAAATATTAACGTTTTGAGAATTGTCCTGACTTACGAGCTTTCTTAAGACCAGGTTTCTTACGTTCTTTCATACGAGCATCACGAGTTAATAAACCGGCGCTCTTCAATGGACCACGGAAGTCTGGGTCTACTTCTAGTAATGCACGAGCGATTCCGTGACGAGTAGCACCAGCTTGTCCAGAGTATCCACCACCATGAACATTAACTAAAGCATCGTAGTTACCTAGAGTTTCAGTAACGTTGAATGGTTGAGCAACTACTTCTCTCAAACTTGGGAATGGAATGTAGTCTTCGATAGATTTTTTGTTCATAACAACTTTACCAGTTCCTGGTACTAAAAGTACACGAGCAACTGAATCTTTACGACGGCCTGTGCCGCGATATTGTACTTGAGCCAATTAAGTTTCCTCCTTAAATTAGGTTATTAATGTCTAATACTTCAGGTTTTTGAGCTTCATGACCATGATCAGCACCAGCGTAAACATGTAAGTGTAACATTTGTTTGCGACCTAGTGTGTTATGAGGAAGCATACCTTTAACTGATGTTTCGATTAATTTGTCTGGAGTGTTTTTACGCATTTCTCCAGCAGTCTTTTGTTTAAGACCACCTAAATAACCAGTATGATGGGAGTATACTTTACGACTTGCTTTACGACCTGTTAATGCAACTTTTTCAGCATTAATCACAATTACATTATCACCAGTATCTACGTTAGGTGTAAATGTTGGTTTATTTTTTCCACGTAAAATCTTAGCAACTGTAGAAGTAAGACGACCTAGACTTACATCAGTCGCATCAATAATGAACCATTTGCTTTCAACTTCACCTGGTTTTGCCATATATGTTGTACGCACTTTAAATTCCTCCATGTTTCTGTGTTTGTTCGACACCAATATAAGTTTCCGGGGCTTATTGTGGGGCAAACAATACCAGTTACCATAATACAAATAAATGTCAACAAAGTCAACCATAATATGTGTTAACGATATGGTAATTTAGTAGGATGCTCCGGATCCTCCCCTTTATAATAAACCTTTTTTAAATATAGTCCACATGCCGCTGCTGTTCGACGAGCCTGATCCCTATCTTTAACTTTATACAGTCTCAAAATATCATGTTTATCTCGATAGTTAGAACCAATTTCTAAAAGCACTCCAACCATTATTCGAACCATATTATATAAAAAACCATTTCCATAAAACTCAAATTCTAGTTCATTCTTATCTTTATTATATGAACAAGTAGCATTATAAATAGTTCTAACATTACTCTTAGCAGTAGAGCCAGATGCAACAAAACTAGTAAAATCATGTTCACCAACTAAATCATTCAAAGCAACTTTTATATTGTCCATTTCAATTGGGAAACGCCAATGAGCAGTATAAAATCTTTTAAATGGGTTAATGAATTCTCCTAGATAAACTTTGTATACATATTTTTTTCCCGAAACATCATACCTAGCATGAAAATCATCGGAAACTTTTTCCACTTTTATTATCTCGACGTCTAACGGCATCAAACTATTTAAAGCTTTGAACATATTAATTTCATTTAAATTAAATGGAAAATCAAAATGAACAACTTGACCTAATGCATGTACGCCAGAATCTGTTCGACCAGATCCGAACACTTCAATGTCGCTTGAATGAGCCATTTTATTGACTGCCTTAGTAAGGGTACCTTCAACAGTTCTTTGATTTGGCTGTCTTTGAAATCCTGCAAAGTTAGTGCCATCATAAGCAACTGTCACTTTATATCGCAAAATGATCTCTCCCTAATTTCTAAAAAATATAATCATTAAACTAATTACAAAAAACAACATCATACTAATATAATCGTTCATTCCTATTAAATATGACTTAAATTTAGTTCTTTTCATTTCAGGTGAATATCCTCTGGCTTCCATTGCAACACTTAACTCATCAGCATGCTTAAATGCACTAACAAATAAAGGAACTAATAATGGAATTAATGATTTAATTCTTTTAACAAGATTGCCATTACCAAAGTCTACTCCCCTGGAACGCTGTGCATTCATTATACTCGTAGCTTCATCTGTCAACGTTGGTACAAACCGCAAAGCAATCGATATCATTAAAGCAATCGTATCAACTGGACAATGAATTTTTTTTAAAGGTGATAATATTTTTTCAATCCCATAAGATATAGCTAGCGGACTAGTTGTCAAAGTTAATAGTGTAGAAATAGTAATAATTAACATAAATCGCATAAAGATATACGCAGCACTTATTAAACCTAAAGAAGTAATCTTAAAAATCCAAAAAGAAAAATAAATATGTCCACCTGCACTAAAGAATAGTTGCAACAAAACAGTAATAATTATTAGTAATATTAACGGTCTAATTCCTTTTAAGAAAAATCCAAATGAAATTTTAGAAAGATACAAAGAAATAAAACATAAAAAAAATAACAATGCATAGGTTAAATAATTGTTAGCAAAAAAAACAATCACAATAAAATAAAAACTAATTAATATTTTCATAGCTGGATTTAAATTATGAACTAAAGAATTTCCAGGCATATATCTTCCAAAAATAAAGTTCTCCATTTTAATTTCTCCCTCTAGAAAACATTTTTATAATTTGATCTCCTAACTGATTAACATGCATGGGAACGGATTCATTCAATGGTAATTGATTTGCAATTAATTGATTATAAAATTTTATTGAAGATGGCAAAGTTAAATCATACTTGTTTAAGAGTGATTCATTACTAAAAATATTTTGCGCAGTATCAAATGCTACAACTTTTCCATTATGCATAATAACAACATTTTCAGAATATGAAGCAACTATATCCATTTGATGACTTATCAATATTATTGTCATATTTTGTTCAACATGTAGTTTATGAATTAAATTCATAATAAATTTTTGCCCCTTAGGATCTAAGCCCACCGTAGGTTCATCCAAAACAAGAATCTCAGGTTTCATTGCTAAAACACCAGCTATAGCTACTCTTCTCATCTGTCCACCAGATATTTCAAATGGTGATTTATTCATAATACTAATTGGCAATTGAACTAATTTTAAACTTTCTTCAACAACAGAATCTATTTTAGATTCATCCATTCCAAAGTTTAATGGTCCAAACGCAATATCTTCTCTAACAGAATCAGCAAATAATTGTTTTTCTGGAAATTGAAAAATCAAACCAACTTTTTTTCTAAGTGGTTTCAAATTTTTATTAGTAGTCTTAGAGTTAATTTTAAAATCATCAATTTCAATTGATCCGTTTGTCGGTTTAATTAAAACATTTAACATTTGAACTAATGTAGATTTACCACTACCTGTTTTTCCAATAATAGACGTAAATGAACCTATAGGGATATTCAAATTAACGTTTTCTAAAGCTTTATATTCATATGGAGTGTCGTGTTGATAATAATAATCTACATTTTTAAATATAATTTCTTTATGCATTCAATTAGTTCCCCTTCATTCATGTATCTGTTAGGTAATTGTAATTTATGTTTAATTAGATACTTAGATAATTGAGCAGAAAACGGCAATTCTAAAGCATACTCCTCTAAATCTTTAACATTTTCAAATAATTTTTCTGGACTAGTATCTTCAACTAACTCACCATTACTCAAAAGTAATACTCGATTAGAAAGTTTTATTTCTTCAACATCATGTGTTATTGATATAACCGTCATATTACTTTTACGACTAAATTCATCAATTACATTCAAAATATTATTTCTACCCTGTGGATCTATCATGCTTGTAGATTCATCAAGTATTAATATTTTAGGATTTAAGGCTAGCACTCCAGCAAGCGCTATTCGTTGCTTTTGACCACCTGATAATTTACTAGGTTCATGTTTACGATACTTTTGCATATCAACTAGATCTAAAACATTATCAATTATTTTAATCATTTCATCACGAGAAAATTGATAATTTTCTAAACCAAAGGCAATATCATCTTCTACTGTTGCTCCAACAAATTGATTATCAGGATTTTGAAAAACTAAACCTATATTTTTTCGTATTTTATTTACATTTTTTTCATTAATTTCATCGCCATTCATACTAATACTACCACTATCAAGCTGTACTAAACCATCTAAAAGTTTAATTAAAGTACTTTTGCCGCTTCCATTATGTCCAATGATAGATACCCATTCACCGGTTTTTATATTAAAACTAATATTATTAATTGTTTTTGTTTCAGAATCATTATATTTAAAATTAATATTTTTAACTTCTATTATGTTATTTAACATTTTAATCACACCTCCTATAAGTTATTTTTATGTATAAAAAAATCACTATAAGGTTTTATAGTACGAAGAATTAATCTCCATTCAAGCTAGACTTGGAATAATTCCATCATCATAACGCTTTATACTATAAAACCCTAGTGATTCCTATGATAAGATATTAAAAAAGTAAATATTAATCAACTAATTGTAATATAACCATTGATGCTCCATCACCACGACGAGGCATAGTCTTTAAGATTCTAGTGTAACCACCATTACGATCAGCATATTTTGGTGCAATTTCATCAAAAAGCTTTTGTAATGCAGTTGTAACCTTAACACCATTACCATCTTCTTTGGCATCAGCAACAACATTTTGTAAAAATGCAGCTGCTTGACGACGAGCATGAAGATCACCACGTTTACCAAGGGTAATCATTTTGTCTGCAGTTGAGCGTACTTCTTTAGCACGTGCTTCAGTAGTTTTAATTTGACCATTAACTAATAAGTCAGTAGTTAAATTTCTTAATAATGAACGACGATGCGCACTAGTACGTTGCAATTTACGGTAACTCATAATTGGATATCCTCCTTTATACTAATCTTCTTTACGAAATGATAATCCAAGGTTAGCAAGTTTTTCTCTTACTTCAACTAAAGACTTACGTCCTAAGTTACGAACCTTCATCATATCCATTTCACTTTTGTCAGTCAATTCTTGAACAGTGTTGATTCCAGCACGTTTCAAACAATTGTATGAACGAACAGATAAATCTAATTCTTCAATAGTCATTTCAAGCATTTTTTCTTTATGTGTTTCTTCTTTTTCAACCATGACTTCAGCATTTTTAGCTTCATCGGTTAAATCAACAAACATAGATAAATGTTCACTTAAAATCTTAGCTGCTAAACTAACAGCCTCACTAGGAGTAATAGAACCGTCAGTCCATACATCTAATGTTAGTTTATCAAAATCAGCTCTTTGACCAACACGTGCATTTTCAACTTGATAATTAACACGTTCGATTGGGGTATAAATGGAATCAACTGGTAAGACACCGATTGGCATTCCATCATTACGAGCCTTATTTTCATCAGCAGAAACATATCCACGGCCTTTGTTGGCAGTCATTCTCATATGGAATGTTGC
The DNA here is from genome assembly GCF_019656235.1 of Apilactobacillus xinyiensis. Taxonomy (GTDB): domain Bacteria; phylum Bacillota; class Bacilli; order Lactobacillales; family Lactobacillaceae; genus Apilactobacillus; species Apilactobacillus xinyiensis. The sequence continues at coordinate 13,286 of NZ_BPLL01000006.1, read as the reverse complement.
ACCTTCAGCAACTGTACAAATCTTAAGATCAGGGTTTAGAACAGTAACGTCTCCATCAGCTTGGATATCGCCAGCAGTTACCTGAGCAGGTCCAGTTACGTTAATTTCCATTGATTTCTCTTCATCGTCAGCGATATCAAGTTTCAAAGAAATTTTCTTTACATTCAAAATGATTTGAGCTACATCTTCTACAACACCTTTAACAGTGGAAAATTCATGCAACACATCATCAATTTGAATACTAGTAACAGCGGCACCAGGTAAAGATGAAAGTAAAATTCTTCGCAACGAGTTTCCAAGAGTTGTACCATAACCACGTTCTAATGGTTCTACGACAACTTCTCCATAATTATCAGTTTCATCAATCTTATGAATATTAGGTTTTTCAAATTCAATCATTCTTATCCTTTACCCCTTTCAAAACGCTATGAGTCAAAAATTATTTTCATCTTGAACAAGATGAATAAGAAATTAAACTCGACGACGCTTTGGAGGACGAGAACCGTTATGAGGAACTGGGGTAACATCACGAATTGCAGCAACTTCTAAACCGGTAGCTTGAAGTGCACGAATTGCGGATTCACGACCAGAACCAGGTCCTTTAACTGAAACTTCTACGGATTTCATACCGTGTTCCATTGCAGTTTTAGCAGCAGCTTCTGCAGCCATTTGGGCAGCAAAAGGAGTTGACTTACGACTTCCACGGAAACCTAAAGCACCAGCTGATGACCAAGCAATTGCGTTACCTTGAACATCAGTAATCATAACTAAAGTATTATTGAAAGTAGAGTGAATATGAGCAACACCGGCTTCAATATTCTTCTTTACTCTACGTTTACGACTGTTTCTCTTTTGAACCATGGTTTACAAACCTCCTTTTATACTATTTTTTACCAGCCATTGTGGTTTTCTTACCCTTACGAGTACGGGCGTTGTTCTTTGTATGTTGACCTCTAACTGGTAATCCACGACGATGACGAATACCTCTGTATGAACCAATTTCTTGAAGTTTCTTGATGTTCATACTTACTTCACGACGTAAGTCACCTTCGATTTTGTAACTATCTACAACTTCACGGATTTTATCTTCTTGATCTGGTGTCAAATCACGAACACGAACATCTTCTGAAACGCCAGCTTTAGCAAGAATTTCAGCAGAAGTACTTTGACCAATACCATAAATGTATGTTAGACCAATAACGATACGTTTTTCACGTGGTAAATCAATTCCGGCGATACGAGCCATTAGAATACACCTCCTGTTTTTATAGGTAAATTATTTACCTTGTCTTTGTTTATGTTTAGGGTTTGAGCAAATAACCATAACGCGGCCTTTTCTCTTAATAACTTTACAGTTTTCACACATCGGTTTTACTGATGGACGAACTTTCATACTATAAACCTCCTATACTATGCAAAACGATTACTTAAATCTATAAGTAATACGTCCCTTGCTTAAATCATATGGTGACATTTCAACAGTAACGCGATCTCCAGGTAAAATTCTAATATAATGCATACGTATTTTACCAGAAACATGTGCTAAAATTTCATGTCCATTTTCAAGTTCAACACGAAACATAGCATTAGGTAAAGTTTCAGTAACCTTACCTTCAATTTCAATAACATTATCCTTAGACAAAGAATTTCCTCCTCGAAAATAGTTAATTTACATCAATAAATAAATTATATTAGTAAACAAAACATTAAAAGATTCTATTAAAACACAATTATTATACACAAAAGTCTATCATACAAATAATATAGCTACAATAAACATTATAATCAAAGTATCTTATTAAAATCTTTGTAATATTTTATCAATGTCTTTTTTAACATCATCAATATTTTGATTACCATCAACTGTGTATAGCAAACCTTTTTGTTTGTAAAAATCTATTAAAGGTGTGTTCATTTTAATGTTAACATCTAAACGATTTTTTACAGTTTCGGGTTTGTCATCACTACGTTGATAAAATTCATGTCCACCACAGATATCACAAGTATCATTAACTTTAGGCATTTTGTAGATTTTATGGTAAGTAGCGCCACAGTTTTTGCAAATAAATCTGCCTGAGAGTCTTTCAACTAAAACATCAGGATCAACATCAATATTAATAACAGCATCTAATTTATTATCTAACTCAGAAGTGATATTTTCTAAACTATTAGCTTGATCAATTGTTCTTGGAAAACCATCTAGCATATAACCAACTTTAGTGTCATCTTCAGATAGTCTTTCTTTCACAATTCCACAAGTAACGTCGTCAGGTACCAAATTACCCTTATCAATATATTGTTTTGCTTTTAATCCTAAGTCAGTCTTATTGCTAATCGCTGCTCTAAAAATATCCCCAGTAGATATATGAGGTATCTTATACTTTGCAACAATGTCTTCAGCTTGTGTACCTTTTCCAGCACCAGGAAGACCCATTAAAATTAAATTCATTGACATAATAATATCCTCCAGCTCAAATTATAATTTATCAGGACGAGAATCCTTAATGAAACCTACATATTCTCGTTTCATCATAAGACCTTTTATTTGTCTAATGGTTTCGATTGCAACACCAACAACGATTAGTAAGCTAGTACCACCTAAACCAATAGATTCATCCAGATTCCAAACATTTTGAGCAATCAAAGGAATCAAAGCAACTACACCTAAGAAAATAGCACCAACGGCACTTAATCTCATTAATAATGATGAAACGTAACTTTGTGTCTCATGACCAGGCCAAACGCCTGGTATATAACTTCCTTGTTTTTGCAAGTTCTCGGATAACTTTTCAGGGTTAACCTGAACGAAAGCATAGAAGAAAGTAAATAAGATAATTAATAATGTATACAATGTTGCTCCATAAACAGTTTGCATATTAAAGACATTACTCATAACTTGATACCAAGTATCACCAGAGTGATTCTTAGCAAAAGCCATCAAAATTGTTTGTGGCGTAGATATGAAAGAACTAGCAAAAATTACAGGTATAACCCCAGCTACATTAACCTTCAAAGGTAAGTAACTGTTACTAGATGAACCTGAAACTCTCTTGGTGTATTGAATAGGAATTCTACGTTCAGCTTGTTGAACCCATGTTACAAAAGTAACTATGATAAGAATAACTATAAACAATGCTACAACAAAAGCTATTGATTGCCATAATTGTGAATTAGAATCCCCAACAAAATATTCTTTGTAAATTTGTTGAATTCCAACAGGAATTCTAGCAATAATACCGGCAAAAATAATCATTGAAACACCTTGACCGATACCTCTATCTGTAATCATATCACCCATCCAAGTAGTTAACATAGAACCACCTGTAAGAATTAATCCGATACTTATATAAGTAGAAGGTCCAGGATTTTGAACAAGATTTAAACTACTTAAAGCGTTAAATCCAGCTGTAATTCCAATAGATTGGATAAAAGCAAGAAAAACGGTTAACACCCGTGTAACTTGATTTAATTTTTTCCGACCAACTTCTCCTTGTTTACTCCATTCAACGAAGCGAGGAACTATATCCATTTGAAGAAGTTGAACAACTATTTGTGCTGTAATATAGGGCGAAACACCCATAGCGAAAAGTGAATAATTTGTTAATCCACCACCACTAAAGGTGTTCAAAATGCTAACCAATCCAGATGAGGCAACGCTTTGGAGTGCATTTGCGTTTATTCCAGGAACAGTTATAAAAGCTCCAAGCCTAAATACGATCAATACTCCTAAGGTAAAAAGAATTTTATTTCTAATGTCTTTAACCTTAAAAGCGTTTTTCATGGTTGATAGCATTAGATCACCTCAATCTTACCGCCAGCGTCTTCAATTGCTGCCTTAGCAGTAGCAGAAAATTTACTTGCTTTAACTGTAAGCTTTTTGCTTAAACTACCATTTGCAAGAACTTTGATACCGCTCTTAGTATTCTTAACAATACCAGATTCTTTTAATAATTCTGGTGTAACTTCAGTACCGTTATCGAATTGTTCTAAAGTAGTTAAATTAACAACAGCGTATTCTTTACGACTAATGTTAGTGAAACCACGTTTTGGAATTCTACGGTATAAAGGCATTTGGCCCCCTTCAAAACCTAAACGAGTTTTGCTACGAGCTTTTTGACCTTTTTGTCCACGACCAGAAGTCTTACCTTTACTTCCAAGTCCTCGACCTAATCTTTGTCTTGAACTACGTGAACCTTCAGCGTATTTTAATTCATGTAATTTCATGAGAAGCGCACCTCCTTGTTATTTTACTTAACTTGTTCAACTTTAACTAAGTGTGCAATTTTAAACAAAGCTCCACGAGTAGCTTCATTGTCTGGTAACTCAACTTGACTGTTAACACGGCCTAAGCCAAGAGCTTTAACAATCTTACGTTGTTTGGGGAGTCGGTGAGCAGCACTATGAGTTAAAGTAACGTGTAATTTAGCCATCTTCTAACCCCTCCTTATTCTGCTAAGTGTTGAGTAGAAACACCACGTAAAGCGGAAACTTCTTCTGCACTCTTTAATGATTTTAATCCTGCAAATGTTGCACGAATAGCATTGATTGGGGTATCTGAACCCAAACGTTTACTTGTAACATCAGCAACACCAGCTAATTCCATAACTGAACGTACAGCACCACCGGCTGCAACTCCAGAACCTTCTTCAGCTGGTTTTAACATGATCTTACCACCACCGTAAGTACCGATAATTTCATGAGGAATAGTTGTACCAACAATTGGAACAGTGATTAAATTCTTACGACCATCTTCAACGGCTTTGCGAATAGCTTCTGGAACTTCTTGAGCTTTTCCAGTACCGAATCCAACATGTCCATTTTTATCACCAACAACTACTAAAGCGGCAAATCTAAGACGACGACCACCTTTAACAACCTTAGTAATACGGTTGATTGAAACAACAGTGTCTTCAAGTTCTAATTTACTTGGATCAATAAATTCTGCCATTTGTGGTTAATTCCTCCTTTTCTTAAAATTCTAATCCGTTTTCACGTGCGCCTTCAGCTAAGGCTTTAACACGTCCATGGTATAAGTATCCACCACGATCGAAAACAACATTTTTAATTTTCTTGTCAGCAGCACGCTTTGCAACTAATGAACCAACAGAGTTTGCTTGTTCAGTCTTGTTGCTACCACTAACTTCTTTGTCAAGAGTAGAGGCACTAGCAAGCGTTACACCCTCTACATCATCAATAACTTGAGCGTAGATGTTTTTATTAGAACGGTAAACGTTTAAGCGTGGGCACTCAGCAGTACCAGAAATTTTGTTACGAACACGCAAATGACGACGTTGACGTGTTTTGTTTTTGTCTGGTTTTGAAATCAAAATAGTCACCTCTAAATTCAAATATTAATAAAGTAATATAATCAAATAGATTATTTACCAGTTTTACCTTCTTTACGACGTACAACTTCGTTTTCGTAACGAATACCTTTACCTTTGTAAGGTTCTGGTGAACGAACGGCACGAACTTTAGCAGCAAAGTCACCAACAAATTGTTTGTTAATACCACTAATATTAATTGTAGTGTTGTTAGGTGTTTCAACAGTTAAATCATCATTGATAGCAATTTCAACTGGGTTTGAGTAACCAACATTTAAAGTTAAGTTACTACCCTTAGCTTGTGCACGGTAACCAACACCGACTAATTTAAGAGTTTTACTAAAGCCTTTAGTAACACCTTCAACCATATTGTTGAAGTTAGCACGCATTGTTCCGTGCATTGCACGTTCTTTGTTATCGTACTTACCAGTAGGTTCAAAAGTTACGATGTTATCGTTAATGTTCATTTTAATCATTGGTGAAAATTCGCGGGTTAAAGTACCCTTTGCACCTTTAACAGTAACCATATCACCATCTCTTTTTACTTCAACACCTTCAGGTAATACAACTTTTCTATAACCGATACGACTCATTATTACACCTCCATTTCTTTAAAAAAGTATTACCAAATGTATGCTAATACTTCTCCACCAATTTTTTTAGCACGAGCTTCTTTATCAGTAATTAAACCTTCAGAAGTTGAGATGATAGCAATTCCTAAACCGTTTAAAACCTTAGGAACTGAATCAGATTTAACATATGAACGTAAACCTGGTTTAGAAATTCTCTTTAAGCCAGAGATAACTTGTTCATTGTTTTTACCATATTTAAGAAATACACGAATAACGCCTTGTTTGTCGTCATCAATGTATTCAACATCGCGAATAAAACCTTCACGTTTTAAAATTTCAGCAATGTTACGCTTGATTTTTGAAGCAGGAACTTCAACAGATTCGTGACGAACCATGTTAGCGTTACGAATACGTGTTAAAAAGTCTGCAATTGGGTCTGTCATGGACATTAACGTAAACCTCCCTTGTTTTTAAATATATTTTACCAACTAGCCTTTTTCATACCAGGAATTTGTCCCTTATGAGCAAGTTGTCTTAAGCAGAGTCGGCACAAATGAAACTTCTTGTAAACTGAATGAGGGCGTCCACAACGTTCACAACGTGTGTAGTTTTGAGTAGAAAACTTTGCTGGACGTTCACTCTTTACAACTAATGCTTTTCTAGCCATTGTATAACCTCCTCTTATTTAGCGAATGGCATTCCGAATTGACCTAACAATTCTTTTGATTCTTCATCAGTGTTAGCAGTTGTAACAATAACAATGTCTAAACCACGAACACGGTTAACGTTATCATAGTTAATTTCTGGGAAAATTAATTGTTCACGAATACCTAAAGTGTAATTACCGCGACCATCAAATGATCTATTGTTTACACCATGGAAATCACGAACACGAGGTAATGAAACATTAATTAATTTGTCTAAGAAATCATACATACGTTCTCCACGAAGAGTAACTTTAGCTCCGATAGCGTTACCTTCACGTAATCTAAAACCAGCAATTGATTTTTTAGCTTTAGTAATTAAAGGTTTTTGACCTGAAATTAATGCTAATTCAGCAACAGCTTCGTCTAGGTTTTTAGCGTTAGTAACTGCGTCACCAACACCCATGTTTAGAACAATTTTGTCAAGCTTAGGAGCTTGCATAATTGATGAGTAGTTGAATTTTTCAACTAAAGATTTGCTTATTTCATTCTTGTATTTGTCTTGCAAACGGTTTGACATGAAAAGGTATCCTCCTTTCAATTAAGTATTAATCGATAGATTTGTTTGTCTTTTTAGAAATACGAACTTTCTTTCCATCTTCAACTTTGAAACCAACACGAGTAGGTTCATTGTTTGATGGATCAATTAACATAACGTTTGAAACATGAATAGGAGCTTCAACTTCTTGAATTCCACCTTGTGGATTAGCTTGTGAAGCTTTTTGATGTTTCTTAACTTTGTTAATACCTTCAACGACTACGCGGTCTTTTGAGGCAATAGTTTTGGTAACAGTTCCTTCTTTACCTTTATCTTTACCACTAATAACGCGAACTTTGTCACCGGTCTTAATAAACATTTAACGGCACCTCCTTGGTCAACAATAGTATTAAAGTACTTCAGGCGCTAAGGAAACAATCTTCATAAATTGGTTGTCACGTAGTTCACGAGCAACTGGTCCAAAAATACGTGTTCCCTTTGGACTCTTATCGTCTTGTACTAAAACAGCAGCATTTTCATCAAAACGAATGTATGAACCATCTGCACGACGAGAAACCGCCTTTGTTCTAACAATAACAGCTTTTACAACGTCACCTTTTTTGACAACGCCACCTGGTGTTGCTTGCTTAACAGTAGCAACAATTATATCACCGATACCAGCGTATCTTCTACTTGATCCACCTAAAACTTTAATAGTTAAAAGTTCACGGGCACCTGAGTTATCAGCAACTTTTAAACGACTTTCTTGTTGAATCACAGTTAATACCCTCCTTCCGGTATTTACTCAGAATACGATAAAATATAAAACCTAGATAGTTACCGCTTTTTCAACGATATTTACTAAACGGAAATGCTTAGTAGCTGAAAGCTTACGTGTTTCCATAATTTCAACAACATCGCCAACTTTAGCTGCGTTGTTTTCATCATGAGCTTTGTACTTTTTAGAGTATTTAACACGTTTTCCGTAAGTAGGATGGATTTTATATGTTTCAACAACAACAGAGATAGTTTTATCCATCTTGTCTGAAACCACACGGCCTTTGTAGACCTTACGCATATTACGTTCCATACATTACAACCTCCTTTTATCGTATTCTACTTGTTTAATTCTTCTTGACGTAAAGATGTCTTAATTCTAGCAATATTTTTGCGAACTTGTTTCAATCTTGCAGTGTTTTCCAATTGACCAGTAGCTAATTGAAAACGAAGGTTGAACAATTCTTCTTTATAACTTTGTTCCTTCTCAATTTTTTGAGCAGTGGTTAGTTCATTAATTTCTTTAGCCTTCATTTGATTCGCCACCTACTTCCTCACGTTTAATAATCTTAGTTCGAACAGGAAGTTTTGTTGAAGCTAAACGCAAAGCTTCTTTAGCAACTTCATCAGAAACTTCTCCAACTTCAAATAATACTTTTCCACGTTTAACGGGTGCTACCCATCCTGCTGGAGAACCTTTTCCGTTACCCATACGAACTCCTACACCTTTTTCAGTGTATGATTTATGAGGGAAAATCTTGATCCAAACTTTCCCACCACGTTTCATATAACGAGTAATAGCAATACGACAAGCTTCGATTTGACGGTTTGAAATCCAATGTGAATCTAAAGCTTGTAATCCATAACTACCGAAAGCTACCTTAGTTCCACCCTTTGAGTGTCCACGTAACTTACCACGGTGTTCACGACGGAACTTAACACGTTTAGGTACTAGCATGTTTATTTCCCTCCTTTATTTTCTTTCTTATCACTTGGTTTAGTTGGTAATACTTCACCACGGTAAATCCAAGTCTTAACACCAATTGAACCATAAGTAGTATGTGCTTCTACCCATGAGTAATCAATATCTGCTCTTAATGTATGCAAAGGAACAGTTCCATCAGAATATGTTTCGATACGAGCCATATCTGCACCATTTAAACGACCAGCAACTTGAGTTTTAATACCCTTTGCTCCTGAACGCATTGCACGTTGCATACCTTGACGCATTGCACGACGGAAAGCTACACGGCCTTCTAGTTGACGAGCAATGTTTTCACCAACTAATTTAGCATCTAAATCAGGTTTCTTGATTTCAATGATGTTGATGTGTACACGTTTGCTTGTTAAAGCATTTAATTCTTTACGAAGATTTTCGACTTCTGAACCGCCTTTACCAATAACCATTCCTGGTTTTGCAGTATGAATTGAAACGTTAACGCGTTTAGCTGCACGTTCAATTTCTACTGTTGAGACGGATGCGTCAGCGAGTCTTTTTTCAATATAAGCACGGATTTTTAAGTCTTCATTCAAATTAGCAGCAAAATCTTTTTCTGCATACCATTTGGCTTCCCAATCACGAATGATTCCTACACGTAATCCGGTTGGATTAATTTTTTGACCCACGGCTTTATCCCTCCTATTTTTCTGAGACTACTACTGTAATGTGACTAGTACGTTTGTTAATTGGAGAAGCAGAACCTTTAGCACGAGGACGGAAACGTTTTAAAGTTGGTCCTTCGTTAACAAAAACTTCGCTTACTACCAAGTCTTCTCTATCTAAATCAAAATTGTTTTCTGCATTAGCTACGGCAGACATAAGAACTTTTGATACAACTGGAGATGCACTCCTTGGAGTGAACTTCAAAATTGCATTTGCTTCTGAAACGCTTTTACCTCTAATAAGATCAACTACAAGGCGGACCTTACGAGCTGCAATACGAACAGTTCTAGCAGTAGCTTTTGCTGATGTAATTTGTTCAGCCATTAGTTATCCTCCCTTGTTAAACAGTTTTCTTATCGTCGCCACTACCATGACCATGGAATGTGCGAGTTGGTACGAATTCACCTAATTTATGGCCTACCATATCTTCTTGAACGTAAACTGGGACATGTTTTCTCCCATCATAAACTGCGATAGTGTAACCAATGAAACTAGGGAAAATAGTTGAACGACGTGACCAAGTTTTAATTACTGATTTCTTTTCTTGATCTTTTTGAGCATCGATTTTTTTCAAAAGATGTTTGTCGGCAAAAGGTCCCTTTTTTAAACTACGACCCATTATGAAACCTCCTCTTCGATAACTTTATCAAAATAATCTACATTTTCTTGCAGATATATTATATTATTTTCTTGCTTTACGACGACGAACGATAAACTTGTTAGAACGAGCTTTCTTAGAACGAGTTTTCTTACCGTTAGTCTTCTTGTGCCATGGTGATAATGGTGATGGGTAACCAACAGGAGCTTTACCTTCACCACCACCATGAGGGTGATCGTTAGGGTTCATTACAGAACCACGAACGTGAGGACGTTGACCTTTGTAACGGTTACGACCAGCTTTACCAATGTTGATTAATTCGTGTTCTTCGTTACCAATGCTACCGATTGTGGCACGGTTAACAGAAAGAATCATACGAACTTCACCAGAAGATAATCTTACTAATACGTATTTACCTTCCTTACCAAGTAATTGAGCTGAACCACCAGCAGAACGAACTAATTGTCCACCCTTACCAGGTTTTAATTCAATATTATGAATAACGGTACCAACAGGAATGTCCTTTAATGGTAGTGCGTTACCCACCTTGATATCAGCGTTTGAACCTGATTGAACTTTGTCGCCAACTTTTAATCCTTTAGGTGCAATAATGTATGATTTAATACCATCAGTATAAACAACTAAAGCGATGTTAGCAGTACGGTTTGGATCGTATTCAATAGTCTTAACAATACCATCTACGTCATCATGATTTCTCTTGAAATCAATAATACGGTATTGGTTTTTGTTACCGCCACCACGATGGCGAACAGTCATGTGACCGTAGTTATTACGACCAGCAGTATGCTTTTTAGCAGCTAATAATGACTTTTCAGGTGTTGAAGTAGTGATAACACTGTAATCAAAACCAGTCATATTACGACGACCATTAGTGGTTGCCTTGTATTTTTTAATCGCCACTGTATTTCCCTCCTATATTATTTATTTTATTTATCGCTAAATAATTTAATTTCTTTTGAATCGTCAGATAAAGTAACAATTGCTTTACGACGTTTCTTAGTATATCCAACATAACGACCTTGGCGTTTTAATTTACCTTTAAGGTTCATTATGTTAACTTTAACAACCTTAACATCAAAGATATCTTCAATTGCTTTCTTTACTTGTGTCTTAGTTGCTCGTAAATCAACATCAAATGTATATCTCTTGTCGTCCATTAATGAAGTAGATGCTTCAGTAATAACTGGACGTAAAATAATATCGCGTGATTCCATTATGCGAGCACCTCCTCTACTTGAGAAAGAGCAGCCTTTGTGATGACAACTTTTTCACTACGTAAAACGTCTAAAGTATTAATACCTTCAGCGTTTACTACTCTAACATTTTCAATGTTACGAGCTGAAATAGCAGCGTTTTTGTTGTCTTCTTCCAAAACTACTAATGTTTTAGCTGCAGAATCTAATTTACTTAGCATGTCTTTAAAACTCTTTGTTTTAGGAGCATCGAAGTTAATTGAGTCAACAACTACGAAATTATCGTTAGTAACTTTTTCTGTTAATACAGATTTTAAAGCTAAACGACTAACTTTTTTAGGTAAGTGGTAACTGTATGAACGAGGAGTTGGTCCAAATACAATACCGCCTCCACGCCATTGTGGTGAACGAATTGAACCTTGACGAGCACGTCCAGTACCCTTTTGACGCCATGGTTTTTTACCACCACCGCGAACAGCACTTCTATTCTTAACAGCGTGAGTACCTTGACGTAAACATGCTCTTTGCATAGTTACGGCGTCGAATACTACGTTATCGTTTTGTTCAATAGCAAAAATTGCATCGTTTAAATCAACGTTTCCGTTTTTGCTACCATCTTGTTTATATAATGCTACGCTTGTCATTTATGGTTCCTCCTTTCTTATTTTTGTGATCCGCGTGAAGCAGATTTAATAGTTAAGAATGATTTATTTGCACCTGGTACGTTACCTTTAATTAAAAGAACGTTGTTTTCAGCATCAGCTTTAACAATTTCAAGGTTTTGAATAGTAACTTGTTTGTTACCCATTCTACCAGGAAGTTTCATACCCTTAGTTACTCGGTTAATAATAACACCAAGAGAACCAGGACGACGGTGATATCTTGAACCATGAGTTTCAGGTCCACGAGCTTGACCATCTTTATGAACGTTACCTTGGTATCCATGACCTTTAGTAATTCCAGTTACATCAACGACATCTCCTGCTTGGAAAATATCTGCCTTGATTTCATCTGATACTTTATAATCACCAAGCTCAACATCTCTGATTTCTTTAATGAAGCGCTTAGGATCTGTTTTTGCTTTTGCTACATGACCTTGTTCTGGTTTGTTACTTAAAACAGTTCTCTTGTCATCGTAACCTAATTGAATAGCGTTGTAACCATCAGCCTCTGCAGACTTAGTTTGTAATACAACGTTAGGAGTTACGTCAACAACAGTTACTGGAATTAACTCACCGTTTTCATCGAAAACTTGAGTCATTCCAACTTTTTTACCTAAGATTCCTTTTTTGGTCATGAGTACACCTCCGATATTAATGTATTTTATAGTTTTTATTATAGTTTGATTTCGATATCAACGCCACTTGGTAAATCAAGTTTCATTAATGAATCAACAGTTTTTGGTGTTGGATTCAAAATATCGATTAAACGTTTATGAGTTAACATTTCAAATTGTTCACGTGACTTCTTGAATTTATGTGGTGAAGCCAAAACAGTATAAACAGTTCTATCTGTTGGCAATGGAATTGGACCAGAAATGTTTGCTCCAGTTCTTTGCGCAGTAGCAACAATCTTTTCAGCAGATTGATCTAAGATACGGTGTTCATATGCCTTTAAACGAATACGAATTTTTTGTTTTGCCATTGTTTTCCCTCCTCGCCTTTATTTGAAAATAAGACTAGCTCCGTGAAAATTACCGCCACGCCCTATCATGGCAAAGCGGCCGGGTGTGTCGCAACCTTTCACATCAAAGCCGAATGTAAACATATACCCCAAGAGCATACTAATCCCCTGCGGCAATTACCTATTTATAATACTAGATTTATTATATAAATGCAAGGGGTTATAAATATAAAAATAAAAAAAGAGTAATGCTTTTTGTACCGCCTTAAAAAAGTTAGACATAATATCTAATTTTTTAAGGCGGTTTTTTTATGTCAAAATATTCAACTAAAA
>NZ_BPLL01000005.1 GCF_019656235.1 Apilactobacillus xinyiensis | reverse complement strand
TTTAGTTGAATATTTTGACATAAAAAAACCGCCTTAAAAAATTAGATATTATGTCTAACTTTTTTAAGGCGGTACAATTCATGGTAGCTTTTTTATTAACTTAAACGACTAATTACTACGGCAGCTAAGATAATCATTGCTAATCCTAAAATAGTAAATAATAGTTCACGTTTATTTTTACGTTCGTGCAGAATTAATAGTCCACCCAATGTAGAAACTACAACGTTCATTTGAGTAAGTGGGAATGAAGTAGCAACTCCATTTAAGTTTAATGATGTCAAGTAAGCTAATGTACCTAATCCACCTAAAAGACCAATAATAATTCCACGCATTGTTGCACGAGTGAACAAATATGATTCATGATCTTTAGATTGCATGAATAAACCTAAGATTACTCCACCTAATCCCATACCAATAGTTTGTGGTAATAAACCAACTAAACCAGAAGCATCTGGAATTTTAGGAAATACAGAACAAGCAGTGTATCCAAATGAACCTACAATTAACAAGAATAAACCTGATTTATAATCCATTTTTGGACGGTCAACACTACCGTCACGGAAACTAGTAAAACATGTTCCTATTATTAGTAATCCGATACTTAAGAAACCTAGTAGTTTAGCAGTTGGTGTTCCCCAATCACCCCAGAAAATAACCCCTGCTAATGGAATTTCAATTAACTGTAAACCAGTTGAAATTGGCATTGCAGTTGAAACGTTCATTTTGGTAAATGCTGTAAATTGCATTAATTGAGCAATTGACCAAGCAAAACCACCAATAAAGGCCCATATAAAGTCATTAAATGTAATAGTTGGTCTTGTGAAAAGATAAATTACTACCCCAATAATTAACTGACCATATCCTGTACCAACTAATTGGTTAATAGGACGTCCACCTAATTTAGTGGCTAGAATTGGCCCAACTCCCCAAAGAAAAGCTGGTAGAATTCCGATTAAAATATTCATAAAAAACTTCCTTTTCTGAAATATATCTTTAAATTTATGTAACTTGATTAAATAAAATATAACACATAATAAAAAATTACATAAGAAAATTTTGCGTAAAAACTATATTTGTAATTGTATACCTTAAAAAGAAAAAAGTAAAGCGCTTACATTATATTTATTTTTGCAAAATTTAAGCTATATTTAAGAAAAATGGTTAATAATTAAAATGTAAATAAATCAAAATATATTTTGGAAGTGGCAATCATGTATAAAACAAAAAGAATTATAACTCTTGCAATAATTTTAGGTTTAGTATTTTTATTTCAACTTTCCAGCTTGAACAATAAATATGTAAAAGTAAAACAAGGTCCTGCATATAATAGTCAAACCGAATACGTTTGGAAATAATTTATGTTAATCCTTATTTTGGATAATAAACCCAGAAGCTGAAGCAACAATACTAGATATAATGTCGTCCAAAAATGTATTCACTGTACTATTTTTACCATGATCTTGTGAGACATCTAATTTTTTAGCAATTCCATTTTTGGTTTGATCTAAATATCCATAATTGGCAATTCCAGCAGTTGTAAAATGACTAGCGATGTAAATACCAAATAATTCATCCGTTCCAAATTGTGGTAAATCATTTTTTATAATTGATAATAATGGTTCATCCAGCATGTTTTGTTCAGCCAATTTATCTAGTTGAATACCTACTGCTATGGTTTGAAGAATATCTTTATCCGAAAAAACCTTTTCATTAATGATTTTTACTCCATCTGAAACGGTCAAATCTTTAGAGTACTTACCTTCAAATTCACAAAATTCACGTGCAATATCTTCAATAGTGATATTTTTATGATGAAAATAATCTAAGACATATTTTTTTAAATCATCTTTAGGGTATAACATAATCATTCTCCTCAAAATTTGTAAGCATTTTACATGATTTTATTTTAATAAGCTGATATTATTTTAGCGTAGTTATAAATAAACAACAAATTAGGAGGATTTCTTATGACTGTAAAGATTGGTATTAATGGTTTTGGACGTATCGGACGTTTAGCTTTTAAACGTATCCACGAACTAAAATCAAGTGATATTGAAGTAGCTGCTATCAATGATTTAACAACTCCTTCTATGCTCGCATATTTACTAAAATATGATTCCACTCATGGAAAATTTCCTGGTGAAGTAACATCTAATGACAATGCAATCATTGTCGATGGTAAAGAAATTCCGGTTTATGCTGAAAAAGATGCTGCTAATATTCCTTGGGTAAAAAATGATGGTGTGGATTTTGTACTTGAATGTACTGGTTTCTATACATCAAAAGAAAAATCTCAAGCTCATTTGGATGCTGGAGCAAAACGTGTTTTAATTTCAGCACCAGCTGGTGATATTAAAACCGTTGTTCCAGGCGTTAACTTAGATACTTTAGATGCTAATGACAAAATTGTATCTGCTGGATCTTGTACCACTGGAAGTATCGCTCCTTCAGCATATTTCTTGAACAAAGATTTTGGCATTAAAGTTGGTACTATGACTACCATTCATGCCTTCACATCTACTCAAGCTATTTTGGATGGACCTAGAGGCAAGAAATTTAGAAATAACCGTACTGCATCTACTAATACAATTCCTCATTCTACCGGTGCTGCCAAAGCATTAGGATTGGTAATTCCTGAATTAAACGGTAAGTTAAATGGAGTTGCTCAACGTGTAGGTGTTGTTGACGGTTCATTAACTGAACTAACTGCTATCGTTGAAAAGAAAAACGTTACCGCTGATGAAATTAATGAAGCTATGAAGAAACATACTGAAAACAATCCTGCCTTTGGTTGGAACGACGAACCTATCGTATCATCTGACATTATTGGTGATACTCACGGTTCCGTATTTGACGCTACTCAAACTGACGTTACTACTTTTGGTGACGATCAATTAGTTAAAGTATGGACATGGTACGATAATGAATGGGGCTTCACATGCAACATGGTACGTACTTTGTTACATTTTGCTCAACTATAATATAAAAATTTAAAATCAAAAAAGACTGTGATGTAAAAATCACAGTCTTTTTATTTACAAATCATGATGTTTACGTAAGTACATCAACATAACTACAATGATAATTATGGTTATTATTATAGTAAATATCCATGAGAACCAACTATTAGCAAATGGCAATCCCACGTTCATCCCATAAAAACCGGAAATAATCGGTGGAATTGCTAAAACTAACGACCAAATAGTTAAAACTTTCATAGTCTGATTTAAATTACTATTAATAATATTACCGTATGTTTCTTCAATTTGGCCCACTATATCATTCAAAACGTCAAACATATATTTACATTCATTATACTCGACAGTTACATCTTCAATTTTTTGTTTTTCTTGAGAAGTAAAATCAATGGGAATGGATGGATTAACTCCAGCATTTTCAAATTGATGAATTGCTAACAAATTAGCTGCTGTAGCTGATTTTAGATATACTAAATCACTTTTTAAATTAGAAACTTCTTGAAGTTTCTTATTGTTAATACTTCTATTTTTTGATTGTAACTTTTCTGCTTGAGCGTTAATATTATCTATCTTAGCAAAATAAGGATTACTAATCTCAACTAAAAAATCAAAAATTAAATCAAATTTATTGCACTCGCCCTCATCAGATAATTTATTAAAACTTTTACTATTCTTAGTTACAATTAAATTATCCTTAATCACGATTACAGCCGGTGAAGTTTTCACCTTATCAATTTTTTTGCTACGCAAGGCTCGCATAATTAAAATCGAGTAATCTTTAAAGTCATCGTATTCAAATCGAGAATGCTCGTGCTTATCTAACATATATCCCTTAACATTTCTAGGTAATTTATACTTTTGAATAGCATTGCTAATTTCTGTCGCGTCAGTTTTGTACAGTTCGACCCAAACTGCATCTTTTAAATTATGTATTTTTAACATATAATTCGTCCTTTCTAAAATTGGAGGTAAATGCATGAAAAATGGTGATTTATTATTTATCAGACATAATCAAAATGAACTATCTCAAGCCATTGTAGAAAGTAGTTTAAGTAGTCATTCTTTTCAATATGATCATGTTGCTATTATTATTTATAATCATAAAGAGCCCTATGTTTATGAGGCCTGTCCTGAATT
The DNA here is from genome assembly GCF_019656235.1 of Apilactobacillus xinyiensis. Classification (GTDB taxonomy): domain Bacteria; phylum Bacillota; class Bacilli; order Lactobacillales; family Lactobacillaceae; genus Apilactobacillus; species Apilactobacillus xinyiensis. Next base: position 30,171 of record NZ_BPLL01000005.1, on the reverse strand, counting down.
TGGTGTACACAAAACTAGTTTTAAACAATTTATCAAAGATACTAATAATAACATTGATGTATATCGTTTGAAAACCACTTTTAATGTTCAAAAATTATTCTTGAAAGCAGAAAAATGTCTCGGATTACCATATAACTATTCTTTTAATCCTAATAACCATGGCTTTTACTGTGCTAATTTTATATATGAAATTTTTGAGCATCAATACTTTCACTTAATTCATATGAAATTTGGAACTAATCAACAAATTGAAAAATATTGGTTAAAATATTATCAAAAAATAAACCAACCTATTCCTATTAATGAATTAGGTTTAAACCCTAATGCTATGATTGAACAAGATGTCTTAAAATTAATTGAACTAAATATTAATCACAAAACAAATGATTAAAGTAGTTAGCAAAATAATTGTTACGTGAATAAACTAAATTCATGGTTCTAAAAATATCCATCCCACTTAATTTAATTTCTTGCAAATTACCATTAGATATTTCTTGAAGTGCTAATGATTCATACATAAAAGAAATCCCAACGTTTTTTTTAATCAATTCGATTATGCCTGTAGGCTCATTAAAACTAATCACTTGATTAAAATCACTAAAGCTTAAGTTCAATGATTTTAACCAATTATATAAAATACACCTAGTTCCTGAACCATTTTCCCTTAAAATTAAAGTTTGATTTAATAATTGATTAATATCAATTTTAGCCATTTTCGTTAATTCATTATCAGCATTAGCAACACAGACAAATCGTTCTCGTTGCATAGGATAATAACTATAAACTTGTTTGTTAAAATTACCTTCTAGGATAGCAAAATCTAATTTACCATCGTCAATCATACTTAATATTATTTCGGTATTGGTAACCGTACAATTAATTTTATCAAAATCATGTGAAAATTTTTCAATTATCTTAGGAATCATAAAAATAGCAACTGATTTAGTAGCTCCAAACATGATTTCTTTTTGTGAATTAGGTTTTTTTAAATAATCTAAAAACTCTGTTTGTTGATTTACAATATTGTTGATAAAAGCTGCCAACTCTTGTCCTGATTTAGTAATGTCTAGATGCGGTTGATGATATTTTACTAATTGTATTTGCAATTCTTTTTCTAAACTTTTCACTTGTTGAGTTACTGCTGGCTGCGTAATAAATAATTTTTTAGCTGTTTTAGTGTATGATTTTGTCTTAGTTAACATTAAAAAAGTAGTATATCGTTGATCAATCATGTAGTTCTCCATAAGTAAATTTTATAGCTAAATTAATAATAATAATTTTATTTTATAACATAACCTTCATATAATAAAACACATATTAAATGAAAGGATGTTTATCTTTGAAAATTATTTTAACTGGTAAATTCTGGATCGCTATCATAGTTACATTAATTTGTACGATGGTTGGTACCTATCTAGCTAATTTACCCTATTTAAATATCATCGGTTCATTAGTTTTAGCACTTATTTTTGGAATGTTATTACAAGTTCAACCAGTTGATACCAAACCTATTAAAAAGGAAATTGGATTTATATCTAATAAATTTCTACGTTTAGGAATTATTTTATTAGGTTTTAAGCTAAATCTAACCGCTTTAATGTCATCCGGCGTTAAAACTATTTTATTAGCAATGATCGTAGTGACTGGTACTATCACTGGAACATATTTACTAAATCGAAAATTTGGGGTAGATAAAGAATTAGCCATTCTTGCTGCTAGTGGAACTGGAATCTGTGGTGCTGCTGCCGTTATGGGTATTTCACCACAAATTAAGGTAAGCTCTAGCAAAAAAGCGCAAAAAGAAGAAGACCAAGTTCTAGCGGTAGCGATTGTGGCTATTATGGGAACTATTTTTACTTTAATTGAAATTATGCTAAAGCCATTATTACATATGGATGCAACTCAATTTGGAGTAGTGGCCGGAGGTTCATTACACGAAATTGCACATGCGGTAGCTACTGGAAGTACCGCTGGCCCTGTTGGATTGAACATTGCAATTATCACTAAACTTTCACGTGTGTTAATGCTAGCACCAGCTGCATTAATTATCGGTATTTGGTACCAAAAAAGTAGCAAAGTTAATAATGAAAATGGCAAACATAATAAATTGCCAATCCCCTGGTTTATGGGTGGCTTTATCCTAGCTAGTATCATTGGATCATTTGTTCCTATGAGCGCTAATGTGCTTAGTTTGTTAGTAAAAGCTGCATATATTTTCTTAGGTATGGCAATGGCTGCTTTAGGGATTAGCGTTAACTTTAAAGTTATTTTAAATCGTGGTAAAAAACCGATTTTAGCTACATTCATCAGTTCTGTAATATTGCTGACGTTTGTAATCATTGTAAGTAAACTATTTTTCTAAAAAAAGGATGAACTCAGTTATGAGTTCATCCTTTTTTATGATTATTAAAATTTTAACCTTTTCCTTCTTCAAAGTCTGGGTACAAGGTCATTCCACCATCAACATAAATAGTATCACCGGTTACATATGAGGATTCATTGGAAGCTAACCAAGCTGCAACAGCTGCAACTTCAGAAGGTTTACCAATTCGATCCATTGGAACTAACTTAGTAGTTTGTTCGTATTGTTCAGGATCAGCAAATTTTTCAGCGTTAATAGGTGTATTAATAGCACCTGGCGCAATACAGTTTACTCGAATATTTTTCTTAGCATATTCAAGTGCAACTGTTTCACTGAACATTTTAACACCGCCCTTAGAAGCAGCATAATGTGAAAATGTTGGCCAAGGAATCGTGTCATGCACAGAAGACATATTAATGATGTTTCCATGACGACTATTATCCAAAAAGTAATTTAAAGCCGCTTTAGTACCTAAGAAGGCTCCAGTTAAATTTACTGAAATAACTTTTTGCCAGTCAGCTAACGACATCTCATGTGTATGTACTTTATTTTCCATACCAGCATTGTTAATCCACAAATCTAATTCACCAAAGTTAGAAACCGCAGCTTCAACTAAATCTTGAACATCGCTTTCAGAAGAAATGTCTGCTTGTACAGCAACTGCATCTCCACCATTATCTTTAATTAATTTTACTGCTTTTTGTGCACCCTTAGCATCAGAATTATAGTTAAAAACTAACTTCATATGTTCTTTAGCTAATCTAATTGCAATCGCTTGACCGATTCCCTTAGAAGCACCGGTTACAACCGCAACTTTACCATTTAAGTCTGAATACATAAAATTGTACCTCCTATAAAATTAGCTTTTAGGCTCAATGAACAGCCCCATTGATTTAAATTATAAAATAAAAAATGATGATAAACAAAAATAATAACGCAAAATTTAGTAAAGAAAAAATAAAGACAAATTTACGAACATCTAATTTACTATAAATAGCAACTTGCTTTAAAGCTAATAAATTTGCTAGAGAAGCTACTAGGGTACCCATTCCACCAATGCTAACGCCATAATAAATAGCTCCCATATAACCACTAAATTTAGCCATCAAAACAGATGCTGGCACATTGCTTATAAATTGACTAGCTAGCGCACTTAAAATGAAGATATTTTTAGGGCTATTTGAAACTGTAGCAATAAAATGAGTGATTGTTATTGAACGACTAAAAATGCCAACGATTAGGAAAAAACCTATGAATGATAATAAAAGGCTATAGTCCACATTGTAAATTACTCGATAATTCAAAAGTATTGATGTACATAAAACAACGAATAAGGCGATAATAATATTAATAATGTTAAATATTCCCATTAATACAACTATCATCAATAGAATTGCAATCAATACATTAGATGCTTTTAAATGAATTGCATCTCTATGGCCCTTCTCAGAATTTAAGATAGATTTATTTTCAACTAGGAAACTCAAAAGTACTACAGTACATAAACCTACAATAAATAAAATATAGCTATGTTTAAAGAAAGCTAACATTCCAACATGATAGTTAGAAACTAAAAATATATTCTGAGGATTTCCAATTGGAGTTATTGAACTACCTAAATTAGCTGCTATCGTCAGCAAAACTAATGGGTATGCTTTTTGTAAATGGTGACGATTAGCAATATTAATAAATAATGGAATTAACGCTAGTATTAAAACATCATTAGTGAAGAACATTGATGCAAAATAATCAAACAATACTAACATTAAAATAATTGTTCGTGAGCTTCTAGCCTTAGTGGTAATGAAATGACTAAAGTAGTTTAAAATATTCATATCACTAATCAATGCTACAAAAATCATTAACATCATTAGTGATAAAATTGTATCCCAATTTATATCTTTTACATTTGGCCCACCAATGAATATTGAACTGATAAAACATATTATAATTACTGAAATTAGAATGGGATCTTTTAAGACTTTAATTTTTACACCTCCTATATATAATACAAATTACAATATATACAATTTTAGCATTTGAATTTATAATATTTTATTATTAATGATTAAATAAATTGATTAAGGGTTGAATTTTTTTAAGAAAAGTTTAAGATTGACCTTTGAGTAATTTTATAAACATGTATTTGGAGGATTTAGTATGAAGGCTAAATTTGAAAAAATTTCTTTAGCAGGAATGTTGATTGCTTTAGGAATAGTATACGGTGATATAGGAACTTCACCACTTTACGTTATGAATGCCATTATTGGTGATGTTGGAAGCATGTCTAACGTAACGCCCGATTACATAATTGGATCAATTTCATTAATTTTCTGGACGTTAATGATTATTACTACTGTAAAGTACGTTTTAATCACGATGAAAGCTGATAACAATCACGAAGGTGGGATTTTTGCTTTATATGCATTAGTTCGAAAGAATGCAAAATGGTTAGTTTGGCCAGCTTTGATTGGTGGTGCTGCTTTACTAGCTGATGGAACATTGACTCCAGCAGTGACTGTAACATCCGCCATCGAAGGTTTAAAGGGCCAATCAATTGGCTTTATTCATTTTAGTAATTCTCAAACCAATGTGTTGATTATTACATCATGTGTTTTATTGGTATTGTTCTTAATTCAAAGATTTGGAACTGGTATCATTGGAAATTCATTTGGACCAGTAATGTTAGTATGGTTTAGTTTTTTGGCAATCGTTGGAATTATTAATTTATTACAATACCCAGCCGTTTTAAAGGCATTTTCACCATACTATGCAATTGAAATATTATTTAGTCCTGCCAATAAGGTTGGAATATTCATCTTAGGTAGTATTTTCTTAGCAACTACTGGTGCCGAAGCACTCTACTCAGATATGGGACATGTTGGTAAAAAGAACATATATGGAACTTGGCCCTTTGTATATAGCGCTTTAATTTTAAATTACTTAGGTCAAGGTGCTTGGATTATTAAAAATGCACATAATCCACAATATGCAGGATTACATAATACTAATCCTTTCTATGACATGTTGCCTGGTAACTGGCGTATTTTTGCAATTGCATTAGCTGCATTAGCTGCTATTATTGCTTCTCAAGCATTAATTACCGGATCATTTACTTTAGTAGACGAAGCTATTGGTTTAAAATTCTTGCCTAGAATGATTGTACATCATCCTAGTAATGTTAGAAGCCAAATTTACATTTCAACTGTTAACTGGTTCTTATGTATCGTAACATTTATGGTAGTATGGTTATTCCGTAGTTCTCAACATATGGAAGCCGCTTATGGTTTGGCAATTACCGTAACCATGTTAATGACTACGGTATTATTGTTTGAATACATGTCAACCAAGATAAAACGTATCTTTGCATTCTTTATTGCCCTATTCTTTGGAGCAATTGAAGCTGTTTTCTTAGTTGCAAGTTTAGTTAAATTTGTCCATGGTGGATATGTAACCTTATTTATTATGTTTGGTATTTTATATGTAATGATTATTTGGTACTTCGGTAATAAACGTCGTGATCACTACGAAAAAGAAAGTGAATATGTATCACTATTAGATTATCGTGACCAATTGTCTGAATTAAGTGCTGACGATTCAATTCCACTTTACACTTCAAACTTAGTATATATGACTAAGGTTAAAGATAATTATGAAATCAAACGCAGCACCATGTACTCCATCTTAGATAAAGAACCTAAACGAGCAAAAGTATATTGGTTCGTAACTGTTAATGAAACAAATAACCCTTATGAAAGCAACTATACTGCAGACTTATTAGAAACTAAAAACATTGTGGATGTTCAGTTATACTTAGGTTTTAGAAAACAACAAAGTGTAAGTATTTATCTACATCAAATTGTTAACTATCTAATTGAACAAGGTGTTGTTGATCCACAAAAGCAACACTATACTTCAATGAAACACCGTGGAAATGTTGGTGATTTCAAATTTGTAATTATTAACGAACGTCCTTCAGATTTAGCATTAAATACTGAAATTAGTGCTTTTGACAGACAGTTAATTAGCGGAAGAATTTTCTTACAAAATATAACCGCCTCACCAATTTCATGGTATGGATTGGAATTCAGTAGCGTACTAGAAGAATCATCACCATTGTTTATTACAATGCAACATGATCAATATCTAGTTCAAAGAAAGATATTCCACTCCATTCATTCTAGAAAATCAAAACGTTAAGCTAATATAAATAAAAAAGAAACTGACTTTTATAATATAAAGTCAGTTTCTTTTTTATTTATATAATATTTAATACACAAAACATCAACAAAATTAAATACAATATCGCTAATCCTTTTCTATAAGATAAACTTTTTTTATTTTTATGACTATACCAGTAATAAAAATAAATTGGTGCCATCATTAAACTAATCATACCTAGTAATAATATTCCTACTAAATACAATGGTCGCATGTGTGGCAAATTACCAATAGAACTTAAAATAAAAATTAGCGGAAATACTAACAGTAAAATGTTTAACGATATCTCTTTAATGAACGGATGCTTATTCATGATGACTTAACCTCTTTTTCCAAACAATACTTTGTCTCAAAATAAATGGTGATAAAAATGTAGTTATAACTACAGCTGCAATAATAACTGAATAATAATTTTCAGAAATTAAATGTCTACTTAAACCTATTTGAGCAATAATCAAGGCTACTTCACCTCTAGAAACCATTCCTGAACCAACAATTGTCGAACTATTCAAAGAAAATCCACTTAACTTAGCTCCTAGACCAGCTCCAAATAGTTTAGTAAAAATAGATAAAATAGTAATTGTTGTTAACAATAATAGTTGATTAAAAATACCATTAAACTGTAGACTTAATCCGATATTAACAAAAAATATCGGTATGAACAATGAATAACCAATAGTTTCAGTGTTACGACGAATTTTCTTTTTAAACGGTGTTTGAGAAATAGCAATTCCGGCAAAAAAAGCACCTGTAATTGAACTTAAATCACATAATTCAGCTAAATAAGCGGCTAAGAAACATACTGCTAATGATAATATCGTCAAGTTAATTTTTAAATGATATGCAAGTGACAACATCAATTTAGCTCCAAATTTTATAAACATTAAAACTAAAATAAAGAATAAAATTTGTAATAAAATAACCATTACAATATTACTACTTCCACTATTTTGTGAACCTAAAAAGAAACTAGCAAAACTAAGTAGTAAAATTGCAATTACATCATCAGCTACCGCAGCTCCTAAAATAGTAATTCCCTCTTTACTATTTAATTTACCCATTTCCTTTAAAACTTCTACGGAAATAGAAACTGAAGTCGCTGCAAAAATGACACTGACAAACATACTATCTTTTACATTTAATCCGTGATAGTAACTAGCTAAATACATTCCAATTAATGGAAATATAACTCCAAAAATAGCTACTAACATACTAGGTTTAAAATATTTTTTTAATAAAGATAAATTACTTTCTAAACCAGCTATAAACATTAAAAGAATAACCCCAATTTCAGCAAAAATGGTGATAAATTCTGAAGGTTTAATAATATTAAATAATGCTGGGCCAAAAACAATACCAATGAACATTTGACCAATTACGGCTGGCATTTGAATTTTTTTACACAAATAATTAGCCAATAAACTTAAAAACAATATAAGCGTTAATATAGGTAAATCATGCATATAATTCCTCCTTAAATACAAAAAAAGCTACTACTAATCCCCTATTCCCGCCAACCCAAAACGAGAACAGATTCTTGAAAAGTAGTAACTTTCAACCAATTTATTATATGTGTATATTATATCATATTATTCAACTTTTTGAATCCAACCTTCTGGAGCTTCTACATCTCCAAACTGAATCCCAGTTAATAAATCATAAAGTTTTTTAGTTAATGGTCCAACTTCTGTTTCACTGTAAAATACATGGAAATCATCACCATGCTGAATTCCACCAATTGGTGAAATAACAGCGGCAGTCCCACAAGCACCAGCTTCTTTAAATTTATCTAAATCATCAATATAAACATCTGATTGTTCAGCTTTTAAATTCAAGCGATGTTCTGCTAACCACAATAAAGAATACTTAGTAATACTTGGTAAGATTGATGGAGAATCCGGAGTTATAAAGCGATTATCCTTCGTAATACCAAAGAAGTTTGCTGAACCAACTTCCTCAATTTTTTGATGTGTCAATGGATCTAAATATAATACATCTGAGAAACCTTTTTTATGTGCATTATCACCTGGTAATAAACTAGCAGCATAATTTCCACCGACTTTACTTTGACCAGTACCCATGTGAGCAGCTCGATCATACTCTGAAGTAACAAAGTTAGTAGGTGTTAATCCACCTTTAAAGTAATTACCTACTGGCATAGCAAATACTGTAAATAAGTATTCGTCTGAAGGATGAACACCAATAGTAGGACCTACTCCAATCATTAATGGACGAATATATAGAGTACCACCGGTACCATATGGTGGCACAAAGTCAGCATTAGCTTTAACCACCTTCTTAACCGCTTCAACAAACTTATCTTCCGGATATGGTGGCATTAATAGTCTTTCACAACTATTATGCATTCGGTGAGCGTTTCGATCAGGTCTAAACAGTTGAATACTACCATCCTTAGTACGATAAGCTTTCATCCCTTCGAAATCAGCTTGACCATAGTGAAGTACTGTTGCCGCCTCACTCATGTTTAAACTACTGTCCTCAGTCAATTCTCCTTCTTGCCACTCACCATTTTTATACATGGCTTTAAATCGATATGGTAGGTCCATATATGAGAAACCTAAATTGTTCCAATCAATTTCTTTTGCATTAACTTTATTCATATAATCATCATCTTTTCTTAATATTATTTTAATCAAATTTTAACAAAGAGTGAGAAGATAGTCAAAACATAATTGTGATTTTTTTTGATATAAGTTATAATAAAACGTACATACATTAGGAATTGTTTAATTCTACCGAATAATCTTAATTTATTAGTATTCTCGCTATTATTTTTTAGAAGAACATTCGGACACATAAAAAAGAACATGCTTAAAGCATGTTCTTTTTGTTTTACATAACGATTTTATTTAACAAAGGCATCTTCATTAACCCAATAATGATTGTTATCGATTGATACTTTATACCAAACATTATTTTTACCACTATTATCATTCACAGTAGCTTTTTGCACCACATTCACGCTATGACCTAATAAACTAGCATTGTTCATTTTTTCATTGGATAAATATTTAGAATTAGGAATATTATCGTACATTGAATGTTCAATTCCGTTAAAAGTCATTGTATCATTACTATTACTATACTGTACCGCACTAAAATTTAATGCACTTTCTGGAACCCAGTAAGTTTTAGCATTAACGTTATCAGAAAGCTTAATTCGATACCAAACACTATGATTTTTATTGTGGATAGCACGATTATTGACATAAACTGTTTGCTCAGCTCTAACACCTAATTTTTTCCATTTATAACTAACAGTCTTATAACCGGCATTTTTCACATGATTATAAATACCATATTTAGCGTAATTATAACTTAATTTAGCAACATCTTTGCCCGAACCGTCATTATATGTAACACCGTTTACAACATTGCTACTATTACTGCTAGATGAAGAGATAGATTTATCTTCAACATTATTATCAGTAGAACCATTATTATTGTTAGTAGAATTATTAGTAGAAGCATTATTATAATAGTGTTTTACTAAACTAAAAAATTCAGACATAGTATATGCTTTGCCAAAAAACTTCTTGCCATTATTTTTGTAATATCCAATTGGGTCCGTATGATTAGATCCACCTAAATGTTTTGCTACTGACTTATGAGACCAAACAGTTCCCTTACCAGTGCTTTCTGCACTAACAGCAGGTAAATTATATTTGTGTAGTAAATAAGCTGTATAGTAAGCTGAATTATTTACCTCTTTAGCAAATGCCTTTTTGCTATGCACTTCAATTTGTTCAAATTGAATAAACCTAGCGTTTCCTGGATAACCTACACCCCATGATAAATAGTTAGTATTAGCAATATTAATTATTCTTTTATCATCAACAAAAGAGTGTACAAAAGCATTTTTCCAATGTTTTTTCATATATGCTATTTCACTATATATATTAGAGTGTGGATTAGCAGTTTCATGAATAACTACTCCTTTAGGTTTACCACCTGAATACTTATAATGTGGAAATCCGCTCCAAATATCGTTAGTTATTTTAGCAGGTTTAATGTTATTTTTGTATACATAATGATTTAAAGATGCTGCATTAACAGAATTAATACCTATTATAGTAAATACTAAAAATGAAAAGATTGCTGTTAAAGTAACTATCCATTTTTTATTAATTTTTTTAATCATAATAACCCTCTTATTTTTATAGCTAGTCTAATTAACTTCTAAATAAATAGTAACATTTAATAGTTACAAATGTATTTACGAAACATTACACTTATTTACAAATACTAACCAATATGATTCTCATTTAAAATCATTTTTACCTCGTTTTGCATTGCTGGCGTCTTTTTCCAGACTTCAAATTTAGTTAAGTTTTCATCTGGCATTTCAAAATTTTCGTTAATGTATTTTTCATAATTAGCAACATGTACTGAATGTGGAATATTCAATTGTAGAATTCTTACTTGCTTAATTAATCCACGTTCAGCAGCTAATTCTGCTCGTCCATTTTGTACCATATTGCTTATTTCCATATATTTAGTACCGTCATTTAAAGTTATTTCTTCAATCAAATCTAATTTTTCTTCATTTTTCATAATACAAAATCTCCTCAAAGTAAAAAAATCCGTTTTAATCAACGGATTTTATTTTTTAGATGTATTAACATTTTCTTTAGCATGCTTATGTGTATGTGCTTTTTTAACTTTAGCTTGTTTTTCTAATTTCTTAGGCAATTTTAATTTTTTAGTTGGATGCACAATTGATTTAGGATGTTCTACAACGTGTTTTAATGAATGACCTGAAACATTTAATAAGCAAAAGAAAACAGTTAAAAACGCTACCAACCAAGTTATTAATTTAGTTGATATTGACATTTTTTCGCTAATAACTGAACCAAATAAGCGTTTTTTAACATTATTTTCAGCAACATGTTCATCATGACCATTTTGCTTTTCTTCTTCAATTAGATTTTTTTGATACTGGTTAATATCAAATTCTTTTTGGATATCTTTTTGCTTTTTCTCAAAATCTTTTTTATCTTTTTTAGATAAAGATTTAAACCAAGCAATAAATTCACGATACTTAGTTAAAACTTCTTTAGTTGGACCAATCGCCCTTAATTTACCGTAATTAATCCATGCAACACGATCACATAGAAATTCAATCTGACGTAAAGAATGGCTAACAAAAACAATTGTTTTGCCTTCTTTTTTAAAATCAGATATTTTATCAACACATTTTTGATAAAAAGTATCATCACCGACAGATAGAGCTTCATCGATAATCAAAATATCTGGTTTTATATGCACAGCAATTGAAAAACCTAGTCTAGATTTCATACCACTAGAATAACTCTTAACTGGTTGGTCGACAAAATCACCAATATCAGCAAAAGCAATGATATCTTGCATCATATCGTCAATTTCTTCATTGGTAAGACCTTGCATTAAAGACTTCAATCTAATATTTTCTCTACCAGTTAAATTTTTACGTAATCCCGCATTAATTGCAACAATCGAAGTATCTCCTTTTACATCGACAGTTCCTGTAGTTTGTGGAATAATTCCAGAAATTATGTTAGAAATAGTTGATTTACCAGAACCGTTAACTCCAATTAAACCTAAAGTTTCACCTGGTTTAACTTCAAATGACACTCCCATTAAAGACCAAAAATGTGGAACGTTTGTCTTTAGAGAAAAAAATGACTTTAATTTATCAGTTTGTGTTTTAAATAAATCATATTCTTTGGTTACGTTTTCAACTTTTATTTTGTAATCTTTAGACATTTCAATACTTCCTATAAATTATTTCAATTTAATAATTATAAAACTAATGACTTATTATATCAAATTAATATATAACATTATTGAGCAAATGCTTGTGATGATATCCAGTAACTTTTATTATTTAAAAAGATTCGATACCAAACAGTTGCGTATTTAACCCTAACTCCCTTTAAGTCGTAGCTAACTACTTTATCGGTTAAATTAATTCCATTCCAATTTTGTTTAATTTCATTCTTATTGGTGCCAGGAATATGATTATAAAGTTTAAATTTTTTGTAATTAGAAGACAATGTTTTAGTTCCGTTTTCAGGATAATATTTAGCATTCTTTTCAGTATTAATTAATCCATTAGAATCAATCCAAACTTTACCATAACCTTTAACATTAATACGGTACCATGTAGCCTTCATACCATTAATATAGAAAGTAGCTTCCATATCAGCAAAAACTTTCTTTACTTGAAAGTTAATTGATGAATCAATTTTCATAGCCATTTTATTATAACTATAGACATGATTATAAGCATCACGTGGATTAAATTTATCTAAAATAAATTGTTTATTAACTTTTTGATAGTTTATTTTAGGAAAAACTACTGCTTTATTATAAACCCAATACTTTTTAGTAGATTTGCCTTCGTGTAAATCTAATCGATACCAGATTGAATTTTTACCATTATGATTTTGAACTGCCATTAAGTCAACATTAACAATGTTACCAGCTCTTAAATTAGAAAACCATTTATACTTAGTTACTTTTTTACGCGTATCTTTTACATGATTATAAAGATTATATTTACTAAAATTATTAGATAGAGTTACTGATATAGGATGACTACCGCTAAAGTAAGTAGCTGTTGCTAAAGTGTTTTTTTGAACTGGTTGTTTAGGTTTATTCTGAGCAGAATTATTGTTATTTGAACTACTATTTTGATTATTATTAGATGAATTATCATTTTTAGAGTTATTATTCTGATCATTATTAGATGAACTATTATTCTGTGAACTATTATTTGATGAATTATTATCAAACGTGAAAAGAGCATTATCATTAATTAGTTTAATCAATTTAAAAGAATAATTAGGATCAGTCGCGTATCCATCTTGAACCAAGTTTTGAGCAGCAATTTGATAAGTTCCAGCTACTGAACGATGAACATTACTATATCTAGGAGTATTTAAAAAAGTAGCGTAATCCTGTAAACTTTCTGCAGAGCTAGGATACTTCCTAAAGTTAGCGGTGGTATTATAAGCACCGTTACTACCATATTCACTAGTATTCATACTGGTACTTTGTCCTTGATAATTCCCTTTAATACCAAAATAATTGTTAGCATTTACAGCTAAAGAACTAGTCCCATATCCACTTTCCAACGCAGCCTGTGCCATCATAATTGATGGAAACAAATCGTTTTTGTTCGCAATAGATACAGCACTATCTTTTATACTATTAAAAAAAGTAGCTTGATAAGGTTGAGCATTACTAAAGCTGTTACCATTAGATGTATTATTTTGATTATTATCAGCTAAAGTGGTAACACTTGTTATAAATAATACTGATAAAATAGATAATAAGGTATATTTCATAAATTTTCTATACATAATTTAATAATTTTCGCTCCCAAATATAAGTATAATTATAAATTTAAGCATACCATAATATTATTAAATTTTATTTAAAATCATGTAAAATATAAGAATTATCTTTTAATTCCACGACGATTAGCACTTAAATTGTTCTGTTGATTTTTAAACTTTTCCCATGTCTGTTCTTTACGTTTTTTACTACTTTGATTATTTTTATGCTTTTTAGTAAATTTCATAATTACATCTCCAAATTAAAAAGCCCTCAACGAGGACTTTTATTTTTATATTCTATTCTACTGTAACACTTTTTGCTAGATTACGAGGCTTATCTACGTCTAATCCTTTATTTAGACTAGTGTAATAAGCAAGCAATTGAGCAGGAATAACGCTTAATAATGGAGCAAGTAACTCATCAACAGTTGGAATAATAATATCATCGTCTTCTCGAGATAGTTCATCACTAACTATTGTGATCTTTTGAGCTCCTCTAGACATAGTTTCTTGCAAATTAGATCTAGTTAAACTTGCTGTGTTAGCTTGGGTAATCAAACCTACAACTGGTGTTCCATCTTCAATTAAAGCGATAGTTCCATGCTTCAATTCGCCAGATGCAAAACCTTCTGCTTGAATATAAGAAATTTCTTTTAATTTCAATGCAGCTTCTAAAGAAACAAAGTAATCAGTACCTCTACCAATATAGAATGATTGCTTAGCATTTACAAAATATTTTTTAGATAATTCATCAATTGTTTCTTTTTCATCTACAATGGATTGCATTCCAGTTGCTACTAAACCTAATTGTTGTTTTACATCAAATTTTTTAGCAAAGTCAATATCTTTAAATTCACCTAAACTCTTAGCTAAAATAGCTTCTAAAGCAATTTGAGCCGTATAAGCTTTAGTAGAAGCTACTGATATTTCTGGACCAGCTTCAAGTAGTAATGTAAATGTTGCTTCTCTAGAAAGAGTAGAGTTCTCTACATTAGTAATTGTTAAACTTGGAAATTCTTTTTTATTAACATTAACCAATACTTCACGGCTATCAGCAGTTTCACCACTTTGTGATAGGAAGATAAAGAATGGATTATCTGAAATGATTGGTTGATTGTAAGCAAATTCAGATGAAACATGCACTTCAGTTGGTACATTAACTAATTTTTCAAATAAGTTTTTACCAACTAATCCAGCATGGTAACTAGTACCTGCTCCTACAATGTATAAACGATCAGCTTTTTGCATTGTTTCTAATAATTTTTTATCAAAAACCGGATTACCGTTTTCGTCTAAGTATTTAGCTGACAATTTACGCATAACGTTAGGTTGTTCATCAATTTCTTTTAGCATGTAGTAAGGATAAACATCCTTTTCAGTTTCACTAGCATCAGTATCAACATGGAAAGTATCTCTTTTAACAACATTGCCATTTTGATCTTCAATTGTTACTGATTCTGGTTTGACGGTAACTACTTCACCATCTTTTAACTCTAAGAAATCATGTGTAACATCTAACATAGCTAGCGAATCTGAACAAACTACATTACAATCTTTACCCACACCTACTAATAATGGGCTTTTGTTCTTAGCAACAAACAAAGTATCTGGTTGTTCACGATCCATTAACATGAAACCATATGATCCTTGCATTAAAGAAATCATTTTTAAGAAAGCGGATTTGGTATCCATTGCCTTATTAACAACGAAATAATCAATCAATTGAACCGCAACTTCAGTATCAGTTTGTGATACAAATTTAAAATCACTTAAGTATGTTGATTTTAATTCTTCAAAATTTTCAATAACACCATTGTGTACAAGATAAAAACGATTATCTTGAGAAAATTGTGGATGAGCATTTTCAACAGTAACTCCACCGTGAGTTGCCCATCGAGTATGTCCAATCCCAGTTGATCCATGAACATCATCAGTAATGGCTGCCTTTAAGTTAGCGATTGATCCAGTTCTTTTTACTAGATAATCTTTACCATTTTGGTCATTAACGTAGATTCCAGTTGAGTCATATCCACGATATTCTAATTTTTGTAATCCATTAACTAAAATACTAGTAGCATTTTCATTACCAGTAATTCCAACTATTCCACACATATTATTGTTTCCTTTCAATTCAATTAAGAAATTGGTATATACAATATATTATTAACTCAAAATATACTTTACAAGTTTTTATTATATATGTCAATATAATTAGTCATAATTGGTATACTTTAATATAAAAAATAAAAAAATCATTGATTATTTAAAAATAACCAATGATTATAAGGATTTTATTCAACTCCGACTTCCGCTTTTACCACATCAGCAATTTCATTGGTATACTTATCAACCAATTCCTTAGTTGGTGCTTCAGTCATAACTCTTAGCAATGGTTCGGTTCCACTAGGTCTAACTAGAACTCTTCCATCACCATTCATATCTTTTTCAACTTTTTGGATAACTTCAGTAACTTTTTCGTTATTTAAAGCTGCTGTTTTATCACTAACTTTTACATTAATTAGTTTTTGAGGATAAGTTTTAACGTCAGCTGCTAATTCAGATAATGTTTTTCCTGTATCTTTCATAACATGCATAACTTGTAAACTGGTTAATAATCCATCACCAGTAGTGTTGAAATCTAGGAATACAATATGACCAGATTGTTCTCCACCCAAGTTATATCCATCTTTATTCATTTCTTCAACTACATAACGATCACCAACTTTGGTTTGAACGTTAGTTAATCCATGGGCTTCCATCGCTTTATACATTCCTAAATTACTCATCACAGTAGTAACAATTGTGTCTTGTTTTAGACGACCGTGTTCTGACATATATTTACCACAAATATACATCAAGACATCCCCATTGATTAAATTGCCTTTTTCATCAACCGCAATACAACGATCACCATCACCATCAAATGCAAAACCAACTTCAGCGTTATTTTCAACAACAAACTCTTGTAATTTTTCTGGATGAGTAGAACCCACTCCATCATTAATGTTCAATCCATTAGGCATGGTTGCCATTGTTTCAAAATCGATACCCAAATCAGCATATAATCTTGAAACTAGATTACTAGTTGCACCATTAGCTGAGTCTATACATATTTTCATATCTGATAAATCATCTGGAATAGTTTGTTCTAAGAAACGAATATATTTTTGACTACCTTCAGAATAGTCATCCACAGTACCTAGTCCATTAGCAATTGGTCTAGGCAAGTCGTCAGTATCATTTTCTAATATTTCTTCAATTTCTTCTTCTAATGAGTCAGATAGTTTATATCCATCTGAACCAAAGAATTTAATTCCATTATATTCAACTGGATTATGTGAAGCAGTAATCATAACACCTGCTGAAGCATCTTGTGTTCTAACTAAATATGCAACTCCTGGAGTAGTAATTACACCCAACTGTAATACTTCAATTCCTGCTGATAACAATCCTGCAATTAAAGCTTCTTCTAGCATTTGACCAGAAATCCTAGTATCTCTAGCAACTAAAACTTGTGGTTGTTTATCTGACTCAGCATGTTTAGTTAATACGTATCCACCAGCTCGACCACATTTAAAAGCTAATTCTGGACTTAAATCTTTATTAGCAATACCACGTACTCCGTCTGTACCAAAATACTTCATACTTTATTCCCCACTTTTTTCAAATTATTTAACATTTATATTGATTTTAACTTTTTCTGGATCAAATCCATTGTATCCATCTAATAACTTACTTAATTGCACGGTTTTAGATGTATCAGATTTAACATCAGCTACATCAATTGGAACAGTTATATCTTTAATTCCAGATAGCTGTTTCTCACTACCAAAAACTTTAACTGATGAAACATCAGAAGATATAGAATAAGTTTTATTTGAATCAGTATGTTCCGCTTTAAATTTTAAACTTACTTTTTTGTTATTTCCACTACTAATTGGTAAGTCTACTGCCGTCGTTGATGGCGTTAAAATAACATTAACTGTTTTACCATCTGAATCCAAAGCCTCAACGATAGCAGAAGCGCTGACGGTTTCTTTAGCATTTTGTGGAATACTTAATCTAGCCACAACGCTAGATATTTTATTAATTTCATTTTCAGCTCCAGTAGCTTTAACAGACTGTGTACCTAAAATAGGCGTGCCTGCATGATAACCATCAGCGATATTCTTTTTATCAAATTTAGCGTGAACTGAAAAAGTTTTAGTGCTACGTTTTTGTACTTCTACGTTAATATATGCAGGATTAATACTATATTTAATTTCATTATTTAATCCTTCTTCATACAACTTAACTCTGTGCTTTCCCACTTTTAAATTAGAAAGGTTAGCATATACTTTAAAATTTTGTGTATTAACAGTAGTAATAACCAAAGCTGCTGGACCAGATAATTTAACTGAAACTTTTTCTGGATAGCCTGTAACAAAATATTTGTTACTGTTTAAATTAAGTTGTAGTGGCACTGAAATAGTTTCATGCTTATTAGATGACAACTGCGTAATTTTAGAGTCTGTATAATTTTGGTTATAACTACCATTTAAAAATTTAGACTGATTTACATATAAAAATAGTAAAAGCGCAAAAACCAAAGCTAACAACCTGTAAAACCATGGACTATTAAAAAACTTATTCATCGTGCTTACCTCCGTTCTTAAACTTATTAAAAGTATTCAAAAAGAGGTTAATTAAACTATTATTAATAGGTCTTTGTTCCTTAATGAACTGATCTTTTAAAAATTTCAAGTAATCTTGACGAGTTAAGCCACGGATTAATTCATTATCTTTAGTAATGGATACTTCCCCAGTTTCCTCAGAAATAACAATAGTTAAAGCATCTGTTACTTCAGAAATTCCCACTGCAGCACGATGTCTAGTTCCTAACTCTTTAGGAATCAAATTACTTTGTGACAAAGGAAGATATGCAGCTGCCACTGCTAAACGATTATTTTTAATAATAACCGCACCATCATGCAATGGAGTATTCGGTATAAAAGTATTAATAAGTAATTCACCAGTAATGTCTGCATCTAGTTTGATACCAGTTTCGATGTAATCTTCCAAACCTGTATCCATTTGAATCGTCATTAAAGCACCGATCCTTCGTTTTGACATATACTGAATCGCTTTATCTAACGACTTAATCATTTTTTCATTAGATTCATTTTGATTTTGGTTATGTCTAATCAATGAACCCCTACCTAAATGTTCAAGCCCTCTTCTAATTTCAGGTTGAAAAATAACAATAATCGCAATAACTCCCCAGTTAATAACTTGATCAGTTATCCATGATACTGAGGACAACCCAAGTACAATACTAATTATTTTAAATATCGCAATGACTAATATTCCTCTAAATAATTGTACTGCCTTAGTTCCTTTCAAAAGGATAATAACCTCATAAATTATAAACCAAACAACAAAGATATCTAAAATGTTACTTGGTGTGATTAAATTACCCCAGTTCAATCCCATTTTATAACCTCCAATAACAATTCAACCTAATTATATCACGACGAGTACTAGTTTGATTATCAATAAAAAGATTCCTATTATATTATTTATTTAAAATATTAAAAATAATGTGTGTTTTCAGTTCAAATAATGGTATTTTCAAGTTAAAATTAATATAAGTAATATTAAGGGGAATTAACATGTATAAATCAACAAATTGGCAAATAAGAATATTTTTTATATTATGGTTAATATTTTTATATTTTAATATAAAACAACCATTCAGTTTTTTACTACTAAATACTCTACTAGGATATATCCCCATTGAGTTAAGTTTAGAGTTGGACAACGAACATATTAAAAACAGTTGGTTAACTTGGCCTATTTTTATGATATGGCTTGTATTTTATCCAAACGTTCCATATCTATTAACAGACCTATTTCATTTAGAACAATTATATCCATATGTGCAAGGTAATCTTAGATTAGATTCCACTATGTGGTTTAATTATGCATGTTTAATGATTACCGTAATTGCTTGTTTAATTTTAGGTTGTTACAGCCTATTTAAGGTAACTAATACATTGGCATACAAATTAAACATAAAGAGCAAAATAAGTAAAATATCAATTTTAATTATTTTAACTTTTATATCATCAGTTGGTATTTTTATTGGTAGATTCCTAAGATTGCATACCGTATACATTATGCTATCACCAAAGGTGGTAATTAAACAGCTGTTGACTATGTGGTCTCCGGCAATGATAAAATTTGTAATCATTATGATGATAATTCAAATTTTTACGTGTTGGATTATGGTACTGATTTATCAAAATATTAAAAATAGTAAATAAAAAAAGAGGCCTAAGCCTCTTTTTTTATTCTTCTGATGAATAAAGTTCAACATTTTCTAGATAATTAATTTCCTGTCTTAAATCTGAAGCTGTATTCCAACTGATTTTACCGTCCTCAAACAATGACTGTATAGTTTTTCTTTGAGCCCCAAAAGCCTTAATTTGTAACTTACGATATTGTTCATCGTAATTAAATTTATTGTTATTGTTTTTAACTAAATAAGCTAAGTTTTCATATTCTAAAATAATTTGTCTAACCAAATCTTTATTGCTAGAAAATGATGATTCTCTTAATTCTTTAATTGTGTAATTAAAAACTAAGGCTAATGCACTATTTAATTCTTTTACAGTTTTGTCATTTTCATTTTGTTTAAAAATCCAGACTTTAAGCGTTTGATAAGCAGATTTCCATTCCAATGCATAACTAAAACGGTCAAATTCAGACAAGACTTCAGATTCTCGATGATTAATTCTTTGTTCAATTTCATCGAAAACCACTTTACTAATATGATGATTATTCAACATATTTTTAGCTACTTTACGTTCCAAATCAATTGCTTTTTCCCTAATCTTAACTTCTTCTTGTAAAAATTTTTCAGTTTGTTCATCATTATAAAGTTTCAAATTCAATTTCCGAATAGCGATTTGATATTGCCATATTAAAGAGTAAATAATATTTTTATTTACTTGATTCTTAGACTTATCAATATTGTTAATTGCTGCTCTTAATAAGTGAATTTTAGCTTTATCAACATTCCAAAAATCCTGCTTTTCGTATTTTACAGTATCTTTATTACTAGAAATCAGTGGCAAAATAATTACTGCTGCAATTAAGCTACATACAATTACTCCTGAAGCAATAAAAGTAATTAAATCACGATCTGGGAAAGCCTTACCAGCACTAGTTAACATTGGTACTGATAAAACCCCAGCCATTGTAATTGCACCTCTCACTCCAGAAAAACCAACAATCGTTGCAACTCTAAGGTCAATATCCAATGGACTCTTGCCACTAAATAAGTTACTAAAGAATTGATATCCAGTAATCCAAACAATTCTGATGATTAATAATACTAGCCAAGTAATTACTGCGTACATAATAGACTGTAAAGTATTAAACTTAAGACTTTTAATTACCGCTTCTGTAGCGAATGGTAATTCAATTCCTAAGATTAAGAACACAATCCCATTTAAAATGTATATAATGATATCCCAAGTTTTTTCATTAATTAAAATTAACTCTGGAGATAAAGCTTGTTTGGTTGAGTTTTTCATATGCAAAACAATCCCAGCAGTTACCACTGCAATTACTCCTGAAGCATGAAAAACTTCTTCAGATAGCATATAAATAGAAAAAGGTGCAATAATTTGTAAAACAACGTTAAAAATGACGTTTTTAATCCCTTTGCGATATAAAAACTTACGTACGGAAGTAATTACTAACATCGTTAAAATACCAATAATTGCTCCCATGATACTAGTGTATACAAAGTCTCCAGCAGCTTTGAAAATAGAAAAGTATCCAGTAACAGTAGCTGCAACCGCATACTTAAATGCAATCAAACCACTAGCATCATTAATTAAACTTTCACCATTCACTAAGTGCAAAATATTTGATGGTAAATTAGCCTTACTAGCAATTGATTGAACTGCAACTGGATCAGTTGGTGATAAAATAGCTGCTAATGCAAAACTAACCGATAAAGGCATAGATGGAATCAATTTATAGATTAAGAAACCACCAACAATCGTTGTTAAAAACACTAAAACAATTGCATTACCAAAAATTGGCATTTTAAGTTCCCAAAGTTCTTTCTTAGGAAAACGTCGACCATCATTAAACAATAACGGCGCAATAAACAACAATAAGAACCAATCTGTACTTAACGGAATTTGAAAATTAGTAAACAACGCCAATCCGCATCCTAAAATAACTTGAATCAGACTAGCAGGTATTGCCGGAATGTAATGATTAATTACATTGGAAAATAATAATATTCCGATTAATAACAAAATGACCTCGATAACTTCCATTCAGAAATCTCTCCTTTTGTTAGTCTTCTCCTATTATTTTAACCTCAGTCTCTAAATGAATTTTATTGTTTTTATAAACTGTAGATTGAACATGCTTAATTACATCTAGATAATCTGTAGCCGTCGCATGGTCAACATTAACAATAAAGCCAGCATGTTTAGTTGAAACTTGTGCTCCACCAAGTTGAAATCCTTGTAAACCAGCATCATGAATTAATTTGCCAGCAAAATGACCCTCTGGACGTTTAAAGACACTACCACATGATGGTAAGTTCAAAGGTTGCTTAGAAAAACGTAACGCATTAAAATGATCCATTCGATTTTGAATTAAATTTTCATCGTCGGACTTTAAAACAAACGTAGCAGCCAGAACAATATACTTTTTATCTTGAATTAAACTATGGCGATATCCAAAATTCATCTCTGCATTTGATAGGTCTTTAATTGAACCATTTTCATCAATAATTTTTACAGATTCAATAACCTGAGCAGTTTCACCACCGTAAGCTCCAGCATTCATATATACTGCACCACCAACACTACCAGGAATTCCAGCAGCAAATTCCAAGCCTGATAAAGCATGCTTTTGCGCAAAAATTGAGGCGTCTATATAAGCGGCACCAGCTCCAGCAACAAAACTGTTATCGCTAATTTTCTTAATTTCTTTAATATCACGTAAAATCATAACGATTCCACGAATTCCGCCATCTTTAATAATTAAATTGCTAGCATTACCAATAATGGTTAAAGGAACATTATTTTTGTTAGCATATTTACTAATTAAACTTACATCATCTAATGTTTCAGGAAATGCAACTAAGTCAGCACACCCACCAGTCTTAGTATAGGTGAAATTTGACAATGGTTCATTTCGTAAAAACTTTACATTGAGCTTCTTAGTGATATCTTCCATGAGACTACATCCTTAATTAAAATAATAATATAACTATATTTTACCATGTAAATAATTGAATCAATAGCGTGCTATACTAATTATAAGATAATTATAAACATTACAATAGATTTGGAGGAAATAATGAATTTTATTGCAATTGATTTTGAAACCGCAGCAAGTAAAAGAGCGAGCGCTTGTTCTGTTGCACTAATTGTTGTTAGAAATAACAAAGTAGTTGACGAATTTTATTCGTTAATCAATCCTGAAGTCGATTTTAATTGGCGTAACATAAAAGTTCATGGAATCCATGAAAAAGATGTACAAGATGCACCCACTTTTCCAGAAATTTGGTCCCATTTAAAAAATTTTTTTAATAGCAATCAGCTAGTTATTGCACACAATGCATCATTTGATAATAGTGTAATAAAACAATCATTGATTAGATATAATCTAGAAATACCTAAATATTTAACCTTAGATACACTAAAAACTTCTAAAGAACTTTATCCAGACTTAACTAATCATAAATTAAACACGGTGTGTGATGCGCTTAATATTGAACTAAAGCATCATCATAATGCTTTAGACGATAGTCTAGCTTGCGCAAATATATTAATTAGTCAGTATAATAATTATGGTAAACAATTTGTTGAAAAATTTATAAAAATAAAAAAATAAAGCGTTTGAGTTATTAACTTAAACGCTTTATTTTTTTATTGAATAATGCATTTCATAAGTAGATTTAAGATTATTGTCCATCTTAATAAATCTTTTTTTAGACTGCTTAAAGCCCATTTTTTTATATAAGTGAACAGCTGCAAAATTATCTTTTTTTACAATTAGATAAAAATCATTGAGATTGCTATAAGTAGCTCCCCAATAAACACTTTCCTCAATTAGGGCTGTAGCTATACCTTGATTCCAATAGTTTTTTAAAACTGCTACCCCTAATTCACCACATTGAGTATCATTAATTTGTTGAATCGTAACTAAACCAATAATTTTATCTATTCCTTTATCATTGTGAAGCTTAGCAATTAAAATAATGTTATCTCTAGTTTGATTAATCAACATTATTTGACGTTGCTGATCTTTAATACTAATTTGACTTAAAGAATGGTCGACTGTAAATGTATCCGATTCATTAGTTAACTGTTTTAATGCTTTTATCAAATTCTCAGCATCATTAGGTTCAGCTATGCAAATTGAAACTTCGTCTTCAGACATTATTTTACAATACTTTCTTTTAATATTTGTTCAAAATGATTCCCATGCGGCACAAAATCAATTTTGCGATAAGAATCACCTTCACTATCATCTCGATGAAAGACTATTTTTAAGTAGTTATCTGGTAGTTCATCTTCTACGAACTGTGACCATTCAATAACGTTAACTCCATCACCATTAAAATACTCATCAAGACCTAACTCATCACCACTACCATCATCTAATCGATAAACATCCATATGATAAAGCGGAATTCGACCATCTTGATATTCTCTAATAATTGTAAAAGTTGGACTCTTTATGTTTTTTTTAATACCTAAACCTTTAGCCAATCCCTTAGTGAAAGTAGTCTTACCAGCACCTAAATCACCATCTAATAGGATAACATCTTGGGGTTGTAAAAAAGGAGCTATGGCTTGACCATACTGCATTGTCTGTTCGGCATTGTTAACTTTCAATGATATCATTTAAAAAGTTCCTTTCAAGCAATTAATCAATAGATTGAACTGCAGTGATAATTGCAACATTATAAACATCTTCCGCATTGCAACCTCTAGATAAATCTGAAACTGGTTTAGCTAATCCCTGCAAAATAGGTCCAAAAGCTTCAAAACCACCCATTCTTTGAGCTATCTTATAGCCAATATTTCCTGATTGTAACTCAGGAAATACAAATACATTAGCATGGCCAGCTACTTTAGAATCAGGAGCTTTCTTTTCACCTACTGAAGGTACAAAAGCAGCATCAAATTGTAGTTCACCATCAGAAGGACAATCTAATTCTTGACGAGCTTTTTCAGCAGCAGTTTGTACCTTAGAAACCATTTCACCCTTTGCAGAACCTTTAGTAGAAAAACTCAAAAAGGCAACTTTAGGATCTAGATCAATCATTTTAGCGGTTTCAACACTTTGTTTAGCAACTTCCAACATTCCGTCAGCGTCTAATTCAATATTAATTGCGCAATCAGCAAATACATACTTTTCATTACCTTTTTGCATAATAAATGAACCAGAAATGCGACGATAACCTGGTTTAGTTTTTATTATTTGTAAAGCTGGTCTAACAGTATCTCCAGTGGCATGAGCAGCACCTGAGACCATTCCATCAGCTATACCCATGTAAACTAACATTGTACCAAAATAGTTGGCATCCTTAATCCATTCAGCTACCTGTTCACGAGTATTTTTATTTTTACGACGTTCATATAAAGCATCAATCATTGCATCTAATTTATCTTTAGGGTATTCATTGATATCAATAATAGAAACACCCTCTAATTCACTTGTACTAGCTTGATTAGTTATATCTTCTTTGGAACCTAACAAAATTGGTGTCATTAATTTTTCAGCAGCTAAGCGAACTGCAGCATCAATAATTCTTTTATCATTACCTTCTGGAAAAACAATTGTTTTTCCTTTGCCATTAATTTTTGCTTTCATTTCATCAAAAATATTCATAAATATACCCCTAACTTAATCACTTATTAATTTGTTCTGGTAATTGCCAATCAATTGGCTTTTCTCCTAATGCTTCTAGTGCTTCATTAGTTTTAGAAAATGGTTTTGAACCAAAAAAGCCTCGATGAGCTGATAATGGACTAGGATGAGCCGATTGAATGACTATATTAGTATCTGTATCAATTAATTTTATTTTATCACTAGCCGCCTTGCCCCATAAAATAAAAATAACTGGCATTTTACGAGCCGATAATTTTTGAATTGCTACATCAGTTAACTGTTCCCAACCTTTACCCTTATGAGAAAAAGCTTGGCCATTTCTAACGGTCAAAACTGAATTTAACAATAGAACGCCTTGCTTAGCCCATTTTTCCAAATAACCATGCTGTACCGGTTTAATTCCTAAATCATCATACAATTCTTTATAAATATTCCTTAAAGATGGTGGAATTTTAACACCTGGAAGCACAGAAAAGCTTAATCCATGAGCCTGATTGGGTTCATGATAAGGATCTTGACCTAAAATAACCACTTTAACTTTACTAAAGGGTGTCCAGTTGAATGTTTCAAAAATTTGATTAGCATTTGGGTGAATATAATTGTTGTTATATTCATCCACCAAAAATTTGCGTAAATTTTGATAATAATCCTTTTGAAATTCTGGTTCTAGTTGTTCCCACCAGTCGTTATGAATAAATTGTTGCATAGCTAAACACCTCAAATTAATTTTATCATAGTCTTAGATGTGATTACATTTTGTTAACTAAAAAAGGATTCCTAATATAGGAATCCTTTATTTATAGTGCTTTAAAACTCTTGAAATTTGACGATCTTGGTCACGACGTTTGATTGTTTCACGTTTATCGTATTCACGTTTACCTTCAGCAACACCTAATAAGACCTTAGCATAACCATGTTTTAAATAAACTTTTAAAGGAACTATCGTAATTCCCTTACCTTGAGTGTCGTTAGCAAGCCTCTTTATTTCTTGTTTATGCAACAATAATTTACGATTTCTTAATGGATCATGATTAAATTGATTACCTTGTGCATATTCACTAATATGCACATTCATTAAATAAGCTTCTCCATTGCGAATTTGTGCAAAACCATCTTTGAGATTTAATCTTCTAGCTCGTACTGATTTAATTTCAGTCCCCGTCAAAGCTACCCCAGCTTCATATGTTTGTAAAATATTATAATCATGTCGAGCTTTACGGTTCTGAGCCATTAGATTATCGTCTTTTGCTTTTTGTTTCTTTTTAGCCAAATTAAATCACCTCTAATTTATTATTTAGAACGAGAATGATTGGAATTCTTGCTATTTTTATTGTTATGACTAAACTTATTTGGTCGACGTGAACCACGATGACTTGAATGACCCTTTCCATGACGACCGTTATCTTTTCTTTCTGGTCTAAGTTTTGACAATGGTGCATCTTGAGGGTTAACAACTTCAAAATCAACTTCACTTTGTTCTACATTAACACCAACTAATTTAACCTTAATTGGTTGTCCAATGCGGTAAGTTCGATGCGTTCTTCTACCTACTAGTGCCATGAATTTATCAATATATTCATAATAGTCATCTTTCATTCGACTAATGTGTACTAGTCCCTCAACAGTGTTTGGTAACTCAATGAACATCCCAAACTTCATAACTGAACTAACAGTTGCTTCAAATTCTTCACCAATATGGTCTCCCATATATTCAGCTTTCTTCATTGCATCTGTATCACGTTCTGCATCAATTTCACGACGTTCACATTTAGATGAATGCGTAGCAATTTCTTCCAACAAGCTAGCATATTTAGATTTAGTTTTTTGATTAATTCCATTATCTTGATAATAGTGAATCAAACGATGCACCATTGTATCTGGATATCTTCGAATAGGCGAAGTAAAGTGCGTGTAGAATTGTGCTCCTAAACCAAAATGACCCAAAGATTGGTCAGTATACTTAGCTTGTTTTAAACTACGTAACATCATTACAGAAACTACAGCTTCTTCAGGCTTACCAGCAACTTTCTTTAACACATTTTGTAACATCTTAGGCTTAAGATGTTCTGGGTCTCCCTTAATATCAATACCAAAAACAGAAAGAAAGTCAAAGAATTTTTTAACTCTTTCACCATCTGGAGTTTCATGAACACGATAAATGAAAGGAGCATGTTTTTCAAAATAACTTTTAGCTACAGTTTCGTTAGCTGCCAACATAAAAGATTCAATCATACGTTCAGCTAATCCACGAACTCGTACTTTAATATCAATTGGATGACCATTTTTATCAACAATGATTTCTGCTTCATTATCATCAAAATCAATTGCCCCACGACGTTTACGTTGTTTATATAAAATGCGATGTAATTCACCCATTGTTTCAAACATTGGAACTAAGCGTTTGTATCTTTCCATCGTTTTTTCATCGTGTGATTCTAATATCTTATTCACATTAGTATAAGTCATTCTGGCAGTGGATTTCATAACACTTGGATGAATACGGTGCTTAACCACATTTCCAGTTGGTGTAATTTCCATTTCACAACTCATACATAATCTAAGTTGACCTTCATTCAAAGAACAAATTCCATTAGATAATCTTCTTGGTAACATTGGAATTACTCGATCAGTTAAATAAACTGATGTTCCACGTTTATAAGCTTCTTGATCTAACAAACTGCCTTCTTTTACATAATGACTAACATCAGCGATATGAACTCCTAAATGATAATTACCATTAGGTAGTTTCCATGCAGTAACCGCATCATCTAAATCTTTTGAAGCTTCACCATCAATTGTAACTAAATCTTGGTCAGTAATGTCTTCTCTACCAAGTTTATCTTTTTCAGAAATATGATCAGGAATGGCATCGGCTTCTTGAAGAACATCTTCAGGAAATTGTGATGGTATATCATGAGCATATACGATTTGTAAAATATCCATTCCGGGATCATCAACACTTCCGATAACTTGTTTTGCTATTCCAACCAAAGCTTCAGGATGTTCTGCACTAGGATATTCAGTTATTTCAGCAGTAACAACTTCACCTGGCGTAGGTGTTAATCCTACTTCAGTCACATAAAATTTAAAGTTACTAAGTTTCTTATCTTTGAGTTTTACTTGTCCATAGTAACCATTATCATCATCGGTCTTAAAAAATTCTCCAACAACTTGTTGATAACTTCTTTCAACAATATCAGTAATTTTAGCTTCTGGACCTTTATCTGAACCCTTTTCAGCTTTTCTAACAATTTTAATTGCAACTGTATCACCATTCATAGCATTCATGGTGTTATCTGGTGCAATAAAAGCATCAGATAAATTTTCATCATAAGCGACAAATCCAAATCCCTTAGGATTAGCATGGAAAATTCCTTGTAAAGAATTGTTCATACTAGATTTAAATTTTCCATCACTAGTGACAATGGACTTCTTTTCTCTTTCTAGCTCAGCCATAGACTGAACAATTAATTTAAAAGCATTTGATCCATGATAGCCTAATTCATCAGCTAACATTTCAACTGAAAAGCTTTTGTCGATATTATTATCTAAAACGGTTTGTAATTCTTCTTTTAAACTTTTTTCTATCAAAATTCATTCCTCATTATTATTATAAATTTTATGCCAAATTCATTAATATCAAAAAAACTCCTGTATTATTACAGGAGTTTTTTTTAATGTGAGGATAACCACACTAAAGCAAGTGCAGTTACAAAGAAAATAACTCCTAAAACAACAGTTACTTTCTGCATAAAAGCTTCAAATCCTCTTGGTTTTGCATGTGCAAATAAATCATCAGCGCCACCAGTTAATGAAGACATTGCATCATTAGTTTTAGCTGGTTGCATTAATACTGAAATTATAATTAACACAGAATCTATCCAAATAATACTCATTAAAAAATTATACAAGATAATTCCTCCTACCTAATAGCTCACTTAGGCTTACAACAACATATTTTACAATATAGTTTATCATATAAACTATTAAGTTCCAAATTCATTACTTAATATAATAACTCAAAATCTAAAACTATGCACATTAATTATACAAATAACTAACGTAATAATCTAATGATATATCTCATATAATTCAATGAATAATTTGAATTTTTGCATTTAGTCTTTAACTTACTAATATTTTTAAATTTATAGTTAAGAACTTCATTTGTTTTAACAAATAGTACATTATTATTTTGCAAATTAATATTTTTATAATTATAATATACAATTTTGTTTGTGGGTTCTGCGGGTTCTGCGGGTTCTGCGGGTTCTGCGGGTTCTGCGGGTTCTGCGGGTTCTGCGGGTTCTGCGGGTTCTGCGGGTT
>NZ_BPLL01000004.1 GCF_019656235.1 Apilactobacillus xinyiensis | reverse complement strand
CTGCTACATCATTTGATTTATCTGCTTTTTCAGAATTATTATTTTCCTTACTGCTATGGTTATCTCTTGCATCATTATCAATTGTTTTTTGTAAATTAATGCACTTAATAATCAAAGTTTTGTTTTCTGAATCTAATATTCCATTTAATTGTTCAGAATCACATATCTTAAATTGATCATCTAATTTATATTTGAGGTTATAAGATCCACCAACTGAAATTTTACTTAAATTCTTTTCTAAAACTAAACTATTATAGTTATCCATATATTTAACTGTTAAATTAGTTTTATTTCCGTTATAAAGATAGCAATAAGTTCCGTTTAAAATAATACTTTTGTAAAAAGTAAATCCATTAATTTTTTTAACATCTAAATTATCGTCAAAAAAATCATCTTCGACTACCCGATGTCTTAAACCATCGTCATCTTGTACCGTCTTGATAATTCTTTTGCGATATTGTGCATTATCTGCACGAACAATAAACGATGAAAAACTTAAACTAAAAAATATCACTAACAAACTAAAAATCAATCTTTTTCCACTAAACATATCTATCCCCTATTTTTTATTGTAAGAATACATACGTTAAAAAATAAATCTAAAACTAAAAAAACATCGCCCAGAAAAATTCTGAACGATGTTTTTATATAATATTGATTAAATATTATTTGTTAATAATATTTTCTCTTGCTTCTTCACTTAAGTTGTAGAATGAGTGTACACCTTTGTAATCAGAAACGCTACCTAATTGGTCTTCGATTCTCATTAATTGGTTGTACTTAGCGATACGTTCGCCACGACTCATTGAACCAGTCTTAATTTGACCAGCATTTAAAGCAACAACTAAATCAGAAATAGTTGTGTCTTCAGTTTCACCAGAACGGTGTGAAATAACAGCTGTGTAACCAGCTTCTTTAGCCATTCTTACAGCTTCAACAGTTTCCGTTAAAGTACCGATTTGGTTAAGTTTGATTAAGATTGAGTTAGCAACACCCATCTTGATACCCTTACGTAGGTAATCAGTGTTTGTAACAAATAGGTCATCACCAACGATTTGAACTTTTTTGCCCAAACGTTTAGTAGCCATTTGCCAATCTTCCCATTCGTTTTCATTCAAAGGATCTTCAATAGAAATTATTGGGTATTTGTCAACTAAGCTTTCAAGTAAAGTAACAAATTCATCAGCAGAGTATGATTTACCATCACCTACTAATTCGTATTTCTTAGTTTCAGCATTGTAGAATTCAGAAGCAGCACAATCAAAAGCAATTGAAACATCTTTACCTGGTTTGTAACCAGCACGTTGGATAGCTTCAACTAAAATTTCAAATGGTTCTTCATTGTTCTTCAAGTCAGGAGCAAAACCACCTTCATCACCAACGGCAGTTGAGTAACCTTGTTCATTTAAAATAGCCTTCAAGTTATGGAATGTTTCTGAACCCATACGAATAGCTTCTTTAACACTCTTTGCACCAACAGGCATAATCATGAATTCTTGGAAGTCAACCTTGTTGTTAGCATGTTTACCACCATTGATAACGTTCATCATTGGTGTTGGTAGTAGATGTGCATTAAATCCACCAAAGTAGTTGTACAATGGAACACCTAATTCATCAGCAGCAGCACGTGCAGCAGCTAGTGAAACACCTAAAATAGCGTTAGCACCTAGCTTACCTTTGTTAGGAGTACCATCTAATTTAATCATAGCTTGGTCAATTGCTAATTGATCAGTTACATCGTAACCAACGATTTCTTTAGCAATAATGTTATTAACATTGTCAACAGCTTTAGTTACACCTTTACCCATGTAGCGACTCTTGTCACCATCACGTAGTTCAACAGCTTCGTGTTCACCAGTAGATGCACCTGATGGAACGATTCCACGTCCCATAGCACCTGTTTCGGTATATAGTTCTACTTCAACTGTAGGGTTTCCACGAGAATCTAGTACTTCTCGAGCGTAAATATCGGAAATAATTGACATTTTATTCTCTCCTTAATGAAAGTTGTTACCTCAACAAAATCAAGGCTAATTTCATTTTATTAGTTTAATGGCAAAGTTTCAATAAAAATTAATCATAAAAGCAACATTTTTTATTTTTGATAGTTTAAAAGCTTAAGAAATTTTTCAGGTTGCAAACTAGCTTTACCGGCTAAAACACCATCAATATCAGGGCACTGCATTAAATTAGCAACATTTTTATCAGAAACACTACCGCCATATAGAATTCTAACTTGATCAGCTATTTGTGGACTATATAGTTCAGAAATTGTAGTTCGAATTAATGAACAACCATCTTCAGCTTCTTCTTTACTAGCAGCACGACCAGTTCCTATTGCCCAACTAGGTTCATATGCAATCAATACTTTAGACATATCTTCTGCACTAACTCCTCGTAAGGCTTCAGATACTGGATTATCTAACCATTTCATATGGTGATTTGATTTAATTTTACTCATCTTTTCGTCACATCCAATAATCGGTGACATTCCATTTTTTAAAACAGATAGGACTTTTAAATTAATCATTTTATTAGTTTCATGAAAATAACGTCTACGCTCAGAGTGTCCTAGAATAACATACGATACTCCAATGTCTTTTAAAGTCATTGGACTAACTTCTCCAGTGTATGCACCACTATCTTTATAAAAACAATTTTGTGCAGCTATTTTTAATGGACTGTCTTTACTTAATTTAATCATTGAAGGTAAAAACAGTGGTGATGCTGCTATAGCTGTTTCTATTTTATCAGCATCAGGTAGTTTATCACTAACTATTTTCACAAAATTTTCAGCTTCTGATAATGTTAAATTCATTTTCCAATTACCAGCTATAAAGGGAATTCTCATAATATTCCTCCCTAATAATTATTTGCGCTAGTAACAATAGATTACATCAATATATATAAATATGGTAGTAATATATATTAAAATTAAAAGTTATTTAGTTTTTAAATAAAAAAAGCTTGATAAAATCAAGCTTTTTTTAGAAATATTATTTATCTGAAAGTGCAGCAATACCTGGAAGAGTATCTCCTTCTAAGTAAGCTAATGAAGCTCCACCACCAGTTGAAATATGAGTTAATTTATCAGAAACACCTAATTCTTTAACAGCGGCTGTAGAATCACCACCACCAACAATAGTAGTTGCTTCTTTTAAGTCACCTAAGAACTTACCAATAGCTAAAGTACCCTTAGCAAAGTTGCTCATTTCAAATACACCCATAGGTCCATTCCAAACAACAGTTTTGGCAGTTTTTAGAACGCCTTCAAATAATTCTACTGATTTAGGACCAATGTCCAATGCCATTTGACCATCAGGAATATCTTCACCAACAACTTGTGTTTCAACATTGTTATCAAATTTTGGTGCTACAACTGAATCAACAGGTAATACTAACTTGTCGCCAGCTTTGTCTAAGATATTTTTAGCAACTTCAATCTTATCTTTTTCAACAAGTGAGTTACCAATCTTATGACCCATAGCAGCGTAGAATGTGTAAGTCATTCCACCACCGATAATAATTTTATCAGCTTTTTCAAGTAAGTGGTCAATTACACCAATTTTATCTGAAACCTTTGCTCCACCTAAAATGGCAACGAATGGACGTTCTGGATTGTTAACAGCATCGCCTAAGAACTTGATTTCTTTTTCAATTAAGAAACCACCAGCTACAGGTTTGCCTGCAGCTTCCATTGCCTTAGCAATTCCAACGTTTGAAGCATGTGAACGGTGAGCAGTACCGAATGCATCGTTTACGAAACAATCACCTAGTGAAGCCCAGTATTCACCTAATTTAGGATCATTACCAGATTCGCGTTTTACTTGTTCACCATTTACAACATCTTCGTAACGAGTGTTTTCAACAAGAACAATTTCACCATCATTCATATTGTTGATAGCATCTTCTAATTGTTTACCTTCTGTAGCTGGAACAAAAGTTACTGGTTTATTAATTAACTTAGATAACTTTTCAGCAACTGGACGTAATGATAAACCTTTTTTGTCGTCTTCACTCTTAATTCTGCCAAGATGTGAGAATAAGATAGCCTTTCCACCATGTTCAATAACATAATTGATTGTTGGAAGTGCAGCAACGATACGGTTATCGTCACCCACAACTCCGTCAGATACGGGAACGTTAAAGTCCACACGCATCAATACTTTTTTATCTTGTAAATCTAAATCAGAAATAATTGTTTTAGCCAATTTAGATACCTCCCAAACAGTATAGTAGTAAAACATCTTTCTATCACAATATACTTCATTTGAATGATAAATTCAAAAGTTTTATATATTGTAATAGTTATTATATATAAAAATGGAGGAAGCAATTGCCTCCTCCACCGATTTGCTATTTAATTAATTCTTTAAAATTAAAGAGTAGCAAAGTGTAACAAAGTACGAACCATGTTACATGTGAATCCCCATTCGTTATCGTACCAAGCAACGGTCTTAACTAATTGAGTATCACCATTTTCTGTGATTTCAGTTTGTTCTGGATCAAATACTGAACCGTGTGAGTCACCAATGATATCTGATGAAACAATTGGGT
The DNA here is from genome assembly GCF_019656235.1 of Apilactobacillus xinyiensis. Taxonomy (GTDB): domain Bacteria; phylum Bacillota; class Bacilli; order Lactobacillales; family Lactobacillaceae; genus Apilactobacillus; species Apilactobacillus xinyiensis. The sequence continues at coordinate 29,063 of NZ_BPLL01000004.1, read as the reverse complement.
CTTCAGTGTAACCGAAGGCAGGGTTGTTTTCAGTATGTTTCTTCATTGCTGAGTTAATGTCTTCAGCAGTTACTTTCTTGTCTAGAACAGAAACTAATTCTGTTAATGAACCATCAACAACACCAACACGTTGTGCGTGACCTTGTAAATGACCATTTAATTCAGGAATTACTAAACCGATAGCTTTAGCAGCACCACTTGAATGAGGAATAGTGTTAGTTGAAGCAGTACGGTTATTTCTGAATTTCTTACCTCTAGGGCCATCTAAGATAGCTTGTGTAGAAGTAAATGCATGAATAGTTGTCATAGTACCAGCTTTAAGACCAAAGTCTTTGTTTAACCAGTAAGCCATTGGTGCTAAACAACTTGTAGTACATGAACCAGCAGATACAATCTTGTCGTCAGCTGAAAGTGAGTCCAAGTTAACTTCTGGAACAACAGTCTTAATGTCACCAGCAGGTGCTGAAATTAATACTCGTTTTGCACCAGCATCTAAGTGAGCTTGTGATTTTTCTGCAGATGTGTAGAAACCTGTACATTCTAGTACAAAGTCAACACCATCATTTTTAACCCATGGTAGGTCAGCAGCGTTCTTTTCAGCGTAAACTGGAATTTCCTTACCGTCAACAACGATACCCTTTTCAGTAGCTGAAACTTCACTAGGGAATTTACCATGTGTTGAATCATATTTTAATAAGTAAGCTAGCATTGAAGGTGTTGTTAAATCATTAATAGCAGCAACTTCAATATCGCTTGAGTTTAGTTCGTGGATACGTTTGAATGCTAAACGTCCAATACGTCCAAAACCATTAATACCAATCTTTACAGTCATACTGTTTTCCTCCTTTTAGGAAATAAGATAAATATTATTTTTTAAGCAGTACGGGATCTTATTACCACTTTAAACTATGTAAAACGATAGCCAAAATAATACAATCATTTTCCGTACATGAATAAGTATATCAATGGTTTTTTTACTTTGCAAATATTAATTCTTTTATATTCAAAAACTTGAATTTTTATAGCTATTAATATACTCTAATTTAAGTGTATTGCACTTGTAGTGTAACGGATAGCACATAAGATTCCGGTTCTTATAATGAGAGTTCGATTCTCTCCAAGTGCATTAATTTTATAGTATAATAGTTTCAAGGCAGAATATTTGACCTTGATTGACCTATAAGATAAAATCATCACAGTTATGTGTTGATAATAAAAGCACAAGGAGGAAAACAATATGACTTTAGTTCCAACTGTTATTGAACAAACATCTGGTGGCGAACGCGCTTATGATATTTATTCAAGATTATTAAAAGACCGTATTATTATGTTATCTGGTCCAATTGAAGATAATATGGCAAACACAATTATTGCCCAACTATTATTCTTGGACGCTCAAGATTCAGAAAAAGATATTTATCTATATATCAACTCTCCCGGTGGTGTTATTACTGCTGGAATGGCTATTTACGATACTATGAAATTTATTAAAGCAGACGTTCAAACCATCGTTATGGGAATGGCTGCCTCAATGGCCAGTGTGTTAGCATCATCTGGTACTAAGGGTAAACGTTTTGCTTTACCACATTCACAAGTATTGATTCACCAACCTTCTGGTGGCGCTCAAGGTCAACAAACTGAAATTGAAATTGCTGCCGAAGCTATCTTGAATGCACGTAAAATGATTAATGAATTGCTTTCTGAAAATTCTGGTCAACCTATTGAAAAGGTTAACCAAGATACTGAACGTGATCATTACTTAACAGCTCAAGAAGCTGTTGATTATGGACTTCTTGATAGTATTATGACTAACAGTTCTGAACGCAAATAATTAAAATAATATATTAATAAAAAGACCTCAGTCATTTGACTGGGGTCTTTTTTATGCATAATCCATTTCTTTTTTAATATTCTCAGCAAAGTCATTTATTTTACGTAAGCGATGATTAATTCCAGATTTAGATATGGGACCATTAGGTAACATTTCGCCAAGTTCCTTTAAACTAACTTCTTTATTGTTAATTCTAGTAACTGCTACTTCATAAAGTTTTTCAGGAAGTTTATCCAGCCCAACGGAATTTTCAATATATTTAATGTTCTCAATTTGTTTTGTTGAGGCATTAGCTACCTTGTTCATATTAGCGTTTTCGCAATTCACTAATCGATTTACTGAATTACGCATATCTCGCATAATTCGTACATCTTCAAACTTTAGCATTGAATTAGTAGCACCAATTAATTGTAAAAAGTTAGCAATCTTTTCGGCTTCTTTTAAATAAGTAATATAACCACTACGTCTTTCAGTTGTTCTAGAATTTAATCCATAATTATTCATCATCTCTGAAATCATTTCATTATGATCTTCATACAAAGAATATATTTCTAAATGATAACGTGAAGTTTCAGGATTATTAACCGAACCACTAGCTAAAAAAGCTCCTCTCAAATATGAACGAACTTGTGAATCGTTTTTGAGCAATTCAGCTGGCACTCTTTCTAAAAGTTGTAATGTATTACTTAAAATACCTAAATCACTTAAAATATAACGAGTTTGATCTTTAATTCGAACAATATATAAATTGTTTTTATTCAGTTTCATTTTCTTTCTAACGATTAATTTACTTTCAACTTCATAAAATTTTAAAATTAATTTATATATTCTACGAGCAATCGCTGGATTTTCAGTTTGAATGTTCAAAACCACTTTGTGTGAGCCAATGGAAATTGAGCCATTCATCCTAATCAAAGCAATTAATTCAGCCTTAGCATTTGCTAAATGTACATCTAAGGTTGTTAGTTCTTTTTTTACCTCACTAGCATAAGACAAGCGTCTTCACTTCCCTTCTTGACCTAAAATATGCATGAGTTTTTGGGTAACTTTTTTACCATCATGAAAAGCTCCACTATTTTCTAATTTTAAGAAATTATCTAAAATACAATCACAGTTTTGCAACTCTAAACCCTTAGCGTCATGTTCCACTGGCTGTGATATTTCATCCCATTTTTTCTTATCAATATACATATCCGGTACTTCGGTTTGATTTACTAACACAACATCAATAACTTGTGCACCTAAGTAGTCATTTAATATTTTGACATGTTCAGCATCTGTTAAACCATCTGTTTCACCTTTTTGAGTCATAATGTTACAAATATAAACTACCTTAGCCCTAGATTTTAAAACTGCAGCTTTTAAATTTGGAATCATTAAATTAGGTAAAATGCTAGTAAAAACACTACCTGGCCCTAATACAATTTGATCAGCATTTAATATTGCATCAATGACGTTGGAATTAGCCATAGGAATTTTATCACTATTTTTAACTGATAAATGAAGATTCTTAATTAATTTATTAGCATGAGTAATTTCAGATTCTCCACTAACACGGGTTCCATCTGTGAAACTGGCGCTTAAAGTTAATGTATCATTGCTAGCTGGAAATACATGCCCTTTGATGTGCATCAATGTACTTAGCGTTGCTACCGCTTCAGATATACCACCATATTTTTCAGATATGGCTGTAATAATCAAATTCCCTAAAGGATGTCCAGCTAAAAATCCATCGCTTGCACCAAAGCGATGTTGAAAGATATCTAATTGAGCTTTGGGTAATTTAGATAATGCTACTAATACATTTCTAATATCACCTGGTGGAACTGCCCCTGCACATTCCCTAAGCTTTCCTGAAGAACCGCCATCATCAGCAACCGTAACAACTGCCGTAATATCTACTGGCTCATTTTTTAATTTGTCTAAAATGACTGGTAATCCGGTTCCTCCACCAATAACCACTACTTTAGGCATACTTTCTAAAGGACTTTTCATTTATTATCAACCGTCCTTTCAGATTTACTCAAATCACGATGACTTACATGGATACTTTTAAACTCATTAGATAAATTACTGGCTAATTTTTCAACAATTGCAACTGAACGATGCTGACCACCAGTACAACCAATTGCAATTGTTAAACTAGGTTTACCCTCTTTTTTATACCGCGGCACTAAATAGGAAATTAAGTCATATAATTTATGATAAAAAACTTCGGTATCTGGTTGCTTAAAGACATAATCATATACCGGTTGATCTAATCCCGTCAAATACCTCAATTTATTGTCATAATATGGATTTGGTAAAAATCTAACATCCATAACTAAGTCAGCATCAACTGGTAAACCATATTTAAATCCAAAAGACATAATTTGAATATCCATGATGTTGCTATTTTCATTATTAAATTGTTTTTGAATTGCTTTACGTAATTGATTAGGTGACATGCTACTAGTATTTACTACTTCTTGAGCAAAGCCCTTTATATTGTTCAATAGTTTACGTTCTTTGACAATACCATCTAAAATACGCCCTTGTCGATCCATTGGATGTGAGCGCCTTTTTTCTTTATATCTTGAAACTAACACATCATTGCTAGCATCTAAAAAGATAACATGAAAGTTATTATTGGGTTTAGCCAAATCAAAAAGAGTGTCCACAATTTCATTGTGAAACACTTGTGAACGTAAATCCATAACCAGAGCAATTTTATGAATTTTACCTGAAGAGTGTACTAATTCAATAAACTTAGGTATTAACGATGGTGGCATGTTATCCACGCAAAAATATCCAATATCTTCAAAGGCTTGGACTGCAACTGTTTTACCTGCACCACTCATTCCTGTAATTACAACTAACTTTTCTTTAAATTTCATAGTAAAAGCTTCATAACTAAACTATTGTTTTTTTGTACGTTCAGTATCTCTCTTAAGTACCGGTAATAAGTATTTACCTGTATAACTATTCTTAACTTTAGTTACTTGTTCCGGCGTTCCTTTAGCAACAATGGTTCCACCACCATCACCACCTTCTGGACCTAAATCAATCAAATAATCTGCACATTTAATAACGTCCAAATTATGCTCAATAATTAATACAGTATTACCGTTATCAACTAACTTTTGTAATACTGCTAATAATCTTTTAACATCATCTGTATGCAAACCAATTGTGGGCTCATCTAAAATATACATATTGTTTCCATTAGATTTCTTATACAATTCGGAAGAAAGCTTCATTCTTTGAGCTTCTCCACCAGAAAGCGTAGTAGCTGATTGCCCTAACTTTACATAGCCCAAACCAACTTCTTGAATAATTTCAAGTTTTCTAGTTATTTTAGGAATCGCATTAAAAAACATTAAAGCATCATCAACTGTCATATCTAAGACATCTGCAATATTTTTACCCTTATACTCAACTTCCAAGGTCTCGGCATTATATCTTTTACCATGACAAACTTCACAAGGTACATATACATCTGGTAAGAAATTCATTTCGATTTTTAAGATTCCATCACCGTGACAAGTTTCGCAGCGACCACCTTTAACGTTAAAACTAAAACGACCTTTTTGATATCCTCTTAATTTAGCTTCGTTAGTCTGTGAAAATAATTCTCTAATATCATCAAATACGCCTGTATAGGTAGCTGGATTACTACGAGGAGTTCTTCCAATAGGACTTTGATCAATATTAATAATTTTATCGATATTTTTATAACCTGAAATCGATTTATATTTACCCGGCTTTTCAGAATTATGGTTAAGTTTTTGTGCCAAAGCACGTTTTAAAATACGATTAACTAGGGTGGATTTCCCAGAACCAGAAACCCCTGTAACCACATCTAATTTGCCTAAGGGAAAATCTACATCAATATTTTTAAGGTTATTTTCAGCAGCCCCCTTCACTTTAATATGCTTACCATTTCCTTTACGTCTTTGTAATGGCACCGGAATAAACTTATCACCCGACAGATATTTTCCAGTAATAGATTGCTTATTTTGACTAACTTCTTTCGGTGTACCTGCAGCCATAATCTTACCACCATTAGATCCAGCTCCTGGTCCCACATCTACAATGTAATCGGCTGCTAACATTGTATCTTCATCATGTTCTACTACTACCAACGTATTTCCTAAATCACGCATAGCCTTTAGTGATGAAATTAAACGCGCATTATCACGTTGATGTAATCCAATTGAAGGTTCATCTAAAACGTAAAGTACCCCTGATAAATTAGAACCAATTTGCGTAGCCAAACGAATTCTTTGAGCTTCCCCACCAGATAATGTACTAGCTGATCTGGATAAAGTTAAATAGTCTAGACCAACATTTTTTAAGAAAGTTAAACGATCAATAATTTCTTTTAATATCGGTTTGGCAATAACACTGTCTTTAGCTCCAAATTCTAAATTATTAAAGAAATCTAGTTCCTTAGCAACATTAAAGGCTGATATTTCACTAATACTCATTTTGTTAATCTTGACACTAAGGGCTTCACGATTTAATCGATATCCACCACAAGTTTGACAAGTTAATTCAGTCATATATTTTTTCATTTGTTCTCTGGTGAAATCACTATTAGTTTGATGATAGCGACGATCAATATTATTAATAACCCCTTCAAAAGGTGCGTCAGTATCTTTAACTCCACCAAAACCACTCTTATAGTGAAAATGAAATTCCTTGTTTCCTGAACCATACATTAATAAATCTTTTTGCTTTTTAGTTAACTTTTTATATGGAACGTCCATATCAATCTTAAAAGCTTTACATGCTTGTTCCAACATGTGTGGATAAAATTGAGAACTGATGGGATTCCATGGATCAATTGCACCATCATTTAAAGTTTTAGTATCATCTGGAACAATTAAATCTTTATCAACTTCTAACTTACTACCTAACCCATCACAATCTGGACAGGCACCTAATGGTGAATTGAATGAAAATAAACGTGGTTCTAAATCACTAATTGTAAATCCACAAATTGGACAAGCATAGTGTTCAGAAAACAATAAATCATCAATTTCATCGTCTAAAACATTAGCAGTTGCATAACCACCACTTAATCGTAAAGCTGTTTCTAGCGAATCTGATAATCTTGAGTTAATGCCATTTTTAACAACAATTCTGTCAATTACAATTTCAATATTATGACGTTTATTTTTGTCTAGTTCAATAGCATCATCAATCCCATAAACTTGTCCATCGATTCTAACTCTAACAAAGCCTTCTTTTTTTACTTTATCTAAGACTTTTTTATGTTGACCTTTGCGATCTCTAACTATTGGTGACAATATTTGTAATTTAGTACGTTCTGGCAATTGTGTAATTTCATCAACCATTTGATCAATCGATTGACTAGTAATTTTAGTACCATCATTAGGACAAAACGGAGTTCCTACACGTGCCCAAAGTAGTCTAAAATAATCATTAATTTCAGTAACCGTTCCTACGGTTGAACGTGGATTTTTTGAGGTTGTTTTTTGGTCTATAGAAATGGCAGGACTAAGCCCCTCAATAGAATCTACATCTGGTTTATCCATTTGACCTAAAAATTGTCTAGCATACGAAGAAAGACTCTCTACATAACGACGTTGTCCTTCAGCATATAATGTGTCAAAGGCTAAAGAACTTTTACCGGAACCTGAAAGTCCCGTCATTACGGTTAATGTATTTTTAGGAATTGTCACATTTACATCTTTTAAATTGTGCGCTCTAGCACCACGAATAACTATATTTTTATCTAACACAAAAACACCTCACTAATCCATTTCACCTGTTAATTCAACAATTGTATCTCTTAAGGTAGCTGCTTCTTCAAAATTTAATTGTTTAGCAGCATTCTGCATTTGTTTTTGTAAATTCCCCAAAAGTTCTTTTTGTTCTTTCTTAGACATCTTTTGGAAGTCTGTTTCTACAAATGTATCTCCACTAGAGTTCGAATCAACTTTTTCACCATATCTAATTAAATCTCGAATAGGCTTTTTAATAGTATGTGGAACAATACCATGTTCAACATTATAATCATTTTGAATTTTTCTTCTTCTAGCAGTTTCTTTAATGGCTCTATCCATTGATTTAGTTACAGTATCTGCATACATAATTACAGAACCATGCTCGTTTCGAGCTGCACGTCCAATAGTTTGAATTAAAGAACGCTCATTTCTTAAAAATCCTTCTTTATCGGCATCTAGAATTGCTACCAAAGATACTTCTGGAACATCAATTCCTTCACGTAGTAAATTGATTCCAACTAAAACATCAAACTTACCAAGTCGCAAATTTCGAATAATTTTAGTTCTCTCTAAAGTTTTAATATCTGAATGCAAATATTCAACTCTAATACCTAATTCTTTTAAATAGTCCGTCAAATCTTCGGCCATTTTTTTAGTTAAAGTAGTGACAAAAGTACGTTCATTAGCTTCAATTCGTTTATTAATTTCGCCTACTAAGTCATCCATTTGACCCATAATTGGTCTAACTTCAACTGTTGGATCTAATAATCCAGTAGGTCTAATGATTTGTTGAGCCACATCGTTTTTAGGTGTATGTTCTAATTCATACGGCCCAGGAGTTGCTGACATATAAATAGCTTGGTTTATACGATGTTCAAACTCTGGTAGCTTTAAGGGACGATTATCCAAAGCACTTGGTAATCTAAAACCATACTTTATTAACTGTTCTTTACGAGCCTTATCACCGTTGTACATACCACCAACCTGTGGAATGGTTTGATGTGACTCATCGACTACTAATAAGAAATCATCTGGAAAGAAATCTAATAAGGTATAAGGCGGTTCACCCGGCTTACGTTTGTCCATATATCTAGAATAGTTTTCAATTCCATTGGTATATCCCATTTCAGCCATCATTTCAATATCATAAGTAGTTCTTTGCTTTAACCTTTGTGCTTCTAAAAGTTTACCTTCTTTTTCAAACTTAGCTACTTGCGTATTCATTTCTTCTTTTATACCGGTCAAAGCTTGTTTCATGTTATCATCACTAGCTAAGAAGTGTGTAGCTGGGAAAATAATTACTTTAGGGTCATTAGCCACTACTTCACCGGTTAAAGTATCAATTTCTTTAATAGAATCAATTTCATCCCCAAAGAACTCAATTCGATAGGCATTTTCATCTCCAGAAGCTGGGAAAATATCTACTATATCTCCACGAACCCTAAAGCGTCCACGTTGAAAATCGATATCATTGCGATCAAATTGAATGTCTACTAACTTTCTTAATAAATCATCACGCTCTAAATTCTCTCCGACTTTTAGCATAATCGTATTTTTAAAATATTCTTTAGGATCACCTAAACCAAAAATAGAAGACACTGATGCTACAACTATTACATCATTTCTCTCTAATAATGAACTAGTAGCCGCATGTCTTAATTTATCGATTTCATCATTAATTGAAGAGTCTTTTTCAATATAGGTATCACTAGATGGAACGTAAGCCTCAGGTTGATAATAGTCATAATAGCTAACAAAATATTCCACCGCATTATTAGGAAAGAATTCTTTAAATTCACTGTATAATTGACCAGCTAAAGTTTTATTATGCGATAAAATTAAAGTTGGTTTATTAACGTTTTTAATTACATTAGAAATAGTAAAAGTTTTTCCAGTTCCAGTAGCTCCTAACAGCACTTGTGATTTCTCACCATTTTCAACCCCATTAGTAAGCTGTTTAATTGCTTCTGGTTGATCACCAGTAGGTTTATATTTTGAAACTAAATCAAATTTAAGATTATTTTGTCGCTTTATTTCCACCTAAAATTACCTCCTCAAAATTTAATGAAAAAAATTCGAAAATTATTCAAAAATATTTTAACATACGAACATACTTTCTACATTAATCTTATCTTCTATTAAAACACAAAACAAAAAGAGTTGATTGAATCAACTCTTTTTGTTTTAGTTATTTGATTGAATATATTCGAAAGCATTTTGTCCAGCAATACCACCGTCACCAACTGCAGTCGCAATTTGACGAAGTTCTTTAGCTCGAACATCCCCAATTGCAAAAATACCTGGTACCTTGGTTTCCATTCGTTCATTAGTTGGAATCCAGCCCTTTTCATCTGTAATTCCTAAAGATTTAAATGGATCAGTCATTGGTGTATTTCCAACATATATAAATAAACCGTTAGCATCAACTGTGCTTTCAGAATTATCCTTTGTGTTTAAAACTTTAACTCCGTTAACTTTATTACCATCACCAGTAATTTCAGTAACATTAGAATTCCATACAAAGTTAATCTTGTCGTCAGCAAAAGCACGATCTTGTAGCACTTTTTGAGCTCTTAATTGATCACGTCTGTGAATAACCGTTACTTTAGATGCTAAGTTAGACAAATAAAGACTTTCTTGGATAGCAGAATCACCGCCACCTACGACAATTACTTCTTTATTTCTAAAGAAAGCACCATCACAGACTGCACAATATGATACTCCACGTCCACCATATTCTTCTTCACCCGGCACACCCAGTTTACGATATTGAGAACCAGTTCCAATGATTAAAACAGAAGTTTCATATTCATCATTATCAGTACGAACAATCTTAAAGCTACCCTTATCTTCAACCGATTGAACTGTTCCATAAGCATATTCAGCACCAAATCCAGTAGCACTTTCATACATTTTTTTAGATAAGTCCGGTCCTAAAATAGATTTAAAACCAGGATAGTTTTCGATATCAGCCGTATTATTCATTTGACCACCATAAATTCCCCGGTCAATCATTAAAACTGATAAATTAGCTCTAGATGCATATAAAGCACTAGTCATTCCACCAGGTCCAGCACCGATAACTATAACATCATATTTTTTCATCAGCTACCTCCTTTATTCTAATAATAAGAATTTACTATGAAGTGAAATATTTTTCCACTAATTTGACTTACTTTTCGTCAGTATTTATTTTTTCAGCTAATTCTTTGATGTAAGATTTTAATTGTTCTGAAACTTCTGGATGTTTCAAACCAAATTCAATGTTAGTTTTTAACCAGCTAAATTTATTACCAGTATCAAAACGTGAACCTTTGAATTCATGTGCATAAACTTTATCAGTTTTGTTCAAAGTATCGATTGCATCAGTTAACTGAATTTCATTACCTTTACCAGGTTTAGTATTTTCTAAAATTTCAAAAATTTTAGGAGTTAACAAATATCTACCAATAATAGCTAAATCACTAGGTGCATCTTCTGGAGCCGGCTTTTCTACAAAACTGGTAACATCATATAAACCATCTGAAATTTCTTTAGTTGGATTAATAACTCCATACTTAGAAGTTTCTTCATGTGGAACACGCATTACAGCTAATGTAGAGGCACTAGTTTGTTCATAACTATCAATTAATTGTTTAGTAAGTGGCACATCCGATTGCATTAGGTCATCACCCAACATAATTACAAAGGGATCATCACCAACAAAACTCTTTGCAGTATGTACTGCATCCCCCAAGCCATTAGGATGCGCTTGACGTTTAAAGTAAATATTCAATCCATTTGTTTTTTGTACTGCTTCTAGCATTTTATCTTTATGTTTTTCTGCTAAATTAAGTTCTAGTTCAGTATTGGAGTCAAAATGATCCTCAATGGCACGTTTACCTTTACCAATAATAATCAAAATGTCTGTAATTCCAGATGCTTTAGCTTCCTCAACAATCAATTGAATAGCAGGAGTATCTACCACTGGTAACATTTCTTTAGGCATTGCTTTAGTTTCTGGTAAAAAGCGAGTTCCTAATCCTGCTGCTGGTATAATAGCTTTTTTAATTTTTTTCATAATATCATAAACTCCTAAAATTTATTCTAGTTCGGAACGTCCTTCACGTAGCATTAATTTGGCAATTGCATCTTTAACACTAACATTTTCGTTAATAACATTATAAATAGCTGAAGTTATAGGCATGTCAATACCACGTTGTTTAGCTAATTCATAAGCTGCTTGAGTAGTTGCAACACCTTCAATTACCATTCCCATATTTTTAACTACATCATCTAGTTTTTCACCCTTACCTAGTTGATATCCGGCACGCCAATTTCTAGAATCACTACTTGTGGCAGTAACGATTACATCGCCGAAACCTGATAAACCAGTAAATGTTAATGGATTAGCACCAAATGAAGTCCCTAAACGAGAAATTTCAGCTAATCCTCTAGTCATTAAGGCTGCTTTAGCATTATCACCATAGCCTAATCCGTATAAAGCACCAGCACCTAATGCAATAATATTTTTCAAAGCAGCGCCAATTTCAACTCCAATGATATCGTCATTTGTATAAACTCTAAAGTAGTTATTCATAAATAATTGTTGAAAATGTTCAGCTACTTTAATATCACTAGAAGCAGCCGTAACCAAAGTAATATCATGCTTAGCAACATCTTCAGCTTGACTAGGTCCAGAAATAACCGCAATTCCACTGCGATTTTCAGCACTAATTTCTTCAGCTAAAACTTCAGACATGCGTTTGTAAGTTTTCTGTTCAATTCCCTTACTTCCATGAATGATGTTAGGTTTAATACTCATAGAATCTAAAATAACATTTAATTTTTGAGCTACTGAACGTGTAACTTGTGCAGGCACCACTAGTAAAATATCGTCTACATCTTTAACGGCTTCTTGCATATCTGAATACGCGGTTAAAGATTTTGAATAGATAAAATCTTTCATATATCTAGAATTAGTGTGTTGAGTATTTAACTCTTCTACCTGTTTAGGGTTATATGACCATAGTCTAACATCATGTCCATTTTCATCTAAAATATTAGCCAACATACTTCCCCATGAACCGGCACCTAAAACTGCAATTTTTTCTGTCATTAATTGACGCTCCTTATAATTTTATATTTTAAATATTAACTATCTTATCTTTACAATACAAAGGCAAATCATTATATTTTCTTCGACGATAAATTAGTAAAATAATCGCTACAAAAAACAAAATAAATGATAATATTTGTGAAACTCGAATATCATAAAATACTACTAAACTATCAGTACGCATTCCTTCAACAAAAAATCTTCCAAAAGCATACCAAACAATATATAGTAACGTTGTCTCACCACGTTTTAAAAAGTTTGGCACATGCCTTAAATTCATTAAGATAACAAAACCTAACAGACTCCAAATTGATTCATATAGGAACGTAGGTTGTCGATAAGCACCTTGGATGAACATTTGCTGAATTATAAAATGCGGTAAATGTAAACTATTTAAAAACGATAAGCTGGTAATTTGACCAAAAGCTTCCTGGTTCATAAAGTTACCCCAACGACCAATTGCCTGACCCAAAATAACAGTCGGTGCAATTACATCTAACATAAGCCAAACTGGTATAAATTTATTTCGACAGTATAAGTATACAACAATTGCCGATCCAATTAGCGCACCATAAATGGCAATTCCGCCATCCCAAATTCTAATGATTTCATCTAAGTGATTTTGATAATATCCCCACTGAAATGCTACATAGTATATTCTGGCACAGATAACCGCAGTAGGTAATGCTAATAAAATCATATCATATATGTTATCAGACTCAATACCATGATGCTTACCTTCTAAAATGGATAAATAAACCGCCAGCATAACCGCACTTGCTATAAAAATTCCATACCAATGAACTTGAATTCCACCAATATGAATAGCAATCGGATTTAAAGCCATATAAGCCACTTTTTCATCTCCAAATCCTATTTTTTCAAACCATTTTCTTTAATCAAATTATTCAAATTTTCATCAAAAACTTTAGTTGCGTCATATCCCATAGATTTAGCTCTAAAGTTCATAGCCGCAGCTTCAATAATTATGGCTAAATTACGTCCAGTTTTAACTGGAATGTTTATTTTTTGCACATCTACATCAAAAATCCGTCTAGTTTCGTTAGCATTACCTAATCGATCATATGGTGTATCTGCAGACCAATTTTCTAAATGCACGATCAAATCAACTTTTGTTTTAGAACGCACCGCTCCAGCACCAAATAAATTCATAACATCAATAATTCCAATTCCACGAATTTCTAAAAGATGCCTAAGAATTCTGGGAGCTTGTCCTATTAATGTTTGCTCATCTTGCTGATAAACTTCAACTCGATCATCAGCAATTAAACGATGCCCTCTTTTAACTAACTCTAGGGCTGTTTCACTTTTCCCAATTCCAGAATCTCCAGTAATTAATACTCCTAATCCATAAACATCAACCAAAACACCATGAATCGATTTACGTTCAGCTAAACGACCTTCTAAGTAATTAGTCATATTGCTTAAAACTCTAGAAGTAGTTAATTTTGAACCTAGAATTGGAATATGCTCTTCTTTAGCAGCCCTAATTAATTCAGCCGGTGGATCTAACTGTGTAGAAATAACAAAAGCTGGAGTTTCTGGTTGACACATCTTTTGCATAACATCATATAAGTCAGTTGTACTCATACCCTTAGCATAAGAAGTCTCTGTAATACCTAACAATTGAATTCTACGCGCTGGATAGTAGTTAAAATATCCAGTTAATTCCAAACCGGGACGTGATATATCGCTAGTTGTAATTTGTCGATTTAAGTAATCTTGACCATAATAAATACTTAAATGAGTATTATTTACCAGGTCATCAACAAAGACTTTTTCAGTCATTTATACGTCTCCTAACGTCTTTTTATATAGTAAATTTTATCACTTTTATAGCAGAAGCTATACATCAGAAACAACAACATTACAAATCGATATAATAATTGCAACTATCATCGCCATACTAAAAGAAGCAAAATAAAAATTATTGCCTACGATAAAAGACGTTATTTCAAGCATTAAGCCATTCACTACAATACTAAACAAACCTAACGTTAAAACATTAATTGGCCACGAAACAATTTTAATTACCGGTTTAATCGTAGCATTAATAATTGCCAATACAAATGCAGCAATTAAGGCTATTTTAGCGTTTGATACATAAAAGCTATTTTGAAAAAAATTAGCCACAGCCATAAATAAAATAGCATTAATTACCAATCTAATAATAAATCTCATTAATAATCAACTTCTTTATATAATTAATTACGTTTATCATGTTCTTCAACATCATGAATAACTTTTCTGCCACTACTATCTGAATTGTCATATGAATCTTGATTTCCAAAACCACCAAAATTGTTAAAACTAGAATAATCATTAGGAATTATAACCATCATTGCTATATATACAAGTGCACCTGCAAATAGGTGTCCAGGAAATATAGATAAAACTACAAATACAATTCTTACTACCGTAGAGTTCCAACCAAAATATTCAGCAAGACCACCTAAAGTTCCAGTTAATAACTTGTCACTGATTGATTTAGTCATTTTCTTTTTACCATTGTTCATAAATAACACCTCATTTTTTGTATTTATTATATTATAAAATCGTCAGACATAATTGTATTATCTGACGATTTAAATTTGAAATAATATTTACAATTATTTACACTTTTTTAAACATAACAATCCCTAATTCATGTGGAGCATCGTTATATATAGCCGTTTCCGTTAATTTAATCACATTATCAGGTGTAGTCAATTTAACTCGGCAATAAGTAGGGTGTTGTAAAACTGCTTGATAAAATTCACTCTCAGATTTAACAGGAATATCATTAACTTCAGTAATAATATCGCCGATGGAAATATCCATTCGACTAGCTGGAGTGTCTTTTTCAACAGCAACCACTCTAATTCCATTTACAGCTTCCGCAAACGGAGTTGTTTTTTTGTTGTCTTTAGTTCTAAACACTAGCATTATTAGTAAGAAAATTAAAGCTAATGCACATAAACTATATAAAACTGTAAAATTAAAGTAATAACTTATTCCAGTTACTAATAAACTTAAAGCACTAAATTTAAGGATAACGTTACCTAATTTATGCAAATAGTCTTTCGGTATATGATTAAAAAATTTAAATTTTAAGCCTAAAACAACTGGGAGAAATAAAAAGCTAAACGTAGTATGTCCAAAATTAAATACAGGCCAATATGGTATTGAACTCACCAAATTACCTGGAATTAAAATTAACATTGGAATTACAGTTAGTTCTTTAAAGATATAAAAAACTTTTCTAGTATTTCTTTGATTATAATACATTTGTGGCGAATTCATTCTACCACCAAATAGCTTATAATATATCCCACTTAAAAACAGTATTATAGTTATAAAAACAAGTAAATTTTGATTTGCAACTGCACTCATATTTAAATCTAGATTTGTATATTGATTAATATAATAAACATTACCAATTATTAAATAACCAATTGCACTTAAAAAAGCAATAAAAACAGGCATTATGTGAGTAGGAATAAGTACCAGGTTTAGTAATAAAAGAATTTCATAAATTACAATAAAATTAATGGGTAGCATCATTCCTATTAAAATTGAAACAACTGACGATATAACTCCTAACAACAAGAAGCTAACTATAAAATGTCTAAACTCATTATTAGAACGGTAAATCGCCGTAGTAAACAAATCTCTTTCGCGATCAATTCTTTTTCTGTAATTTAAATAATTACGGAACATCCCTATCCATAAAACTGGTTGGCAAAAGAAAATTAAAAAAGCAATTAATATATTCATAATTAAAAAACCTCGAAACTATTTAGGATTATTTTGACTTAACTTCCACTGTAAATATGCATTTATGAATGGGTTTAATTCTCCATCCATAACCGCTTGAACTTTAGCAGTTTCATAGTTAGTTCGATGATCTTTAACCATAGAATATGGGTGAAATACATATGAACGGATTTGTGAACCCCATCCAATGTCCATTTGTTGTCCTTCTAAAGCAGCCTTTTGTTGAGCTTTTTTTTCTTCTTCCAACTCATATAACTTTGATTTAAGCATATTCATTGCAGTTTGACGGTTTTGCAATTGTGATCTTTGAGCCTGACTAGAAACAACAATTCCGGTTGGTTCATGGGTTATTCGAACTGCTGATGAAGTTTTATTAACATGCTGTCCACCAGCTCCACTGGCTCTAAACACGTCAATTCTTAAATCAGCAGGATTAATATCAATGTTTACGGATTCATCAAGTTCTGGCATAACATCAACCGAAGCAAAAGAAGTATGACGACGACCAGCAGAATCAAATGGTGATAATCGTACTAAACGGTGTACTCCTTTTTCTGATTTTAAATAACCGTATGCATTTTCACCAGAAATCATTAAAGTAGCTGCATTGATTCCCGCAACATCACCTACTTGATAGTTAAGCATTTCAACCTTAAATTTATTTTGCTCAGCCCACCTGGTATACATTCTTAGCAGCATTGAACCCCAATCTTGTGATTCAGTGCCTCCTGCACCAGGATGAATTTCTAAAATAGCATTATTAGAATCATACTTTCCGTTTAACAACATATTCAATCTATATTTATCTAAATGTTGCTTAGTTTCTATTAAAGATGTCTGAAATTCATTAATTAGATCAGTAGAATCATCTTCTTTACATAGTTCTAAACTAACTTCTAAATCTTCAACTCGACTGGATAGGTTATTGAAATTTTCTAGTTTAGCTTTTAACTTATTATTCTCATCGATTAGTTTTTTAGCTTTAATTTGATCGTCCCAAAAACCCGGTTCAGTCATTTTCATCTCATTTATTTCAATATTTTCTGACAGATTATCAAAGTCAAAGTGACCTCCTAAAGCCACTTATAGCTTGTTTAATCTTAGTAAGTTCATTTTCTGCTTCATTTAACTCCATTAAATTCAATCCCTTTATTTACAAAAAACGGAACGACAAACATAAGTCGAAGTTCCGTTTTTTTATTATCTTTCCATATTTTGTCTGATTTCAGCCTTCATAAATAATCTAGAAGTGTCATATTCAATATCAGCTATCATTTCTTCAAACATCTTGTAACCTTCACGTTGATATTCAACTAAAGGATTTAGTTGACCATATCCACGTAAACCAATTGATTGACGTAATTGATCCATCGCATCAATGTGGTTAGTCCAATGTGAATCTACAACTCTTAGCAATACAACTTTTTCAAATTCTAGCATTTGTGATGGGTCGTATAATTGTTTTTCTTTATCTTCGTAAATATCATTAGCTAAATTCAATAGATATTCTTTGATTTCATCAGCTGACTTATCTTTTAAGTCATCTAAACCAATATTATCAGGACTGGTAATAACACTAATTGCAAAATCTAAAATAGTGCCTAAGTCCCAATCTTTTCTATCGCCTTGTGTATGCAAGTTAACAATACGATCAACTGTACGTTTAATCATTGGTACAATAACCCATTTTAATGATTTATCTTCACTGATAACTTGATATCTTTCTTTATAGATGACATCACGTTGTTGACGCATAACGTCATCATATTGAAGAACTTGTTTTCTAGAATCGTAGTTATTACCTTCAACACGTTTTTGAGCAGATTCAACTTGTTTAGTAATCAATTTACTTTTAATTACAGCTGACTCGCCTTCTACTTTCATACTTTGTAAGAAATTCTTGATTCTTTCTGAACCAAAACGTTTCATTAAGTCATCTTCTAGTGAAAGGTAGAATTGTGACCAACCTGGATCTCCTTGACGACCTGAACGTCCACGAAGTTGGTTATCAATACGTCTAGATTCATGTCTTTCAGTACCAATAACTGCTAATCCACCTGCTTCAACTACACCCGGTCCTAATTTAATATCAGTACCACGACCAGCCATGTTAGTAGCAATAGTAACTGCTCCTTTTTGACCAGCATTAGCAACAATATCAGCTTCTTTAGAATGGTTTTTAGCATTTAAAACAACATGCGGAACATTTTCTTTATCCAAACGTTGAGACAAGTATTCAGAAGTTTCAACAGCTACGGTTCCCAATAAGATTGGTTGTCCTTTTGCATGTAATTCTTTGACCTTATCAACTACAGCATCAAATTTTGATTCTAGAGTTGGATATAAAACATCAGATTCATCAATTCTTACTACCGGTTTATTGGTAGGAATAGTGATTACTTCCATGTTGTAAATTTCACGGAATTCTTCCGCTTCAGTTTTAGCAGTACCAGTCATACCAGCTAATTTATGATACATTCTAAACATGTTTTGGTAAGTAATGTTAGCCATAGTTTGACTTTCTTCTTGAATTTCAACGCCTTCTTTGGCTTCAATAGCTTGATGTAAGCCATCAGAAAAACGACGTCCTTCCATAACACGTCCAGTAAATGAATCAACAATTAAAACTTCACCATCTTGAACCACATAATCTTTATCTTTCAACATAATAAAGTTAGCTCTTAAAGCTTGATCTAAATGATGAGTCAACGCTGTATTGTCTGTATCATAAAGATTTTTAAGATTGAAGTATTTTTCTGCTTTAGAAATTCCATTATCATTCAATGAAACTGTTTTAGTTTCTAAATCAATCTTAAAATCATCTTTTTCATGTAAAGTCTTTGCAAATTTATCAGCTTGTTTATAAAGTTCATTCGAACCCTTAGCTTGACCTGAAATAATCAATGGAGTTCTAGCTTCATCAATTAAAATAGAATCAACCTCATCAACAATAGCAAAATTCAAAGGTCTTTGAACCATTTCTTCTTTATAAACAACCATATTGTCACGTAAGTAGTCAAAACCAATTTCACTATTAGTTGAATAAGTAATATCAGCATTGTATGCTTCACGTTTTTCTTCAGGACTCTTAGTAGATAAGTTAACTCCAACTGATAAACCTAACCAGTTGTATAATTCACCCATTTGAGTAGCATCACGTTGTGAAAGGTATTCGTTAACCGTTACAACATGCACACCCTTACCTGAAATAGCATTTAAATAAACTGGCATTGTAGCTGTTAAAGTCTTACCTTCACCAGTTTTCATTTCTGCAATATTACCTTCATGTAACACAATTCCACCCATTATTTGAACATGGAATGGTTTTAGTCCTAGAACTCGTTTAGCTCCCTCTCTAGCAGCAGCAAATGCTTCGGGAAGCAAATCATCTAGTGATTCACCATCTTGATAACGTTTTTTAAATTCAGGGGTCTTTGCTTGAAGTTCTTCATCACTTAACTTGCTGTATTTTTCATCGTAGCTACCGACTTTGTCAGCAAGTTTGCTAAGTCTTTTAACTTCGCTTTTATCACTTTCGACCCATTTTTTTAGAATATTAGGCATTAATATGTTCCTTCCATACTTTAAATTAGGTTTTAATTTAAATCCAAATTATTAAATCTCGATTTTAAAATGTACTATTATTTTAACATTTTAAAGTTAATTTTAAAAACAGAATTGGCAATATTACCAATATATAACATACTTTAATATAACTAATTATCTGGCTAATGTAAAACCAGAAACACTTTTTGCACCATTTTCTTTTAAAATGGCAGCAGCTAATCTAATCGTAGTTCCTGTTGTATAAACATCATCAACTATCGTAACATTTTTTCCCACTATTAGATGCATGTATCTATCGTCAATTGAAAAGATCTGTTGCATAGCCATTCTTTGCTTTTTATTATGGTGGGATTGAGTATTTTTTTGTTTATCTACCAACAAAACATCTTGAAATTTTAAATTTTCCATTAATCCATGAACCTGATTAAATCTTCTTTTATGCATGGTAGTTTTACTAATTGGAATTGGCACTAAGCATTCTTTTTGATTTAATTTATCAAAAAATTGTTTTGAAAATACTTTTCTCAAATAATAATCACCGTTAAATTTATATTTTTTCATATAGGTACTCATAAAATCGTTATATGAATATATGCTACGACAAGTGAACCAAGACCATCCCTTTTGATTCCATTGATTACAATCTCCACAAGTATTCAATTTAAACTTACCTAATCTACCACAATAATTACAAAAATCATCGTGTTTTATAAGAATAAATCGTCGTTGGCATTGTTTGCAAATATAATCCACTTGTTGTTTTTTTAATGACAATATAAATTCTAATGAAATGGAATTTAAAATGCTGTTATTACACAACAGACATTGCTTATTCATGTTCAAGAGTCCTGCTTCCTAATTTGTTCATATATTTAATTTGTTTCATTGCATTTACAATATTTTTAGTCTTGCAGTTGATAAAAAAGTCAACATTTCCATTAGGACGATTAGCACTTCTGCCTACTCTACCTGCAATTTGCACTAAAGCAGAAGTAGAAAAATTATCATGATCCGCATTAAAAACGATAACATCAATTTCTGGAAAAGTTACGCCTCGTTCTAGGATAGTAGTAGTAATTAAAAATAGCACTTTATGTTCACGCATCAATTGAACCTTAGATAACCGATCAGTATCTGAAGAGTATACACTAGCCCATAAAGTATTATCAAAATACTTAGATAATATATTATTTAAAATCTCTAGATATTCTATCTTAGGTACAAAAATCAAAAATCGTTGTTCAGCTGCAATTTTTTGCTTAATAAGTTGTATTATTTTTGAATTAAGTTTATTTTTAGCTAATTTTTGACTTAAATTAAGTATTAAGTGATTTTTTATTACTGGTAGCAAATGTTGATGATATCGAATTGGTAAATAGCTAAACGATAAGTTGTTATTTCGAACATCATTTAGTAACTCATCACTAGGTGTAGCAGTTAAATATAAAATACTACTACTCTCTTTAACAGCATTTTGAGCGGCAAATTTTAATCCTGCATCTTGTACGAACGGAAAAGCATCTACCTCATCAATTATCAAGATATCAAAAGCATGATAAAATTTTAATAGTTGATGAGTGGTGCAAATGGTTACTTGATGATATGCATAAGGTAGTTCATTTTTGCCATGTAAAAGTAATATTTCAATATTTTTAAATGCTGATTGAATTCTAGGGAAAAGTTCAACACATACGTCAATTCTAGGTGAAGCGACTGCGATTCTTAATTTCTTTTTAATGCCCCAAGCGATTCCCTTAAATAACATTTCAGTTTTACCAGCTCCAGTAACCGCCCAAAGTAAGTGATTTTCTTTATTAGCAAAAATACGACATATTTGACTTGAGCACTGTGCTTGAAGTTCAGTTAACTGGCCATTCCATGTTAACGGAGAAAGACACTCAGTAAAGCTATTAGGTTCACGAGCACTATATAAAAATTCATCACTAACAATTCGACCTAAATTGATACAATTCCGACAATAATAAACTTCATTTATTTTTGTCGAATGCTTATCACTAATTTGATTACAACGTAGACACTGAATATTATTTTTATTTACTTTAATTGGAATTCTTTTAGTCAATAAACTTTTATCAACTAAATTAAAATCTATATTTTTTTCTGATATTTGGCGTCCAAATAACAGTTCGATACTTTTAATCATTATTATCACCAATTATATTTACGAGATAAAAAATTAAAAACATTAAGGATGGTGTAAACATAGTGGAAAAATATTTAACAATTAAGAAAAGTGGTTCACACGAAATTATAATAAAAAAATCGCAATTTATATGCAATATAGCACGTATTAAAGATGATGCAGAAGCTAACGATTTTATTGATAACATTAAGGAGCAACACAAAAAGGCTACCCATAATTGTTATGCATATATAATTGGTAAAGATGATCATATTCAAAGAGCTAGTGATAATGGCGAACCAACTGGCACTGCTGGAGTACCTATTTTGGAAGCTATCAAGCTAAATGAATTGCACAATATAGTAGCAGTTGTAACTAGATACTTTGGGGGAATTAAATTAGGTGCCGGTGGGCTTATTAGAGCATACAGTAACGCAACTTCTTCAACGATTGATAATTTAGGTATCGTAAATAAAATTTTACAAACGCAAATAGATATATTGGTTGATTACAGCCTTTTTGACAAATTAAATTACTATTTATCAGAAAATAATATCAATGTAATTGATACAACTTATACTAGTAAAGTCACAATATCGGTGTCTGTAGATAAAGAAAAAATAGAGTCATTTCAAAATAGCATAATTAACTTATTAGCTGATCGTGTAGAGTTTAAAATTGGAGAAGATCAATATTTTGAAGTTGAATATAAAAAAGACTGAGTTCTTATAACTCAGTCTTTTTTAATGATTATCTTTACTTGTATTGTTTTTTACAACATTTTTAATTGCATTTAATAATGGTTGCCTATTTTTACCAACTAAGCCAATGGCTTCGACAAATAGTTCCAAGCCTAATAGAGTAGCTACAGTTAGCAAAATTGTGCCCCATAAATTAGAAATTGGATATAGCAATGAAATAAATGAAAAAATCAACGCAATTCCATATATAACTAACACAGTTTGACGATGAGTCAAGCCAATTTGCATTAAACGATGATGTAAATGATGCTTATCAGCATGTGATATTGGTTGTTTATTTAGCATTCTTCTTAAAATAGCATATACAGTGTCTGTAATTGGAACCCCTAAAATAATTACCGGAATTATAACTGTTATAAAAGTTGCATTTTTAAGCCCATTTAAAGAAAATACCGAAATCATAAATCCAATAAACAAGGAACCAGTATCTCCTAAATAAATTCTAGCTGGAAAAAAGTTGTAAGGTAAGAATCCCAAACAAGAAGCTACCAAAGCAAATATCATAATAGATACATATGTATTTCCTACATTCAAAAAGAACATTCCAGTGATTCCCATCGTTGTTAAGGCAATCACAGCAACTCCTGTAGCTAAACCATCTAATCCATCAATTAAGTTTACAGCATTAGTTATCGCAAGTATCCAAATCCAAGTAATTGGTAAACTAAACCAACCTAAATCTATGTTGCCAAGAAATGGCAAACCAATAGTATTCATTTGAATATTACCTAAAAAGTAAACTGCTAATGCTGCTAAACTAATTCCCAATACTTTTTGTCGTGGTTTTAAAACATAAATATCATCTATCACACCAGTTAAAATTATAATTATTTCTCCAGCAAAAATCCCATACAAAGATTGTGTAGGCATTTGATTTCTTAAGAGAAACATCGTTGCGATAGTGTAAGCGATAAAAATAGCTAATCCACCCATTGTTGGCATGGGAATCTTATTTACTCTTCTCTTATTAGGGTCGTCTATGGCCCCCCATCGAAACGCTAATTTTCTGATAAACGGTGTAATAACTGCAGATATAATCATTGTTGCAAATAACCAAACAATTATCTCAAGTTTTAACATTAATGATTTATCCTCTCTTAATTAAACTAAACTAATTATACAAATCCATACTCATAAAGACAAGGCAATTAAAGCATAATAAAAAGACTCCTTATAAATAAGGGGTCTTTTTACCGATATTTTTATATTACATCATTCCGCCCATGCCTGGTTGAGTTGGCATTTGTGGAGCATCATTTTTTTCAGGTTTTTCCGCAACAACAGCTTCAGTTGTTAATAACAAAGCTGATACTGAAGCAGCATTTTGAATAGCTGAACGAGAGACCTTAGTTGGATCAACAACTCCGGCAGCGACCATGTCTTCATACTTATCTTCAGCTGCATTATATCCAACACCTGGTTTTTCGTTCTTCAAATGTTCAACAACTACAGAACCATCAATTCCGGCATTATGAGCAATTTGTCTAACTGGGGCTTCCAAAGCACGGCGTACAATCTTAACTCCAGTGGCTACATCACCTTCAGCTTCAATTGCATCAATGTCTTTAAGAACATTGATAAATGCAGTTCCACCACCAGGGACAAATCCTTCTTCCACAGCGGCTCTAGTTGAGTTCAATGCATCTTCAATTCTATATTTACGTTCTTTTAGTTCAGTTTCAGTAGCAGCACCTACACGGATAACTGCAACTCCACCAGCCAATTTAGCTAAACGTTCTCTTAATTTATCACGGTCAAAATCAGAAGTAGTTGTAGCTAATTGATTCTTAATTTCGTTAACACGTTCAGCAATTTTATCCTTATCACCTGAACCTTGAACGATTGTAGTATCATCTTTAGTAACATTAACCTTATTAGCTTGACCTAATTGATCTACTTTAACATCTTTTAAGTTCAATCCTAAATCATCGGTAATTAAAGTAGCACCAGTCAATGTAGAAATATCTTGTAATTGAGCCTTACGACGATCACCAAATCCTGGAGCCTTAACAGCTACAACGTTAAATGTTCCACGCATTTTATTTAGTACTAACGTTGGTAATGCTTCTCCACCAATGTCATCAGCAATAATTAATAAAGAGCGACCTTGTTCAACTACTGATTGTAATAGTGGCAAGATATCTTGAATATTATTGATTTTTTTGTCAGTTACTAAAATATATGGATTATCTAGATTAGCTTCCATTTTATCTGAATCAGTAACCATGTATTGTGACATGTATCCGCGATCAAATTGCATTCCTTCAACAACGTCCATAGTTGTATTTACACCACGCGAATCCTCAACGGTGATAACTCCATCATTACCAACTTTTTCCATTGCATCCGCAATTAAGTCACCAACTTCTTTGCTAGCTGCTGAAATAGAAGCAATTTGTGCGATATCTTTTTTAGTTTTAATATCATGTGACATTTTATGCAAAGCTTCTACAGCAACTTCAGTGGCTTTTTCAATTCCACGACGAACACCTACCGGATTAGCTCCAGCAGTAACATTCTTCATTCCTTCATTAACAATTGCTTGAGTTAAAACAGTTGCAGTTGTAGTTCCATCACCAGCAATGTCATCTGTCTTTGATGCAACTTCTGAAACTAATTTTGCACCCATATTTTCAAAATGATTTGGCAAATCAATTGACTTAGCAATTGTTACACCATCATTAGTAATATTAGGACTACCAGCACTTTCTTCTAAAACAACGTTACGACCCTTAGGACCTAAAGTAGTCTTAACAGTGTTAGCTAGTTTATCAACACCTCTAAGCATGGCATGTCTTGCATCTTCAGAAAATTTAACTTCTTTAGCCATATATACTCACCTCATAAATTTTAGTTTTTAATATTATTATTTTTACTATTCAATAATTGCAACGATATCCTTATCATGTAAAACTAAATATGATTTACCATCATAATCAACTGATGTACCAGCATATTTATCAAAGATAATTGTATCTCCTTCTTTGACTGATGGTTTTAAAGTGTTACCATTATCGAGAACTTTACCATCTCCAACAGCAACAACTTTACCAGTTTGTGGTTTTTCTTTAGCGTTATTAGCTAAAACAATGCCACCGACAGTTTTTTCTTCTTCATCTTGTGTTTCAATAACAACACGGTCACCTAATGGTTTTAGCAATGTTATCCCTCCAAATTAATCATAATTAGCTTTTAGCACTCTTTAACATCAAGTGCTAATCTATATAACTAATATATATTTTTTTAATGATAAATGCAAGAATTTTGATACTAAAAAAGCACTCTAAAAATTAGAGTGCTTTTATTCTTTAGAATAATGTTCAATAAAATAGATTAAAGTTTGTAATTCATTTGTTAAGTCTACATTTTGAATTCTAACATCATCAGGAGCAACTAACCTTCTAGAAGTAAAGTTCATAATCCCCTTTACCCCGCCTTTAATAGCTTGATCACAAATATCCTGTGCCACGCTACTAGGTACCGTTAAGATTAGAACTTTTATTTGTTGTTCCTCTAGTTGTTTTTGTAAATCGTTAACTGAATAGACAGGTACTCCATCTTGTACAGTATTAATCATGTCTTCGTGTACGTCAAAAGCAGCAGATATTCTAACATTACTGTCCTTGTGAAAATTAAAATTAAGTAAAGCATGCCCTAAATTACCTAAACCTACTAAACCTACACTGGTTAAATGATCTTGATTTAGAATTTTCTTAAAAAAGTTTAATAGATTATCAACGTCATATCCATATCCACGCTTACCCAAAGCACCAAAATAAGATAAATCTCTTCTAATGGTTGCTGAATCAACTTGTACAGCATCTGCAAAACTACTAGATGAAACTCTTTTTTGGTTAGAATCGTGTAAAATGCTTAAATATCGATAATATATCGGTAAACGTTTGGCAGTTGCACGAGGAATTTTAGTACTTACCAATTTTTTCCCTCCAGATTTGTTACTCATATTGTAAAAGATACGATTTTTATTCTATCACAATATTTAACTTTGTGAAATACTTATCAACCAATATGATAATTCAATAGATTTTATATAGATATACAATTATGATAAACTAACCTCTAGTGCTTGTTTTCATAACGATTAAAGAAGGTGAATATCATCAATATATTGCAAATAAAAAATGTCACAAAAAGATTTTTAGGTAAAGATATTTTCACAAAAGTAAATTTAAATGTTCAAGAAAATAGCAAGATTGCCCTAGTAGGTCGTAATGGTGTAGGTAAATCTACCTTAGTTAAAATGATTATGGGATTGCAAGATATCGATGAAGGTCAAATTATAAAGAATAAAAATTTATCAATTGGTTATCTTCAACAAAATAGTGGCTTAAATTCAGATAAAACTATTTTAGAAGAAATGGAAAGTGTGTTTGAAAAGCTTAAAAACGATGAAAAACAAATTCATAATCTAGAAACTAAAATTGCCGACCCTAAAGTTATCAATAATGAAAAGGAATTTGAACGTATAACAAATCTATATTCAAAACTACAAGCTGAATTTGAACGTAATAACGGTTTTGGTTATAAAGCTGAAATCAGATCAGTTTTACATGGGTTTGGCTTTGATGAAAAAAGTTACAATAAAAAAATCAACAAATTATCTGGTGGTCAGCAAACTCAGCTAGCCATGGCTAAATTACTTTTAGAAAAAAACGATTTGTTAATTTTAGATGAACCAACTAATCATATTGATGTAAAAACGATTAATTGGTTAGAAAACTACTTGCGTGGATATGATGGCGCTTTAATGATTATTTCACATGACCGTTATTTTATGGATAAGGTTGTTAATGAAGTCTATGAAATGTGTAATGGATCGATTGAATACTATAACGGAAATTATAGTTACTTTACTAAAGAAAAAGTAGCTCGTTTACACCAAAAAGCTAAACAATTCGAAAAGCAACAAAAAGAAATTCAATCTATGCAAGACTTTGTAAACAAAAACATTGTTCGTGCATCCACTACTAAGCGAGCTCAATCAAGAAGAAAGCAATTACAAAGAATGGATAAAATTGAAAAACCCATCAGTAGTGAAAAATCGGCTCGCTTTAGTTTCAGTATTAATCGACAAAGTGGTAATAACGTCTTAAGTATTAGCGATTTAGAAGTCGGCTATAATGAAACTCCGCTGCTAAAACACATTAACTTAGATATCAAAAGGCATCAAAGAATTGCAATCATTGGACCCAACGGATCTGGAAAATCAACTATTTTAAAAACAATTATTGGTCAGATACCAAAATTAAATGGTGTAATAAATTTTGGCACTGGAGTAAGTATCGGTTATTACGACCAACACCAAAAGTTACTTCACAATGACAAAGATGTTTTACATGAGTTGTGGGATGATTATCCAACAACCCCAGAAAATAAAATTAGAACCATTTTAGGTAGTTTTTTATTTTCTGGAGAAGATGTTGAAAAAAACGTTAAAGAATTATCAGGTGGCGAAAAAGCCAGATTATTATTAACTAAATTATCTATGCACCATGATAACTTTTTAATTTTAGATGAGCCAACTAATCATTTAGATATTGATAGTCGTGAAGTTTTAGAAAAAGCATTAGAATTTTTTGAGGGTACTATCCTATTTATTTCACACGATAGGTATTTTATAAATAAAATGACTACCTCTATTTTAGAAGTGGCTGACCATCACTCTAAAATATATTTAGGTAATTATGACTACTATTTAGATAAAAAAGATGAGGAAGCAGCAGCTTTAGAAAGTCAGCATGAAGCTGTTAAGGAAACAATTACAGAAGAAACCAGTTCAAGTAAAAAAGCTTATTTTGTAGATAAAGAAACTCAAAAGAAACTTCGCAAACTAAAACGCAATGTTCAAGAAATAGAACATCAATTAAGTCTTTTGGCTAAATCAAAAAAAGAATTACAAATAGCTATGACCAATCCTGATAATATCAATAATATTGATAAGTTAAATAATTTACAAAATAAAGTTGAAGATATTGATAATAACGTTAATTCGTTAGAAGAACAATGGGAAAATGACTTACTTGAAATAGAAGGTATAGAAAAAGCAGAATGATTAATGAAGTGCCTTAAAAAAGTTAGACAATTATTACTAAATTAAATATTTAATTTCATGGAATGATTTCGATATTCA
>NZ_BPLL01000003.1 GCF_019656235.1 Apilactobacillus xinyiensis | reverse complement strand
TG
Source organism: Apilactobacillus xinyiensis (assembly GCF_019656235.1). GTDB lineage: Bacteria > Bacillota > Bacilli > Lactobacillales > Lactobacillaceae > Apilactobacillus > Apilactobacillus xinyiensis. The sequence continues at coordinate 89,877 of NZ_BPLL01000003.1, read as the reverse complement.
AATATCGAAATCATTCCATGAAATTAAATATTTAATTTAGTAATAATTGTCTAACTTTTTTAAGGCACTTCAATTTTAATAGTCCTTTTTTATTTGTTATAAATTATTTCGATTGTTATAATTAGGTTATAAATTAAAGAGATTGAAAGTAGGAATTAAACAGTATGGACATAGACAAAATGAAAGAGCATCAAAAATACATTCGTAATTTTTCGATTGTTGCCCATATCGATCATGGTAAGTCAACACTTGCCGACCGAATTTTGGAAATGACCGATACAGTTGCTAAAAGAGATATGAAAAATCAACTTTTAGATAACATGGATTTGGAAAGAGAACGTGGAATAACGATTAAATTGAACGCAGTAGAATTGAAATATCATGCTAAAGATGGACATGATTATGAGTTTCATTTAATTGATACTCCGGGACACGTAGACTTTTCATACGAAGTTTCAAGAAGTTTAGCTGCCTGTGAAGGTGCAATTCTAGTTGTTGATGCTGCACAAGGTGTTGAAGCGCAAACATTAGCTAATGTTTATTTGGCAATCGATGACGATTTAGAAATTGTGCCAGTTGTTAACAAAATTGATTTACCATCTGCTGATCCAGATCGTGTTAAAAAAGAAATTGAAGATATTATTGGATTAGACACATCAGATGCTGTATTAGCTAGTGCTAAAAAGGGAATTGGAATCGAAGAGTTATTAGAACGAATTGTACAAAAAGTTCCAGCTCCACAAGGTGATTTAGATTCTCCACTTAAGGCCTTAGTTTTTGATTCCGTGTACGATGATTATCGTGGTGTCGTTTTAAGTGTTAGATTATATGATGGGGTAGTTAAACCCGGCGATAAAATTAGACTTATGAATAGTGGTAGTGAATATGAAGTTAACGAAGTGGGGGTAAACTCTCCTCATCCAGTTCAAAGAGACTATCTTATGGCTGGAGATGTTGGTTATATAACTGCCAGTATTAAGGATATTACTCAAACTCGAGTTGGTGATACAGTTACCAATGCTGATAACCCTGCAGATAAGGCTTTACCAGGATACCGTGAAATGGAACCAATGGTTTATTCTGGATTGTATCCAACTGATAACGCTAAATTTGGTGACTTAAGAGAAGCTTTAGAAAAATTAAAATTAAACGATGCAGCTTTAGAGTTTGAACCAGAATCTTCACAAGCTTTAGGATTTGGATTTAGATGTGGATTTTTAGGTTTATTACACATGGATGTAGTTCAAGAACGTTTGGAACGTGAATTTAATTTGAATTTAATTACGACTGCACCATCAGTTACTTATCATGTTAATACTACAGGTGGCGAAAACAAGTTGGTTGAAAATCCATCTGAAATGCCAGATGCTTCAGAAATTAAACAAGTTTTAGAACCATATGTTAAGGCTACAGTTATGGTGCCTAATGACTACGTGGGAGCAGTTATGGAACTATGTCAGCATCGTCGTGGTCAATTTGAAACAATGGAGTATGTTGATGATTATCGTGTAAATGTTATTTATCATATTCCATTATCTGAAATAATTTTTGATTTCTTTGACAATTTAAAATCGGCTACTCGCGGATATGCTTCTTTAGATTATGAAGTTGAAGATTATAAGCAATCAGACTTAGTAAAAATTGATATTTTATTAAATGGCGAAAAAGTTGATGCGTTAAGTTTTATCTCACATCGCTCATTTGCTGCTAGTCGTAGTAGAGATATTGTCGGTAAATTAAAAAACATTATTCCTAGACAAAACTTTGAAATACCAGTTCAAGCGGCAGTAGGTGCCAAAATTATTGCTCGAACTAACATTAAAGCTTATCGTAAAGATGTTACAGCTAAATTGTACGGTGGTGATCGTACTAGAAGAATGAAACTTCTAGAAAAACAAAAAGCTGGTAAGAAACGTATGAAAGCAGTTGGAAAAGTTGATATTCCGCAAGAAGCTTTCATGGCAGTCTTACAAACTGATGAAGATGAAAAAGGCAGCAATTAATGTTTGACAAAATGTAATTTTTTATTTAGTATTATTTAAAATAATACAAGAGCTTTAAAATAGTCCCGTGAGACTAATAAGCATTCGTTCAAAAAATGAAAGTCTACTTTTCTTACGGGATTAGTGGGCTTTTTGTTTTGGACGGAGGATTTAATTTGAAAAATAATCGTGATGTTATTTTAGATGTTAATGATAAGCCAAATTTATTAATGTGGATTGGACTTTCATTGCAGCATATGTTTTCAATGTTTGGTAGTACTGTAATTGTTCCATTATTAGTGGGCTTAAGTCCTAATATTGCACTATTTGCTTCAGGAGTTGGAACATTGTTGCACATCTTAGTTACTAAAAGACAAATTCCAGCTTATATGGGATCTAGCTTTGCTTTTATTGTTCCAATGACCGCTTTAATGAAAACTACAGGTTATCCAGGAATTGCTCAAGGAGTAATTGCTGTAGGAATAGTATATTTGATTGTAGCCTTGATAGTTTGGCTAGTTGGTTCAGAATGGATAGATAAATTATTACCACCAATTGTAGTCGGACCAATTGTCATGGTTATTGGCTTGTCTTTGGCTGGTAGTGCAGCCCAAAATGCTACCATGAATAATGGACACTATGATTTAAGATTTGTTGCTGTAGCTTTAATAACATTGGCTTTAGCAATACTATTTAATACCTTTTTAAAGGGCTTTTTAGGACTTATTCCCATCTTATTAGCAGTGGTTTGTGGTTATATCGTTTCAATTATGCTTGGTTTAGTTAATTTGCATGCAATTGCAGAAGCCTCATGGTTTGCGATGCCTAAATTTGAAATACCATTTTTGAATTATCATGTTCATTTGGAAATTGGAGCTATTTTATCTATAGCCCCCATTGCTTTAGTGACAATGACAGAACATTTAGGACACATTATGGTTTTAGATGAATTGACGGGTCGCGATTATATTAAGGATCCAGGTCTTCATCGAACTTTAACTGGTGATGGCTTATCATCTATTGCAGCCGGTCTTTTAGGTGGTCCAGCTATGACTAGCTATGGTGAAAATATTGGAGTAATGGCAATTACAAAAGTACATAGTGTTTATGTGCTGATGGGTGCAGCTTTGTTTGCAATTGTATTTTCATTTATAAATAAATTAAATGTTTTAATTATGCAGATGCCATTACCGGTAATTGGTGGAATTAGTTTCTTACTTTTTGGAACGATTGCATCTAGCGGTATAAAAATATTAATTGAAAATCATGTTGATATGAATATAAAACGTAATTTAATGATTGTTTCAACGGTATTAGTTGTTGGAGTAGGTAATTTTAGTTTGAACATTTTTTGGTGGTTACCACTTAGTGGATTGGCTGTTGCTACGTTGCTAGGTATAATATTAAATGTGGTTTTACCGCATAAGGAATAACAGAAATGACTCCATTTGGAGTCATTTTTTTATTGAATTGACTTTAAAATTTAATTTAAAGCGTATCTATTAATGATATAATACGATATGTGTAAATACGGTTTAAATTAAAATGTAAAGAAAAGGAATGATTTTAGTTTATGAAATTGAGTATCATTACTCCTTGCAAAACTAAAGATATTGAGAAACTAAAACAGTTAGCAACCAATTTGAATCGCCAAGATAATAATGATTTTGAATGGGTTATAGCTTGTAATCATGATGTAGACTTAAATGGATTAAATTTTCCAATTGAGAGCATTAATTTTAATGGAGAAAACGTTGCACAAGCTAGAAATGCAGCTATCCGTAAAGCACATGGTGATTACCTAATGTTTGTGGATGCAGACGATTTTTTGCTGCCTAATACAATTAATAATGTTATTAATAAGTTAAAACCAAATTGTTTAACAGATTTAAAAGTTTATCCAACATATGAACCAGTTAATTCATATTTTACAGAAATTAATCAAAAACAAGAGTTTAGAATGCCTAATTGGGCTTTTAGACGAATTCCTGAACCTATAGCTGAAGAAACTGAGTTAAATGATAATTTTCAAGAAGTAAATCAAAATATAATTTTTGATAATATTAGCAACTATTTGAAGATTAGTGGAAAGATAATTCCAAAGGGTATCGTTTGGGATAACGATATTTTATTTGATGAAGAGAATCCTTTATATGATGATTTTTATTTTATGGGTAAAGTTTTGGGACTTGTGGATAAATTTATACAATTTGATACTTTTAAATATGTAAAAGTTAAGCATAACGATCCCATTAATGATCCATCATTGAGTCAATTGGAATGTGATGATAGATGGGATCAAATGTTGAACTCATTTATTAAAACATTTAATAGTGTTACCTATAATGAATTACAAAATAAAATAGTGATTCACTCAATCAATAAAATAAATAAATATTTTTATAATGCGGTTATTAGCAATAAATTTAGTAAAAATAAATTGAATGATATTTTAAATATTATGAGTAATTATTTATCTTTAATCAACGTTAAATTGCTTAATAATGTTAATTTTATTAGTCGACGAATTCTAATTAATATAAAAAAACATAATTATAGTAAAGCCAAACGTCAAATGAAGTTGCTTATAGGATTAAGATATATTCATAAGTTATTAAAAAATAAGGGTAGAGGTATTACCAGAGTTTACTATGAAATGATTTGTAAAAAACTTAAAGTAAATGAAAAAGTTATTATTTATGAATCTTTTTTAGGAAGAAATTATTCTGACAGTCCTAAATATATTTATGAATATATTCAAAAGCATTATCCAGGACAGTTTAAACATATTTGGATTGCGGCTAATTCTAATGTAAAAAAAGATTTATCAAGTAAACCAAATACTAAAGTTGTTAAAAGGTTTGGTTTTAGGTACATGTACTATATGGGTGTTTCTAAATATCAAGTCATTAATATGCGCCAACCTAGATGGTTCCATAAAAAAACAGGAACTGTATTTATGTCAACTTGGCATGGAACCCCATTGAAACATTTAGTTTTCGATATGGAAAATGTTGCTAGTGCTACACGACTTTACAAAAAGATCTTTTATGAACAATCTCGACAATGGGATTATTTAGTTACAGCTAATCAATTTTCTGTAGATGTGTTTAAACATGCATTTATGTATCCAGAGCAAAAAATGATTAAATCAGGTTATCCTAGAAATGATATCTTAAATGCACCTAATCGTGATGAATTAGCTAAGAATATTAAGCAAAAATTAGGCATTCCATTAGATAAAAAAGTCATTTTATATGCACCTACCTGGAGAGATGATGAATACGTAGATGTAGGACAATATAAATTCCAATTGAAACTTAATATTGCTAAGCTCAGAGAGCAACTAGGCAATGAATATGTTATGGTCCTTAGAACTCATTACTTTATAACTAACAACCTAGATACATCTGGTTTTGGAGATTTTGTATACAATGAATCTAGTTATGATGATATATCAGAACTATATTTAATTTCAGATATTTTAATTACCGACTATTCAAGTGTATTTTTTGATTATTCAATATTAAGAAGACCAATTTTATATTATGTTTATGATTATGATAAATATGCCAGTGTGCTACGTGGATTTTATTTAGATATGAAAAAAGATTTACCTGGACCGTTACTTAAAACTAGCGATGAAGTAATTAATACTATTCAGAATATAGATGATGTTAGTGCTGAATATGCTGATAAGTATGCTGAATTTAGTGAGAAATTTAGCAAATGGGAAGATGGTCATGCTTCAGAACGAGTGGTAAATATGTTATTAAAAGATGATAAAAGGGTTAAAAAAATTGATTGAGGTGAATTTTTAAATGCAAAGACCTGACCTGAGTGTCGTAGTAGCCTGTTATAACGTAGACAATTTTTTAAAAGATTGCTTGGATTCAATTGCTAATACAGAATTTCCTAAAGATAATTTAGAAGTATTAATGATTGATGACGGTTCTACTGATGACACATCTAAAATAGTGGATGAGTATGCTAACAATTATGCATTCTTTAAAGCTTTTCATAAAGAAAATGGTGGAATTAGTTCTACTCGTAACTATGGAATTGATAAAGCTAATGGTAAGTATTTAGCGTTTGTAGATGGGGATGATATTGTACCTGTCGATGCATATACCAAAATGGTATATAAAGCTGAAATGAACGCTTCAGATGTAACTTTGGGTTTTGTTAAAAGATTTGATTCTAGTCGTTATCAAAATTCTTTCTTGCATAAATTTGCTGTTAAAGATGATTTAGATCATACACATATTACTAATAATCATGATTTGTTGTATGACACTACTGTTTGGAATAAAGTTTATCGACTAGACTTTTTGAGAGAAAATAATATTAAATTTATTCCTGATATAATTTATGAAGATTTACCATTTACAATGTTAATTCACTTATTGTCTAAAAACACTACAGTGATTAGTGACGTTGTTTATAATTGGCGTTGGCGAGAAACCCATGATTCAATTACTCAAAGCCGTAATGCTATATCTAACTTTAATAGTCGTTTAAATGCTTTAAACGTATGTTGGGACATATTAAAAAAATATGATCATTTGCAAAATAAAGATTTAATTAATGATTTTAAAATTAAAATATTAAATTTAGATTTATACATTTTTTTGGAAAATGTTGGAGATAATGAAGAAGACTATATTTATAAGATTCAGGAATTAGTATATAAATTTTTACGAGATTGGAAATTACTAGACTTAAAACTTACAAATTCATTGTCTATCAAGCATCAAATTGTTTATTATGCTGTGAAAAATGGAGATTTGAAATTACTAAAACAATTTACCTATGATAAAAACGTAATTGAATTTAAACGTAAGTTTAGAGGTAAGCACTATTCTCTAGGAATTGTGAATAATGATGATGTTAAATTGCTTGATGCTATTAACTTTAGTGATAATGCTTTAAATGTGGTTCAAAGGCTAAATAATTTTTATTATTCTAAAGATGAAACAAAAATTTCTGGATCTGGTTTTATAAAAATCAATCATTTACCATTAGTTAAACGTTTTGGAAAAGACAACAATGTTAATGAAATTTTATCAGCACAATTAATTAATGTTGATAATGGAAAATATATGTCTATATCTTTTAAAAGAATTGCGACTTCAAGGTATAAAAGAATATTAAGGCCTAAATCAGCTTGGAAAAATGCTAAATATAGATTTAGTTTTGATATCGAAAAAGCTGTAAGTAATCTAGGCATAGGGACTTGGAAAATCAAAGCTTTCAACAAAATTGACAATAAGTTTGTTGCTAGTGAATTTTTGTCTAATCCACGTGGTAAAGCTATTGATAAGGTTTTGAAACCACTAGATAAGTTTAATGTAAGAATTTCATCTAAATTTAATACCAATGATGAGCTATCTTTTACAGTTAATCCTTTAAATTTAATTGGTTCTAAAAAAGCCAATTGGATAAAATCACCAATTGTTCAAAATAATTGTTTACAATTTAAAGCTGGTTTGGTAACGCCCAATGCAGTAAGGTCAGTTATTAGTAATGAAAACGGACAATTTATAAATGGAAGTATTGAAAAATCTGATTCCAATTACTTAATTAACTTTAATATTGATGATTTAAAGAATGCTCTTATGAATCAAAATGGTCAGTTATTGCTTTTGCATACACAGACTAATCATAAAATTGATTATGAATTTGAAGTAAGCAGTGCTAATGAGCATTTTGCTATAAAAGATGATAATACATTGAATGTATATCAAAATAACACTTCAAATATCTTAGTTTCCACTACTTATAGGCATGCAAGTTTGGAAAGTATTAAGATAATTAATCATAGCTACTTAAGAGTAATTACTAATCTAAACCTTGATTTAAAAGAACATGAAATAGAACTATCTGGTAGTAAAATTGAAATGATTAGTACTGATAAGTCAGTGCGTAAAGTTTTGAATGCTAATGACGGACAATTTAAATTAGACGGTAATTCGCTTTTATTTACAGTTAAATTGTTGAACGAAAGTCAAGATAACTTAAATATCTTGAGAGGTAACTATGTTTTCAAAATTTATTTAAATATTGATAATGATATACATCCAATTAAGTTACTTAATACTAAAGACGTAAAATTAGCTAAGGCTAAAATTGCTTTAAATAGTAAACAAGATATTGCTTACGTTAATGCTAAAAGTAATCATTTTGATGAATTTACAGTAAGAGTCACTCAACCTTTTGTTGGGTTATTAAGTAGAACTAAAGCTCGTCGAGCTATTAGTTACTCAGTTTTATATCCGTTAATGCGTTTACTACCTTTACGTAAGGTTATGGTTTTTGATGCCTATTGGTCTAGTAAGTTCGATAGTAATGAAAAGTTAATGTATGAATATGTACAAAAAAATCATCCTGAAATAAAAACGGTATGGTTTTTTAAGAACAGTCAAACTGAGATTGATGGTAATGGTAAACGAGTTAGAACCGATAGCTTTAAATATTGGTATTATCTAGCCGTTGCTAAGTATTTAATTCAAAATACCAACTTACCTAATCAATATTTGAAACGTAAAAATCAAATTGAGGTAGAAACGTTACATGGAACATTTTTAAAACATATGGGATTTGATGAGCCATACTTTAAAACAGCTAGCCCTAGAATTCAAAATGCCTTTGCTAGAAGGAATCGTCGCTGGGATTACATGGTAGTACCATCTAACTATATGGCCGACACAGCTAGTTCGGCTTTTGATTATCATCAAAAACTAATTAAAGCTGGTTTTCCACGTAATGACGAACTGTATACTAATAACAATGACCAGTATATTAACGCTATTAAAGATAGATTAGGAATTCCTAAAGACAAACGAGTTGTTTTATATGCACCAACATATCGTGCTGATGAAGGTTTTGACTTTAACTTAGACCTTGATAACTTAGAAAAACAACTATCAGATGATTACGTTTTACTAGTTCGTTTGCATTATTTTGTTGCACATTCTAATAGTTTTTACAACAATCCTGGATTTGTGTTTGATGTCTCGGATTATCCGAACATTAATGACTTATATTTGATTAGTGATTTGATGGTTACAGATTATTCTTCAGTAATGTTTGATTATGCTCATTTAAAACGTCCAATGTTGTTTTATGCATATGATAAAGATTGGTACCTAGATGATGAAAATCGTGGAGTTTATTTGGATTATGATAAAGAGATACCAGGACCAGTTGTGGAAACTCAAGCTGATTTAATTAATTGTATTAAAAATATTAATGAAATTGCTATTGAATATAAGGATAAATTAAATCAATTTCATGATAAATTTGCTGAGTTTGGTAATAATGGTGATGCTTCTAAAAATGTTATTGAAACTATCTTGTCAACTAAAAACTCTGATTTAGATCAAGAACCAGTCAAAAATGTTATCTTTAATAAATTTTGGCATTTCTTTAAGATTAAAAATTTCCAAGCAACTATGCTTAATTATTTATCTCAAAAATTATCTAAAAAGAATATTATTATGTTTGAAAGTTTCTTTGGAACACAATATTCAGATAATCCTAAAGCTATATATGAGTACATGAAGAAAAATCATCCAGAATTTAAAATGTATTGGAATGTCAATAAGGACTATGTTGATTACTTTAAGCAATATAATATTCCATACATTGTTAGATTTGGTTATAAGGGTATTTTTAAACAAGCCAGAGCTAAATATTGGGTAACCAATGTTAGAAGACCTTTTAGATGGCATCCAGCTAAAGATACAACTGTATTGCAAACTTGGCATGGAACGCCATTAAAGACAATTGGTGCAGATGTTAATATTGTTACTATGCCTGGAAATAATCCAGCCAAGTATCATAAACAAGTTTATAACGATGATCGTCGTTGGGATAAATTAATAGCACCTAATATGTATTCTAATTTGATTATGCAACGTGCTTTTAGAAAAAATGAAAATCAGATGATGCTTACAGGATATCCAAGAAATGATATTCTATCTAATTACACTGAAAATGATGTAATTAGAATAAAAGCTCGATTAGGTATCCAATCGGATAAAAAGGTAATTTTATATGCACCTACTTGGCGTGATGATGAATTTGTTAAAGACAGTGAATTTACCGCTAAATTACATTTAGATTTAAATAAAATAAAAGCCCATTATGGAAATGATGTCCTAGTTTTAATTAGAACACATTATCTCATTTCTAATAGTTTAGACTTGTCTGAATTTTCTGATGTTGCACTAGATGTAAGCTTATATGATGATATTGCTGAATTATACTTAGTCAGTGATGTATTAATTACTGACTATTCATCAGTAATGTTTGATTATTCTATTTTAAAGCGTCCAATTATATTCTTTGCTTATGATTTAGAAAAATATGCAGGTGATATTCGCGGATTTTACTTTGATTTTGTAAATAGTGCTCCTGGAAAAATAGTGAAAACTAGTGATGAAGTTATTCAAGAATTAGACAATGTTTTTGCAAATAATTGGACACCTAATGATAATTATATTGAATTTTACAATAAATATAATAAATGGATGGATGGTTCATCAACTAAACGAGTGGTTGACGAATTGTTAAATGATAGTAGCGTTAAAATGCATTTAGATGATGATTTATCTAAGTACAATTTAAAATCTTCAATGACTCTAAAAGATGGCGCGGCTATTTGGGATATTGATAAAGATTTTACTAATAATGACAGTTATGGTTTTATAGAAAACTATAATTATACTGAAAATGATAGTTTTGAAGTTAAAAAAGTCATGCTATTAAAATCGAATGCATTTGATGAAAATGTAGGTAAAATTAAATATGCAGTTATTAAATATAATGGTCAATCTGCATACGTTAATTTAGAAAATTTAGAATAAATAAGAAATCTATTACTTAAAAAGTAATAGATTTTTTTATTTTAATTTTAAATAGGGGGTTTATTTTACAAATAAAATGTTATATAATTCTTATTGTTATGAAATTCACAATAAAAAATAACTTGAATTATTTGATTTTTTAAAATGTTAAATAGTTATATCACATTATATTTAATATAATAAACACTTGTATTTTATGAACTTTTGTTTATAATTGAATTGTGATTGTGATTAAGTTAACTATTAACGGTTTAGCAATTTTATATTAAATAGTATATATATTCACAAATAATCAAGTTTATTTTTAAATTTAATAAGGACGAGTGATATTTATGGAAAATAGCGTAAAAGCTAAAAGAACTATTTCAATGACTAGTTCAATCATTTATTTTGCAATTTCTCTAATCATTAATTCTTGTGGTAATGTTTTAACACTTGTTACTAGTGCTAAAATTCATCCTCAATTTTTGGGATCTGCTTACTGGACAGCTGCAGAAAATAACTTAGGAATTGCTGTTTTAGGTAACGGAAAATGGAGTTTATTTTGGGCATTCTTCGGTTTAGGTATGTTAACTACAGTGCTTAACGCAATTTTAGTTGGACACTGGAGCTGGGGTAGAGCTATCGGAAATGCTATTTTCCTTGGACCATTTTCATTGCTAATCCAATTTTTCAATAATGTATTCATTAAAGTTTTACCAGATGCTAACAACATGTTTATGGTAGTGCTTTATGTATTATTAAACTTCTTAGGTGTTGCTTTAATTGCTATTGCCATTTCAATCTATCAAAGAGTTAACTTAGCATTGCATCCTGCTGATGATTTAATGCAAATTCTTAGATTTAAATACTGTAATGGGAATGCTGCTAAAGCAATGTGGTTCTCATACATTCCACCAACAGTAATGGCTATTATCGCCGTTATTCTTACTGGTAAAATTGAATACTTTGGTTTAGGTACTGTATTCGCATTCTTCTTCCAAGGTGGTATTACTGGTATTTCTGACAAATTTGTCTTTAGAAGTCTAAAACATCAAGCTCTTGATGTTGGTGACAGTAAAAAATAATACAAAAACACCTTTGATGATTGTCAAAGGTGTTTTTTATTAGATAAATTTTCTTGCTATTTTACGTAAACTTTATTATGATATTAATTAATATAGTCAGTTCGATTTGTAAACTTATTAGCTAATTCTGGGGGGTGTATTATATGTTGAATCGTACTAAACAATTTTTACGTAGTAATGGTTATTACTATAAAAAAACTTACATTCGACCTTTGTTTACTCCAGACAATGTTTATGTATTTAGATTTGGCAAAAAGCATTTAAATAATCGCTTGATTGTCAGATATGGTCATAAATGGACAGGAAGACAAAAAATTAATGAAATTGATTTAAGACTTCATAAACAAAATCATCCGCGTATTTTTAATGACGAGAACGGTTTATTAATTTACTTAGAAGGTCATTTAAAAGAACATGAGCAAAAGTTAGCTGAAATTAAAGCTAAAGAATTAGAAAATAAAAGTGCGTCCAAGTAATTGGAGGCACTTTTTTAAATAAAACATATAGGTGGTTTTTTACATGGTTTGGAATGAATTAAATATTATCGTGAACAATGAAGTGAAAGATGCGGTAATTAATATTTTGATGGATTTAGATTCTTCAGGCGTTAAGATAGATGAATTAGCAGATAATAAAATAAATATTACATCTTATCATCCTCTAAACTCTGATAAAGATTTATCATTGAATGAAATAGAAAACAAAATAAGCGCATTAACTAAATATAATCTAGATCCAGGAAAAGTTGAGATTAAGCTTTCAAAGAACAATGATGAAGCATGGAGTCATGAATGGGAAAAGTATTATGAAGTTACTAAAATCACTAGATATTTGACGATTGTACCAAAATGGAAGGAATATCAGCCAGCTAGTTCTAAAGAAATAGTTTTAACAATGAATCCAGGAAAAGCATTTGGTACAGGGGTTCATCCTACAACTATTTTATGTTTGCAGGCTTTGGAAATGTATTTAAGAGGAAATGAGAACGTTTTAGATGTTGGAACTGGAACTGCCATTCTTAGTATTGCTGCTAAAAAAATGGGAGCTGGTAAGATCTGTGCATTTGATAATGATGATAATGCCATTGCTTCTTCTATTGAAAACATAGAGTTGAATGGTTTAAGTAATGAAATTGACGTTACAAAAAACAGTTTACTTGATGGAATTCATACTAAAGTTGAATTAATTGTGGCTAATATGTTACCTGAAGCTATTTTTCCATTAATTCCACAAGCTTTTAATAATCTAAAAAATAATGGAGTTTTTATAATATCTGGTATTATAGATGAAAAATTAAAAGATACAATTGAACAACTTGAAAATAATAATTTTCAAATTAAACAAACTTTTGCTTTAAAAAATTGGCGTGGTATTGTAGCAATTAAAGAGGTTTAGGAGTGTGTATATAAATGCAACATTACTTTGTAGACTTTCCTTTACATGAAACGCAAACTTTTACATTACCAGATGATATTTATCATCATTTTGTATCAGTTTTACGTTCAAAAATAGGAGATAAGTGTGAAATTGTAGATATTAACGAGCAAAATTATATTACTCAACTTGTTTCAGATAAAAAAGACGAAAATAATATAAAAGTTATGAAATTAGATTCAAAAAACGTTGAATTACCATATAATGTTAGTATTATTTGCGGAATTCCTAAGAAAGAAAAAGCCGAGTGGATAGTACAAAAAGCAACTGAAATGGGCGCTAAAAGTATTATATTTGTGGATACAGATTGGTCAATTGCAAAATGGAAGGGTAATAAGGTTGGCCGAAAATTAGAAAGATTAAATAAGATATCCAAAAGTGCCGCAGAACAATCACATCGGAATATTATTCCTAAAGTACAGTTCTTAAATAGTATTAAAGACATTGATAAGAATTATAATACTAAAATTTTAGCTTATGAAGAATCAGCTAAATTAGGTGAAAAATCAGCATTAAAAACTAATTTAGAACAACTTAATGTTAATGACTCAATAGCAGCATTTTTCGGACCTGAAGGTGGTATATCACCTAAAGAAGTTGCTTACCTAAACGAAATTGGTTTTATAAATTGTGGCTTAGGTTCTAGAATATTACGTGCTGAAACAGCCCCACTATATTTCCTAGCAGCTTTATCATTTGCATGTGAATTAAAGTAATTTTTCTTAATGTTTTAAACTGTGCTAAAATGTTGAATTAATAATCAATTTATTTTCAAGGGGTGACTTATATGTCTAAGCATGAAGAATGGTCTGCAATTGATATTTTTGATGAAGCTAGTCAATATATGAATAAAGAACAGTTATCTTTAATCAAAAAAGCTTATGATTTTGCTAAAATTTGTCATGACGGTCAAAAACGTCAGTCTGGAGAGGCTTATATTGTCCATCCTATCCAAGTTGCTAGTATTTTAGTGACTTTAAAAATGGATGCAGAAACAATTAGTGCCGGATTTTTGCATGACGTGGTAGAAGATACAGGGGCAAATTTAGATGATATTAAAGAGTTGTTTGGGAATGACATTAGCTTAATCGTTGATGGAGTTACTAAATTAGGTAAGATTAAGTACAAATCTAACCAAGAACAGTTAGCTGAAAATCATCGAAAACTGCTATTGGCTATGTGTAAAGATATTCGAGTAATGATTGTTAAATTAGCTGACCGTCTTCATAATATGCGTACACTTGGACATTTAAGACCTGAGAAGCAAAGAAGAATAGCTAACGAAACTTTAGAAATTTATGCACCATTAGCTGATCGATTAGGAATTGGTACGATTAAATGGGAACTTGAAGATATTTCATTAAGATATCTAAATCCTCAACAATATTATCGAATTGTGCACTTAATGAACTCTAAAAGAAATCAAAGAGAAGAATATATCCAAATAGCCATTAAAGATGTTAAAAAATCTATTAAGGCTTTAAATATGTCTAATGTAGAAATTTACGGTCGCCCTAAACATATTTATTCTGTTTATAAGAAAATGAAAGATAAACATAAGCAATTTAGTGAGATATATGATTTATTAGCTGTTCGAGTAATTGTTGATTCTATAAAAGATTGTTATGGTGTATTAGGAGCTATTCATGCCCAATGGCCACCAATGCCTAGAAGATTTAAAGACTACATTGCTATGCCAAAGGCTAATATGTATCAATCATTACACACTACAGTTATCGGCCCCGAAGGTAGACCTTTAGAAGCTCAAATTAGAACTCATAAAATGCAACAAGTTGCTGAATATGGGGTTGCTGCACATTGGGCTTATAAAGAAGGCGTTAAAGATGAAGTTAAAACTTCTAGTGATAATAGTCGTTTAAATTGGTTCAAACGTATTATTGAATTACAAGAAGATACTGATAATGCTTCAGACTTTATGACTAGTGTAAAGGGTGAACTGTTTGGTGATCACGTGTATGCTTTTACTCCTAAGGGAGACGTTTTAGAATTGCCTAAAGGGGCAGGTCCCTTAGATTTAGCATATTTAATTCATACAGATGTCGGCAATAAAACAACTGGTGCGCGTGTGAATGGTAAAATTGTACCTTTAGACTATAAAATAAAAAATGGTGATATCGTTAGTATTATGACTTCATCCAACTCAGCTGGCCCCAGTGAAGATTGGATAAAATTAGTTTCAACTAGTCGAGCTCGTCACAAAATTAAACAGTTCTTTAAGAAGAGAGATCGTGACAAGAACATTTTAGCAGGTCATGAAACTATAAATAAATTAATTAAAGAAAATGGTTATGATGCTAAAATTATTTTGGAAAAAGATAATGTTAGCAGGGTCTTAGATATGATGAAATTTCATCATGTTGATGATTTATTTGCTGCTATTGGTTTTGGTGATGTGCAACCACAAAGTGTTGTTAACAACTTAACATCTGATATTAGGGATGCTGAAGAAAAAGAAAAACAAGCTCGTGAGCAAAAAGAACTTTTAGAAAATCACCAAACTATTTCACCAGAGGAAAATGATAAATTTAAAAATATTAGCAGCACTTCTGAAGGGGTTATTATCAAAGGTGTTGATAATTTATTATTAAGACTTAGCCATTGTTGTTCTCCTATCCCAGGCGATAAAATAGTTGGATATATTACTAAGGGTCGTGGGGTTTCTGTACACCGTTATGATTGTCCAAATATTAAAAAAGCTGAAGATAGCGGTGAAAGATTAATTAGTGTTAGTTGGGCTGATAATTTAGAAAATAAAAACATCTACGAAGCCTTACTTGAAGTTCAAGGTTATAATCGTGGAGGATTTTTAAATGATGTTATTAAAACCGTTAATAATGTTACTAAACAAATCAACTCGGTTGAAGGTAAGGTAACCCATGATAAGTTAATTACCATTTCAATGAAAATAGGGGTTAGAAATATTAATCAATTAAAAATGATTATTGATCATGTTAAAAATATTCATGATATTTATGTTGTACAACGCCCATTTAAATAATCAAATAGGATGTGGAATCTTTTGCGTATAGTTTTACAAAGAGTTAATAAAGCAAGTGTTTCTATTGACGATATAGAATATAGCTCAATTCATTTAGGTTATTTATTATTAGTCGGCGTTGAAGATTCTGACGGTGAAGATGAAATTGAGTATCTAATTCGAAAAATATCTAATTTAAGAATTTTTGAAGATTCTGATAAAAAAATGAATCTTAATATTAAGCAAGTGAATGGAGAAATATTATCAGTATCGCAATTTACTTTATATGCTGATACAAAACATGGTAATCGACCTTCATTTGTAAAAGCGGGTAAACCATCATATGCTGAAAAGATATACAATGACTTTAATCAAAAATTATTAGAAACTGGTATAACAGTTAAAGCAGGAGTTTTTGGTGCTGATATGACGGTGCAAATTGAAAATAATGGTCCTTGTACAATTATTTTTGATACAGATAATAAATAAAAGAACCTACATTTAGGTTCTTTTATTTTTAAATTAGGAGACTGATTTTATGAAAAACATTATTTGGGATTTTGATGGAACATTATTTGATACTTATCCACAAATGGTTAATAGTTTTTTGTTAGCTTTGAAAAAGATGCACATAGATGAAATGGAAATTGATGAATATGAAATTTATGAGGTTATGCGTAGGCATTCATTATCTACAGCTATTCAAAAGTATGCAGCACATTATAATTTAGTTGCTGGTGATTTAAAATTGAATTATCAATTATATGAAAAACAAAATATATTAAAATCTAAGCCATTTTTTAATCTGGAAACACTATTATTAAATACTATTAAAAATGATTATAGCCATTTTATACTAACACACCGTGATAAACAGACTTTATACCAAGTTCTTGAAAATAATCACTTTGCTGATTATTTTAAAATGATTATTACAAAGGATGACAACCTGCCTAGAAAGCCTAATCCAGCGGCAATCAATCAAATCATTGAAAAAAATAATCTTAAAAAAATGGATACTTTAATTATTGGTGATCGGGTTATAGATATTAGAGCAGGTCAAAATGCAGGGATTAAGTCAATTTTATTTGATCCAGATGCTATAATAATTGAAAACTGTAACGCAAATCACAAATTTTCGAATATGTATGATTTAAAATTATTTTTAATGAATTTGGGAAAAGATAAATAGTAAATCTTGACTTTTAGCTTTTTTTAATTTAATCTGAAATAGAATTAAATATTTTACCTATGATAAAGAATAGTACGGTCAATCTTGTTGCAAAGAGAACATCTATATTGCTGAAAAGATGGGTTCGAGATTACTGAAAGACGCTTTTGAGGTTAATAACATTTGTTATTCGCATGTTAATTGCGTTATTTTTAGAAACAAAAAGGTGGTACCGTGCTTTTTAAGCGCCCTTGATTATATTTTTATAATATAGTCAAGGGCTTTTTATTTTATATTTAGGAGGGTTTATTATGCGATATCAACGTCCAAAGGGTACAGCTGACATTTTACCCGGAGAATCAGAAAAATGGCAATATATTGAAGAAACTGCTAGAATGCTATTTTCTGACTATAGATATAGAGAAATAAGAACGCCAATGTTTGAAAATTTTGATGTATTTTCTAGAACCTCAGGTGAAACATCTGACATTGTTACTAAGGAAATGTATGATTTTTATGATAAAGGTGATCGTCATATTACATTAAGACCAGAAGGAACAGCTGGAGTAGTTAGAGCATTTATTGAAAATAAATTATATGGTCCTGATGTTCAAAAGCCAGTTAAAGTATTTTATTCTGGTCCTATGTTTAGATACGAAAGACCACAATCAGGTCGATTACGTGAATTTCATCAAATTGGAGTAGAAGCTTTTGGTAGTGAATCACCAGAATTAGATGTTGAAGTTATTGCGATGGCAATGGATTTATTACAACATTTTGGTATTAAGGACTTAAAATTAACCATTAATACTTTAGGTGACAAAGAAACTAGAGCTAATTATCGTCAAGCTTTAATTGATTATTTAGAACCACATTTTGATGAACTTAGTGAAGATTCTAAAGAACGTTTACATAAGAATCCGCTAAGAGTGTTGGATAGTAAGGCTCCAGAAGATCAAAAATTCGTTGAAAAAGCACCTTCGATTTTGGATTATTTAACTGATGATGCGCAAAATCATTTTGATAAGGTTACTAGTCTTTTGAAACGATTAGGCATTGATTATGTAGTTGATTCAACAATTGTTCGAGGCTTAGATTATTACAACCATACTATTTTTGAAATTATGGCTAATTCAAAAGCCTTAGGTAGTGGCTATACTACTATTTGTGCTGGTGGTCGTTATGATGGCTTAGTTTCAGAATTAGGCGGTCCTGAAGTTTCTGGAATTGGTTTTGGATTAGGAGTAGAACGTCTACTTTTACTTATGGATTCTGAAAAAGTTGAGTTTCCACAGTTTAATCCATTAGATGTATATGTAGTAGCCATTGGTGAACAAGCAAGTTTGGAATCCTTAGAAATTGTACAATCTTTGAGATACCGTGGTTTTTCTGCTGATAGAGATTATTTATCACGTAAACCCAAGGCACAATTTAAATCTGCTGATAAATTACACGCTAACTTTACAATAACCATTGGTGATAAAGAATTAGAAAGTAAAACTGTAAATCTAAAATCAATGGAAACCGGAAAAGAAATATCTGTAGATTTAGATGCTATTAAAAAAGATTTTTCAGCAGTTATTGAAAATAATTTTGATTAGAGGAGATGGTTCATATGGATAGAACAACATATTGTGGACTAGTTGATGAAAGCTATTTAGGACAAGAAGTTTGCCTAGATGGTTGGGTACAAAAACGTCGTGATTTAGGTAAATTAATTTTCGTAGATTTACGTGATCGTGAAGGAATTGTACAATTAGTTTTTAGTGAAGAATACAGTAAAAAAGCTTTAGAAATGGCTGATGAACTTCGTAGTGAATATGTCATTCAAGTTCGTGGAACTGTAGTTGCTAGAAGTGAAAAAGAAATAAATAATGATATGCGTACTGGTAAAGTAGAAGTTGATGTTACTAATGTTGAAATTTTTAACAAAGCTAAGACTGCACCTTTCGATATTAAGGATGGTATTTCTGCTTCTGAAGACACTAAATTAAAATACCGTTACTTAGATTTACGTAGACCAGAAGTACAAAAAGGTATTTTACTAAGAAACCGTATTATGCAATCAGTACACAGTTACTTCGATAGTAAAGGATTTATTGATATTGAAACTCCTAATTTAACAGTTTCAACTCCTGAAGGAGCTCGTGATTACTTAGTGCCTTCACGTTTATATCATGGTTCTTACTATGCTCTACCTCAATCTCCTCAACTATTTAAACAATTATTAATGGGTTCTGGATTTGACCGTTATTACCAAATCGCACGTTGTTTCCGTGATGAAGACTTGCGAGGAGATCGTCAACCTGAATTTACACAAATTGATATGGAAACTTCATTCTTGAATGCTAAAGATATTCAAGATATTACTGAAGGTTTAATTGCTAAAGTTATGAAAGATGCTTTAGATATTGATGTTAAACTTCCTTTCAAACGTATTAGTTGGCAAGATTCTATGGATAGATTTGGTACTGACCAACCAGATGTTAGATTTGGAATGGAATTAAAAGATATTTCAGACATTGTTAAAGATGTAGACTTTAAAGTTTTTGCTAGCGCTGTTGAAAATGGTGGTAAAGTTAAAGCTATTTGTGTTCCTGGCGGTGCTGATAAATATTCTAGAAAAGATATCGATAAATATGCTAAATACATTGAAAGATTTGGTGCTAAAGGTTTAGCATGGATGAAAGTTACTGATGATGGATTTAACGGACCAATTGCTAAATTCTTTAAAGATGAAACGATTGATAGTGCAATTAAACAACGTACAGATGCCAAAGTAGGTGACTTATTACTATTTGTTGCTGACCGCGAAAAAGTAGTTGCTGATACGCTTGGATACTTGCGAGTAGCAATTGCTGAAGAACAAAATATGATTCCAAAAGACGTATTTGATTTCTTATGGGTCGTAGACTGGCCATTATTTGATTATGATGAAGGAATTGATAGATGGGTTCCTGCTCACCATCCATTTACTATGCCTAATGAAGGTGATGAACATTACTTAAACGATGGCGAAGATCCACATAAAGCGCATGCACAAAGTTATGATATTATCCTAAATGGTCTAGAACTTGGTGGTGGATCAATTCGTATCCATAAAAAAGAGTTACAACTTAAAATGTTAAAAGCATTAGGCTTTGACCGTGAAAAAGCACAAGCACGTTTTGGATATTTCCTAGATGCTTTGGATTATGGTTTTCCACCACATGGTGGACTAGCAATCGGATTAGATCGTTTTGCTAGACTATTAGCACAAACTGAAAATATTCGTGATGTTATTGCATTCCCTAAGAACTCTAAAGCTACTGAACCAATGACTAATGCTCCATCTCCAGTTTCTAAAAAACAATTAGAAGATTTGGGAATTGAACCTGATGATAGCGCATATTAATAATAAAAAAGCTGATTTATTCAGCTTTTTTTTACTATTCACTTATTCATTTCAATGTTATACTAATTTCATATTTTTGTTGAGGAGTAATAATTATGGATGATGTACAAAAAGTTTTGAGAAGACATCAGTATATAGCTAAAGCTTCTACTGCTTTTATGTATGGAATAATGGTTTCGATAGCCATGAACTTTTTTTGGACACCAGGAAATATCTATTCATCTGGGTTCACGGGATTAGCACAATTAATCAATACCATTTCTTCAAGATATTTACCATTTACCATTTCTGCGTCTTGGGGATTGTTGTTATTTAACATTCCGTTGTTAATTTTAGCTTGGAAGCAAATTGGCCATCAATTTGCTTTATTTACACTTTTGACGGTTTTTCTAGCTAGTTTTATGATTAAGGCTTTGCATCCAGTGTATTTAACCCATGATCCTATGATTTGTGCCATTTTTGGTGGTGTAGTTAATGGTTTTGGGACTGGACTGAGCTTGAAGAATGAAATTTCAACTGGTGGTTTAGATATTTTAGGGATTGTTATAAGACGTAAAACAGGTAAAAGTATTGGAAATATTAATATTATGTTCAATGTTTTTATTGTGTCAGCAGCCGGCTTTGCTTATGGTTGGCCATTTGCTTTCTATTCTGCAATCGGAATTGTTGTTAACGCAAAGGCAATTGATTTTGCCTACACTAGACAACAAAGGATGCAAGTATTAATTGTAACTAATCGTCCTAAGCGAGTAGTTGATAGTATTCAAAATCATATGCGTCGTGGAGTTACAATTATTCATGGAGCCGAAGGTGCTTATCGTCATGATGTTAAAACGATTTTGTTTACAACGATTTCACGATATGAAATGGCTGAATTAGAAGAAGCCATTGATGAATCAGACCCTAAAGCATTTGCTAGTGTAACCGAAGCAGATACTATCTTGGGACATTTTTATGAACATAAGTTAAAATGATTCCCAAAAACTTTTTAATTATTGTTTTTAAATTATGTTATAATTACCACTTGTATTAAACATTACAAATTATATGGTGGGGTATAAATTGAAAGTATTTTATCTGTGGTTGATAAAAATTATTTCTTTTTTATGTAATTTTAGGAAAAAACGTAACGTTATTTACATAATGAGTTTTGATAATAACTTACAGTTAATTAAAAAAATTGCAAACAATTTACCAAAAAATCGTAAATTAATTGTTTTATATAAACCAGTTACTGAAGCTGCAGCTACTGATTTAGCAGCATATGGAATTGAAACTGTTCCGTTTTGGGATGGGTTACATTTTGTTTTTAAAATATTGCCTACTATAATGACCGGTAGTTTGATTTTTTGTGATAATTATTTTCCATTTTTAGGTGGTATGTACCATTCCCATAAAACAAAGATTATTCAATTATGGCACGCTAATGGAGCTATTAAAAAGTTTGGTTGGGAAGATCCAACAACTGCTTTAAGAAGCAAATCTGATAAAAAACGTTTTCAAAAAGTATACGATAGTTTTGATGATTACGTAGTTGCTTCTGAAACTATGGGTAAAGTTTTTGAAAATAGTTATCATGTTCCATTTGATCGAATGAAAATGATTGGTTATCCTAGATCAGATAGGCTTTTTCATCATAAGTGGCAAGATTTAGCTAAAAAAAGAGTTTATAAAGCGGCACCTGAATTAAAAAATAAACGAGTTATTTTATATGCGCCTACTTATCGTGAAGATATTGGCTTTAATCCACCGAAAGATTTGTCTAAAGTGTTATCTTCTACTGAAGATGCTGTAGTGGTAGTTAAACTTCATCCACTTTTAAAAGATAGAGAGCATGAGTTGCAGCAAATAAGCAATAATCAAAATTTATGTTTTTATAGTCAATTATCTACTAACGATTTATTATCGGTGACGGATACACTTATAACTGATTATTCATCAATTGCCTTTGATTTTGCACTATTGCCAAAGGCACATTCATTATTATTTTTTATGTTTGATTTAGATAAATATAAAAAAGATCCAGGTATTCAAGATGATATGCTAAATTGGTTACCTAGTAAACCAATCACTACTACCGGTGATTTAGCTAAAGCTATTAAGTCAAATCATAAAACTGATTTTACAAAATTTAATCAAAATTGGAATACTTATAATGATGGATTTGCAACCGAAAGATTAATTGATAAATATATTAAAACATTAAAGTAAAGGAAGTGTGACTGACTTGAAAGAAGTCATTACATTAATTAAAGAACAGTTTGGTAATTTAGGCATAATGTTTCGAATTTCTAAATACCAAGACAAATCAGATTATCAAAGTCACTATTTAGGTTTAGTTTGGGAGTATTTATATCCAATTATTCAGATTGGAATTTATTGGTTAGTATTTGGTTTCGGTTTAAAGAAAGGGACATCCGGTGGGGTTGATTACCTTTCATGGATGGTTATTGGGATTACTCCTTGGTTCTACATGAATAGTGTAGTTTTAGATGCATCTAAGAGTATTTACCTTCAAGTTGGGATGGTTTCTAAAATGAAATTCCCAGTTAGTGTTTTACCAACAATTAAAGTTATCTCTAATTTAAGCTCTTTTTGGGCAATGCTAGTTGTTTCAATTTTCATTGCATTTTTCAAAGGTGGCATTGTACCTAATATGTATTGGATTCAGTGGATTTACTACTTCTTTGCCATGGTTTGTTGGTTAGTAGCTTTTAGTATTTTTAATTCAACAATTGCTATTTTAGTAAGAGACTATCGAATCTTTCTACAATCATTGATGCGTATGCTATTTTACATGTCGGGAGTATTATTTAATTTTGAAACTAATGCTTTTCCAGCACCCTTAGTTCGAATTTTTCAATTGAATCCGTTTTTCTATATTATTTCAGGATTCAGAGAATCTATGCTAGGTGATGATTGGTTCTGGCAAAAACCTATCTTAACTATCACATTTTGGCTTTTTGTGTTATTTTTCTTACTAGTTGGTTCACACTTACATTACAAATTCCGTTCTAGATTTGTGGACTTAATTTAAAATAGAAATGAGGATTTTTATGAATAGTTTAAAAAATAAACTTATAAATTGTATTAAAATTCTCATTAGAGGTGGACTCATCGTTATTAACGATGGGTTTATTTATTTACCTGTAAAAAAGAATTTAGTTATTTTTGAAAGTTTTAATGGGAAAGATATTAATGATAATCCAGCTGCAATTTATAGAGAGTGGATTAAAACACACAATAAAAATTTAGCTTATTTTAGTGTAAAACCTAAACTATATAATAAATTAAAAGCAGAGTACCCAGAGATTAAACTAGTTAAGCGTTTTATGCCCAAGTGGGTTTATTTAATGGCTAGAGCTAATTTTTGGGTCTTTAATTCAAGAATCCCTGGCTGGTGGAAGAAAAATCGCAACACCACTTACATTCAAACTTGGCATGGTACTCCTTTAAAAAAATTAGGTGTTGATATTGATAATGTTGAAATACCTAATATAAGTACTAAAAAATATAAACATGAATTTATTAAGGAATCACACCGATGGAGTTATTTAATTGCACCCAATCAGTATTCTAAAGATATTTTTTCTAGAGCGTTTAATTTTAAAGGTCAATCTTTAGACATAGGCTACCCTAGAAATGATGTTTTATATAAAAATAATAATTTAGAATATATTAAGACGTTGAAAAAAGATTTATTAGGTAATTCAAACTGTAAGGTGATTACCTATGCACCTACTTGGCGTGATGATGATTATACTAAAAAAGGTGCTTATAACTTTGAACTTCCGTTTGATTTAAAATCTTTTTTCAATGCGGTGGATAGTGATACAATTCTAGTTATTAGGCCACACTACTTAATTAAAGATAATATTAATATTAAGGGATTTGAAAATCGCGTTAAAATTTTAGCTGACAATGATATAAGTCAAATATATTTAATTTCAGATTTATTAATTACAGATTATTCTTCGGTAATGTTTGATTACGCTAATCTTAAGCGCCCAATGCTTTTTTATGCATATGATTTGGAGCATTATCGAGACCATTTAAGAGGTTTTTATTTTAACTATAAAACTGAATTGCCAGGACCATTAGCACAAAATGAACAGCAGTTTTTAAAGTGGATAGCGATTTTTAACAACGCAGGCATTTTTAATGGCTATGATATACAATTTAATAATTTTTACAATAAATATTGTAGTTGGGAATCTGATCAATCTGCATTTAAAGTTACTAATTTAATGGAGGAACTTTCAAATGGAAAATAATTTTTTAATTGGTTCACATGTTAGTATGAGTGGAAGTAAGATGCTGTTAGGAGCAGCTGAAGAAGCTAATAGTTACGATGAAAATGCTTTTATGGTATATACAGGTGCTCCACAAAATACAGTACGTAAAGGTATTGATAAGTTTAGAATTGAAGATGGTCATAAATATATGCATGATCATGATATTCAATCATTAGTAGTACATGCGCCATACATCATTAATTTAGCTAATAATAAAAAAATAGCTAGTTATAACTTTGCCATTAAATTTTTACATGATGAAATTGTTAGAGCTGATGCTATTGGTGCTAAACAAATTGTTTTACATCCAGGTTCACATGTTGGACTAGGTGAGGATAAGGGAATTGAAAACATTGCTAAGGGTTTAAACGAAGTTATCGATGCTAATCAAACGGCTCAGATTGCTTTAGAAACTATGGCTGGAAAGGGTACTGAAGTGGGTCGAAGTTTTGAACAAATTGCTTCTATTATGGATAAAGTAGAATTAAACGATAAATTGTCGGTTACTTTTGATACTTGTCATACTAATGATGCCGGTTACGATGTAAAAAATAACTTTGACGATGTTTTAAATGAATTTGACAAAATAATTGGCTTACCAAAACTTAAAGTAGTGCATTTAAATGATTCTAAAAATCCTTTTGCTAGTCATAAAGATCGTCATGAAATTATTGGATTAGGAACTATTGGTTTTGATAGTTTAGATTATATAGCACATCATGAAAGTTTGGTTGATGTTCCTAAAATTATGGAAACACCAATGGTAAAACTGGAAGATGGCAAAACTAAAAAATCACCACACTATTTTGAGGTACAGATGTTAAAAACACATCAATTTAATCCAAATTTATTAGCCGATATTAAAAATCAATAAAAAAGTAGCCATATGATTGGCTACTTTTTTATTGATTTTTATTTTTCTCTAGTGTCAATATTCAAACTTTCCATTATGATAGTTGCGGTTTCTTCAATGGATTTGTCATATACATTAATATTTAAACAACCAATTTTGTTATACAATTTACGAGCGTATTCTAATTCAGCTTCGATATGTTGGGTATTTGAATATGGTGTATCAACGTCTAAACCGTAAGATAGCATTCTTGCTTCTCGAATTTTTTTCAGTGCTTCTACACTGTTAGTTAAACCAAAAATTTTATTTTTATTAATACTCCAAATTTCATCTGGTAATTGAGTTTCCGGACCAATTGGAACATTAGCTACTTTTAAGTTTTTATTAGCTAAATATAGTGATAATGGGGTTTTAGATGTTCTAGAAACTCCTAGAATTACAATGTCTGCCTGTGCTAAGTTTTGAGGGTTTTTACCATCATCATTGGCAACTGCAAATTCCATTGCAGCAATACGATCAAAATAGTTTTCATTTAAATCATGTACTAAGCCAGTTATTTTTTCTGGATGTTCATCAGTTTGATCAGATATTAACTGTAGAGGTTTTTGAATACAATCAAAATTCCTTAAACCCTTAGTTTTTGTAAACTCTACTACACGATTGCTTAATTTTGTATCTACAAGGGTATGGAATATTATTGCTTTTTTCTTTTCTGCTAAATTTAAAATTCCATTTAAAATAGAATCAGTAGTGATAAATGGATATCTTTCATATTCAATTTCAATATTTTTAAATTGTGAACATGCTGTTTTAGCTACTTGCATTGCAGTTTCACCGCTAGAATCTGATACAGCAAATACGATTAG
This sequence comes from Apilactobacillus xinyiensis, assembly GCF_019656235.1. Lineage (GTDB taxonomy): Bacteria > Bacillota > Bacilli > Lactobacillales > Lactobacillaceae > Apilactobacillus > Apilactobacillus xinyiensis. The sequence goes on along the minus strand of NZ_BPLL01000003.1, from coordinate 62,947 downwards.
TTTTTTCATAATTTAATGCTCCCTTGCTTTTTACTATATTCTAGCATAATTATTTTAATTTTATTTTTCATAGAAAGATTGACGTATAATATTTATTTTTGTATAATTATTAAGAACCGGTTTAAGTTGTTAAAACACATTTTAAACAAGTTGTATTTTGAATTCGGAGGGAGGGAATTTTCATATGTCAAAAACAGTTGTTCGTAAAAACGAGTCTTTTGATGATGCTCTTCGTCGTTTCAAACGTACAGTTTCTAAAAACGGTACATTGAGAGAATACCGTAAACGAGAATTCTACGAAAAACCAAGTGTTAAACGTAAGTTAAAATCTGAAGCAGCACGTAAACGCAATAACAAGAAAAAACGTCGCTTCTAATTATTGTAAAAAACGCCCCTGTTTAAATCCAGGAGCGTTTTTTATTATTTTTTACAAAAGGGGATTATATTATGAGTATAGCTAATTCGCTAATGACTGATTTAAAGAACGCTATGAAAGCACATGACAAAGTTAAGCTTACCGTTGTAAGAATGCTTAAGGCTTCTCTAATGAATGAAAAAATTAAGTTAGGTCATGATTTATCAGATGAAGAAGAAATAACGGTTGTTAGTCGTGAAGCCAAACAACATAAAGAATCAATTGATGAATTCAAAGAAGCTGGTAGAGATGATTTAGTAGAACAACAAGAAGCTGAATTATCTATTTTGAAAGACTATTTGCCTAAGCAACTATCAGAAGATGAAATTAATCAAGTAGTTGCTGAAGCAATTGAGCAAGTTGGTGCTTCTAACATGTCTGATTTTGGTAAAGTTATGGGAGCAGTTATGCCTAAGGTTAAAGGTAAGGCTGACGGTAATTTAGTTAACCAAGCTGTCAAATCTCAACTAAAATAATATATTTCGTATACTAATTAACACAGTTGTTAGTTAGTATCATACATAGAACAAACTGCTTTTTTTAAGTATAAAATTATGCTAATATTTGATTAATAAAACTTGTAAAGGAGAAAGCTGTATTGGCTGAAAACTCTAAGATTAAAAAGCAATTTATACTAAATAATTTAGATGATGAACCCTTACTACTTGGGGCGCAAAATAAGTTTATGTTTTTGCTTGAAGAAGGCATGGAAGTTACAATCAATCCTTTTGGAACAGAAATTAATGTTTTAGGTCTCAAAGAAAATGTTAATGCTGTTATTCAAATATTAAGCAATTTATTAGATTTGATTCAGCAAGGTATTTCTATCAATAGTAGTGATGTTGTTAGTGCTATGAACATGGCTAAAAATGGCACTTTAAAACATTTTCAAGACCTGTATAATCAAATCTTAATTAAAGATAATAATGGTAAACCTATTCGTGTGAAAAACTTTGGACAACGTCAATATGTTCAATCTGTGTCTAGAAACGACATTACCTTTGGCATTGGACCAGCTGGAACGGGTAAGACCTTTTTGGCAGTCGTTATGGCAGTAGCTGCTCTTAAACGAGGAACGGTAGAAAAAATTATTTTAACTAGACCTGCTGTTGAAGCGGGTGAGAGTCTTGGCTTTTTGCCAGGTGATTTAAAAGAAAAAGTGGATCCATATTTAAGACCTATTTATGATGCTTTGCATGCTGTTTTAGGCACGGAGCATACTGCTAGATTAATGGAACGAGAAGTTATTGAAATTGCACCATTAGCGTATATGCGTGGAAGGACTCTAGATTCAGCTTTTGTAATATTAGACGAAGCACAAAACACTACTACCGCACAAATGAAGATGTTTTTAACTAGATTAGGTTTTAATTCTAAAATGATTGTTAACGGTGATATATCACAAATTGATTTACCTAAACATGCTAGTAGCGGTTTAGTACAGGCTCAAAAGATTTTGCAAGATGTTGATAAAATTAGATTTGTAACCTTCAATTCGGCTGACGTAGTTCGTCATCCAGTAGTAGCCAAAATTATTGATGCATATGATAAATATAACGTTAAAAATAATTAGTTTAAGGAAGATAACATGGATTTAGAAATTTACGATGAAACCAAGAGTAAAGTACCACAAAAACATATTGACTTGATTAAAGACATTTTAGAATATGCAGGTAAATATATTAATTTAGCTGAAAACACTGAAATGTCAGTTACATTTGTTAATAATGATAGAATTCAACAAATTAATAAAAAATATCGTGGTGTTGATCGCGCTACTGATGTAATTAGTTTTGCTATCGAAGATGATAGTGATGATTTTCCAATTATTATGGATGATGAAATGCAAGCCGAAATACCTAAAAATATAGGTGACATATTTGTTTCAATTGATAAGGTAGCTGAGCAAGCTGAATTTTTAAATCATTCTTATGAGCGAGAGTTAGGCTTTTTAGTAGTACATGGATTTTTACACTTAAATGGTTATGATCATATGAAGCCTGAAGATGAAGCGGTTATGTTCCCACTACAAAGAAAAATAATGGATTCTTATGGCCTTAAAAGATAATGTTAAGCAGATTGGCAAAAATAAAAATTTTTGTCAATCTTTGATGCATGCCCTACAAGGAATTTGGGCTTTAGTAACTGAAGAAAGAAACTTTCGTTTTCATATTTTGGCTTCAGCATTTGCTTTTATGTTAGGTATATTTTTAAAAATCAATATAAATGATTGGTTATGGATTGTTACAGCAATTTTTTTGGTAATTGCAGCGGAAGTACTTAATACTATCGTTGAAACAGTAGTTGATTTAATAGTTGATAATCATTACAGTATCTTAGCTAAGAAAGCTAAAGACGTGGCTTCTGGTGGCGTTTTAATATCTGCTTTATTTGCTATTATAATTGGATGTTTGATTTTTATACCATCTTTTTTAAAATTAATTAGGTAATGGAGGATAATTTAATGAATGATAATAAGGAATTTCGTTCAGGATTTGTTGCGATTGTAGGACGTCCAAATGTTGGAAAATCTACATTTTTGAATCGAATTATTGGTCAAAAAATAGCAATTATGAGTGATAAAGCTCAAACTACTAGAAATAAAATACAAGGTGTATATACCACCGATGATGCTCAAATAGTATTCTTAGATACACCAGGAATTCATAAACCAATTAATAAATTAGATGATTTTATGGAAGATTCAGCTTTATCTGCTTTGAATGAGGTTGATGCAGTTTTATTCATGGTTAGTGCTACTGAGACTAGGGGCGCTGGTGACAATTTTATTATTGATAAGTTAAAGAAAGTTGATAAACCAATTTACTTATTAATTAACAAGATTGATGATATCAATCCTAACAAGTTATTAGACATTATGGATACCTATAAGAATGCTCTTGATTGGAGTGAAGTGTTTCCAATTTCAGCTTTACAGGGAAACAATGTAGATGAATTATTAGATAATTTAGAACATAAGTTACCTGAAGGTCCACAATATTATCCAGAAGATCAAGTTACTGATCATCCAGAAAGATTTATTGTTTCTGAACTAATTCGTGAAAAAATATTGATGCTAACTAGACAAGAAATTCCATATTCAGTAGCTGTAGAAGTTCAAAGTATGAAGTCTCAAGACAACGAAAAAGTTCATATTGAAGCTACAATTATTGTGGAACGTGACGGTCAAAAAGGAATTGTGATTGGTAAAAAAGGTGCAATGTTGAAAAAGATTGGAACGTTAGCTCGACAAGATATTGAAGATTTGCTTGGAAGCAAAGTATTCTTAGAACTATGGGTTAAAGTTCAACCAGGATGGCGTGATAAATCGGCTATGCTAAAATCTTTGGGATATCGTAAAGACAATTACTAATACTATTAAGGTGGTAATGTTATGAAAAATTATCACTATATAGATTTTCACGGGATTTTAATGTATCGTAAAAATTATCGTGAACATGATATGCTAGTTAAATTTTTCACTGCTGAATTTGGTCCTAAAATGTTTTTTTTAAGAGGGGCTAGAAAAAAGAATTATAAATTAGCTGCTGATATTTTGCCATTTAGTTATGGCAAATACACTGGTAACATAAAAAAAGATTTGTTGTGTTATATTATTAGTCCAATTGATGTTAAACATTATTTAAATATATCTGAAGATATTTATCTAAATGCATATGCGACTTATATTATGAATCTTTTAGATACAGCCTTTGAAGATGGTTATCATAGTCTAGAGTGGTTTAATAAATTATTCTATAGTTTAAAGCTAATAAATGTTGGAATGGATCCACAGATTGTTACTAACATCATGGAACTTCAGCTATTATCCGTTTTTGGAGTCGCCCCAGAATTACGCGGGTGTGTGATTTGCGGTCGTTCTGATTTAGATTTAGACTATTCTGAAAAGATGGGCGGATTAATATGTTCTAACCACTTTAATCAAGATTTATGTCGATTAAGATTGGACAAAAAGACAATTTATTACCTACGTAAATTTTCTATTATCGAACTTTCTAAAATTAATAATATTAAAGTTAATAATCAAACCAAAAAAGAATTGCGTTCTTTTTTTGATAATATTTATGAAAATGATTTAGGAATAAAGTTAAAAAGTAAAAAATTTTTAGATCAAATGAATAATTTTAAAATATAAAATTGACTTTTTATAATAGCTAATTTAATATTAAACTATATGAATAATTAGAGTTAAGATAAAAGAATTATTTTATAATTTTTTTCAGCGAGATTAGATGTGGTGTGAGCTAATCATAGATTATAAAAGGATATTGGCGCTTTTTGAACTCTTTAAATTAAGTTGTTGGATTTTTGATTAGTCCAAAATTAGGGTGGAACCGCGATTATATCGTCCCTATGTAAAATTGTTTATTACTTTTTTACATAGGTTTTTTTTATGGATTAAAATTGGGGAGGATAACAATGACAAAAAAACTTTCAATGCAAGAAATAATTTTAAAATTGCAACAATATTGGTCATCACAAGGTTGCATGTTAATGCAATCCTATGATACTGAAAAGGGTGCAGGTACAATGAGTCCATACACCTTTTTAAGAGCAATCGGACCAGAACCATGGAATGCTGCATATGTTGAGCCTTCTAGAAGACCAGCAGATGGTAGATATGGTGAAAATCCAAATCGTTTATACCAACATCATCAATTCCAAGTAATTATGAAACCTTCTCCAGAGAATATTCAAGAATTATATTTAGGTAGTCTAAAAGAGTTAGGTATTAATCCGTTAGAACATGATATTCGATTTGTTGAAGATAACTGGGAAAATCCTTCAATGGGTTGTGCCGGTGTCGGTTGGGAAATTTGGCTAGACGGAATGGAAGTTACTCAATTTACTTACTTCCAAATTGTTGGTGGCCAAGTTATGGCCCCAGTTGCTGCTGAAGTTACTTACGGATTAGAAAGACTAGCCTCCTACATTCAAGATGTAAACAGTGTTTATGACTTAGAATGGGGTGATGGTGTTAAATATGGTGATATCTTTAAAGAACCCGAATATGAACATTCTAAGTATAGTTTTGAAGAAAGTAATCAAGAAATGCTTTTAGATATGTTTGATTCTTTTGAAAAAGAAGCTAAGAAACAGATTGCTAATGGTTTAGTGCATCCAGCATATGATTATGTACTAAAATGTAGTCACACATTTAACTTGTTAGATGCCAGAGGAGCGGTTTCTGTAACTGAACGTGCTGGTTATTTATCTAGAATTAGAAATATGGCTCGTTCAATTGCCAAAGCGTTTATTGCTGAACGTAAAAAACGAGGCTTCCCATTAATTAAAGATGAAAAGAAACGAGCAGAATTGCTAAAAGACGATAAGGAGGATAAATAAGATGGCTCATACATTTCTATTGGAAATTGGCTTAGAAGAAATGCCCGCACATGCGGTAACTCCTAGTATTAAACAGTTAGTTGATAGAACTAAAAAGTATTTAAAGGAAACCAGAATGGATTATTCTGACATAATTCCATTTTCAACTCCTCGTCGACTAACAATTAAAATTGAAGGTTTAGCTGACAAACAACCTGATATTGATGAATCTGTAAAGGGTCCGGCTAAAAAGATTGCTTTAGATAGTGAAGGTAATTGGTCTAAAGCTGCAATCGGATTCTCTAAGGGACAAGGTATGACTACTGATGATATTACTTTTAAGGAAGTTAAAGGTACAGAATACGTTTTTGTTCAAAAACATATTCCAGGTAAATCTGTAGCAGAAATTCTTTCTGGAATGAAAGATGTTATTACTAGTATGAACTTTTCAACTATGATGAAATGGAACGTTTATAACTTAGAATATATTCGTCCAATTAGATGGATTGTTTCATTACTAGATGATAAGGTTATTCCTATTCAAATTTTAGATGTTAAATCAGATCGAATTAGTCGTGGGCATCGTTTCTTAGGTAAAGATATAAGCATTGATAATGCCAATGATTATGCAAGTGATTTGGAAAAAGAGTATGTAATCGTTGATGCTCAAAAACGTAAAGCATTAATTGAGTCACAAATTAATGAAATTGCTGCTAATAATAATTGGACCATCAATATTGATTCCGGCTTATTGGAAGAAGTTAACAATTTAGTTGAATGGCCTACTGCCTTTTTTGGTAGCTTTAACGAGAAATATTTAGAATTACCTTCAGAAGTTTTGATTACTTCAATGCGCGATAATCAACGCTTTTTCTATGTTAAAGATGCTGATAATGAAAAAATATTACCTTATTTTGTTTCTGTACGTAATGGAAATTCTGAATATTTGGAAAACGTTTCAACTGGAAATGAAAAAGTTTTAACTGCTAGATTAGAAGATGCCATGTTCTTTTATCATGAAGATCAAAAACATGATATACAATTTTATGTTGATAAGCTTAAAAAAGTTAGTTTTCATGATAAAATTTCCACAATGTTTGAAAAAATGCAACGTGTAAACGTTATTGCTAATTGCATTGGTGAAATGGTTAACTTGAATCAATCAGAATTAACTGACTTATCTAGAGCAGCTAACATTTATAAGTTTGATTTAGTTACCGGCATGGTAGGTGAATTTTCTGAACTTCAAGGTGTTATGGGTGAAAAATACGCTTTGATTAATGGCGAAAATAATGTTGTAGCCACAGCTATTAGAGAACATTACATGCCTATTTCAGCAAATGGACAATTGCCACAAAGTAAAGTGGGAGCTGTTTTAGCCTTAGCTGACAAATTTGATAGTATTTTAACCTTCTTTGCTGCAGGGATGATCCCTAGTGGATCTAATGATCCATATGCATTAAGAAGACAAGCTAACGGAATTGTTAGAATTATTGAAGATAAACAACTTAATTTACCACTAAAAGCTATGATGAGTAAATTTGTTGAATTAGAAAATGCTAACGATGTTGCTCCAAATCTTGACCAAGATAAAGAAATAAATGAAATTGTTGCATTTATTAAAGATAGAATTGTAAAAATTCTAAAAGGTGATAAATATTCACATGATATTATTGAAGCAATGACTAATGGCTTAAATGCGGATGTTAAATTTATTTTTGATAGTGCTGATGTCATTAATAACGATAAAAATAATGATAACTTTAAAGATTCTATAGAAGCTTTAAATCGTGTTTTAAGAATTTCAGAAAAAGCTTCATTTAAACCAGATGAATTAACAGTGGATACATCATTATTTGAAAATGATTCAGAAAAAGCGTTGTTTGAAAAAGTTAATGCAATGCAAGATGGCTATTTTGAATTAAATGCTTCAGAAGCTTATGAAAGATTAATGCAACTACCCATTTTAATTAATAATTATTTTGATCAAACTATGGTAATGGCTAAAGATGAAAAAATTAAAAACAATCATTTAAAACAATTGACCATTATTTCTAATATGATTAAATGGTTTGGTGATTTAAATGAATTAATCATTAAGTAAAATATTTGGAATAGTATTTAAAATGTGATAACATTTAATATCTATATTTTTAAAGTCGCACTTCAAAGTGCGGCTTTAAGTTCTTATAATGGGGGTGTTTATTTTGGCTATGATACCAGAAGAGGTTATTGAAAATGTTAGAAATCAAACTAATATTTTAGATGTAATTAGTTCATTTGTTCAACTAAAAAAATCGGGAAGTAACTATTTTGGTTTATGTCCTTTTCAAGCTGAAAAAACACCTTCATTTTCAGTATCTGAAGATAAACAGATTTTCCATTGCTTTAGCTGCGGTCGTGGAGGAAACGTTTTTAAATTTTTAATGGATTTACAGGGCATATCATTTCCGGATTCAGTAGTTAAGGTTGCAGATATGCAGGGAATTCAACTTTCGGATAAGTATTTAGAAAACAACAATAATCATGTAAATAGTCCAAATAGGAATTTAATATCTTTACATGAGGACGCTAAGAAGCTTTACCACCATATTTTAATTAATACCGAAATGGGTGAACAAGCTCTTGAATACCTTAAAAATAGAGGCTTATCTGATGATACAATTGAACATTATCAATTAGGGTTTGCTCCCCAGCAAAAAATATTAGAAGAATTTTTTAAACAAAAAAAGATTTCTTATGATTTGCTAAGAAAATCAGGGCTTTTTATTGAGGATGCTGATGGGAATTTAAAAGATCGATTTTTTGATAGAATAATGTTTCCAATTACTGATACTAATGGTTCAGTAGTTGCTTTTTCTGGAAGGGTTTTTGATCAAAATAATCAAGCTAAATATTTAAATAGTCCAGAAACTGAAATATTTAATAAACGAAAAGTGCTTTTTAATTTTAGTAATGCTAAAGACGAAATTAGAAAGCAACATTCAGTTATTTTGTTTGAAGGATTTATGGATGTTATCTCTGCTTTTCAGTCGAATGTCAAAAATGGAATAGCATCTATGGGGACTAGTTTAACTAAGGAACAAATTTATCAAATAAAGCGACATACTAAAAATTTATATATTTGTTATGATGGTGATATTCCAGGACAAAATGCGATTGATCGGGCTTTGAAACTTTTACAAGGTAGTCAATTAGACTTAGGTGTTATAAAAATGCCTAAAGGGATTGATCCTGACGAATACCGGAAACAATATGGTGAAGATAAATTCTTTAATTATGTTGATTCAGCAAAGGAATCACCGGTTTCATTTGAAATGCAATATTTGAAATTAAATCGTAATTTAGACAATGAAAAAGATTTAACTTCTTATATTAGCGATGTATTAAAAGTAGTTGCTAAAATGTCTAAGCCAATTGAAAGAGAAATATATTTAAATCAATTGACTGAACAGTTTAACATTGATAAAAACATATTAATTAAACAATTAGATGAAATAGATGCTTTTGAACCTACTAATTCAGTAACTACTAGTACTAATCGTGAGTCGTTATCTAAACTTGTTAATAACAAACGTTTAATTAGCAAAGTGGAAAATGCCGAAAGAATGTTATTATATCGAATGCTTCATGATCATAATATTTGGATACAGATTATGGGAATTGATGGATTTAACTTTGTTCATGAAAAATATCAAATGCTTTTTCTATTAGCACAAGGATATTTTGCTGAACATGATGAATTTAACATATCTGAATTTACTGATTTTATTAAGGAAGATAATTTACAAAAGTTAATGATTGATATTGAAGTTTCTAATGTTTTAGGCACAAGTAGTGTAAAAGAGATAGATGATTATGTTAATATAATTATGAACCAAGCACCGATAGACATTAAATTAAAGTCTAAAAAAGATGAATTTAAAGAAGCTACTAGATTAGGGGATATTGATCGTCAAACTCAGCTAGCCATTGAAATCATCAAATTAAAAAAGAAACAACAGTTGATTGACAAGGATTAACAGGAGGCTCTTTGAATGACTGATAAAAAATTAAACCAAAAAGAATATAAAGATTCTTTAAATGTTTTTATTAAAAAATATAAAAAAATAGGTCATGTTACCTATGACGTAATTAATAATGGAATTGCGTTACCATTTAAATTAACTACTAATCAAACTGATAAACTATTAGAAAAAATTGAAGATTCTGGAATTAGTGTTGTGGATGAAAATGGCGATCCAGATCCACGTGCTTTAAAAGCTGCTAAGAAAGTAACTCAAAAAGAACTAAAAAACACAGCGTCCGCCCCATCTGGAGTTAAAATTAATGATCCAGTTAGAATGTACTTGAAAGAAATAGGTCGAGTTTCTTTATTAACTGCTGATCAAGAAGTTAGTTTAGCTTTAAGAATTGAAGATGGCGATGAAGCAGCTAAACAAGAACTTGCTGAAGCTAACTTAAGACTGGTAGTTTCAATTGCTAAACGTTATGTAGGTAGAGGGATGCAGTTCCTAGATTTAATTCAAGAAGGTAACATGGGATTGATGAAAGCTGTTGAGAAGTTTGATTACCGTAAAGGATTTAAGTTCTCTACTTATGCAACTTGGTGGATTAGACAAGCAATTACGCGTGCAATTGCTGACCAAGCTCGTACTATCAGAATACCAGTTCATATGGTTGAAACTATTAATAAGTTGATTAGAATTCAAAGACAATTACTACAAGATTTAGGACGTGAACCTACTCCTGATGAAATTGGTGCCGAAATGGATATGCCAACTTCAAAAGTACGTGGTATTTTGAAAATATCACAAGAACCTGTTTCATTAGAAACACCAATTGGTGAAGAAGATGATTCTCATTTAGGTGACTTTATTGAAGATCAAGATGCTACTAGTCCATCCGAACATGCGGCATATGAACTTCTAAAGGAACAATTGGAAGGTGTCTTGGATACTTTAACTGATCGTGAAGAAAATGTATTAAGACTTCGTTTTGGTTTAGATGACGGTCGTACACGCACTCTTGAAGAAGTTGGAAAAGTGTTTGGGGTTACTCGTGAAAGAATTCGTCAAATTGAAGCAAAGGCTTTGCGTAAATTACGTCATCCATCACGTAGTAAACAATTAAAAGATTTTCTTGAATAAAATATTAATTAAAAAAGCAGATGCACGAATGCATCTGCTTTTTATTTAAGATATAATAAATTTAATAAATTTTTCCCTAAAGGAGTTTAATGATGGATTCTAATCATTTATCAGAACGTTTAAAAACAGTTGCTAGTTACGTGCCATTAAATAGTCGAATGGCCGATATAGGCTCTGACCATGCATACTTACCAGTTTACTTAGCTAAAAACAATAAAATTTCATATGCCATTGCTGGTGAAGTTGCTAAGGGACCTTTAGAAAATGCAGAACATGAAATAACATTAGAACATCTAGATGGAGTTATATTGCCTAGATTAGCTGACGGATTAGATGCCATTAATTTGTCTGATAACATTAATTGTATAACTATTGCTGGAATGGGCGGAACTTTAATACGTGATATTTTAGAACGTGGTAAAAATAAATTAAATGGTAAAGAAAAATTAATTTTACAACCTAACGTAGGCGAACTAGTGCTTAGAATGTGGTTGATGAATAATTATTATAAGATAACTAACGAAGATATTATTCGCGAAGATGGTCATACTTACGAAATAATTGTTGCTGAAAAAGTTGATTCAATGGTACTTTATGATAAAGATGAATTGCAATTTGGACCATTTTTACTTAGAGCTAAATCGCAAACTTTTGTTGATAAATGGCATAATGAGCAATTGCGTATGCGTGAAGTAATTAATCAAATGAATCAAGCTAAAAAACATAGACCTATTGATCGAATTAATGCAATTGAAGATAAAATATCTAAAATAGATGAGGTGTTAAAAAGTGAAAGGAATTGATTTAGTAAAACGTTTTGAACAATTTGCACCAAAGGACATAGCAGTTAAAGGCGACCCAGTTGGACTACAAATTGGCTCTTTGAACAAGGACATAAATAAAGTTATGACTACTTTAGATGTTCGACCCGAGGTAGTTGATGAAGCTATTAATAACCATGTTGATTTTATTTTTGCACATCATCCAGTAATGTTTCGACCAGCTAAAAATTTAGACTTGTCGATTCCACAAAATGCGATGTATGCGAAATTGATTAAACACGATATTACTGTTTATGCTGCACATACTAATTTAGATAATGCTGTTGGTGGAATGAATGACTGGTTAGCATCAGCTTTAAATTTAAGTGATGTTCAAGGCTTATCTTTTATGTTTAATAAATATGATCAAGATTTTTACATGGGCCGGGTTGGTGAACTAACATCTGAATCAACGGTTATTGAATTTGCTAATACATGTAAGAAGATTTTTAATATTAAAGGTTTAAGACTGATTAGTAATACACCAACTAAAAAGATTAAAAAAGTAGCTATTTTAGGTGGTGACGGTGGTAAGTTTTATCATGATGCAATGCATAAACATGCTGATGTATATATTACTGGGGATGTATACTATCATACTGGTCATGACATGCTTGCTGATGGCATTTCGGTCATTGATCCAGGACATCACATTGAAAGTATTTGTAAAAAGCAACTTTTAAAATTATTTAATACTTGGAACCAACAATATAACTGGGGCATCGACATTGTTGATTCCCAAATTAATACGTATCCATTTACTTTTATTTAAGAGAGGATTTTGTTTTATGAATAGTTATAATGATATGCTCAATAGATTTTTAAAATATGTGAAAATAAATACTCAATCTGATGAGCAAAGTGAAAGTATACCGTCTTCTAAACGAGAAGTAATTTTTATTGATATGCTAAAAGACGAATTGACATCTATAGGTTTAGACAACGTTAGAATTAACTCACAAAGTGGATATTTATTTGCTAATTTACCATCTAACGTAGAAGGTTATTTACCTAAAATCGGATTTATAGCCCATGTTGATACGGCTGATTTTAATTCAGAAAATATTAATCCACAGGTTATAGAACGTTATGACGGTAATGTTATTAAATTAGGTACTAGTGAATACCGCTTAGACCCACAAGTATTTAAAAGCTTAAATAAATATGTAGGTGACACTTTAATTACTACTGATGGTAATACATTACTTGGCGCAGACGATAAAGCAGGAGTAACTGAAATTATTACTGCTGTGCAATATTTAATTGATCATCCAGAAGTTCCACATGGTGAGATTATTATAGGCTTTGGTCCAGATGAAGAAATTGGTACTGGTGCAGATCATTTTGATGTTCAAGATTTTAATGCTGATATTGCATACACTGTAGATGGTGGGCCATTAGGAGATTTACAGTATGAAACTTTTAATGCTGCTAGTGCTAAGTTAGTTATATCAGGAACGGATGTACACCCTGCTGAAGCTAAGGGCATTATGGTTAATGCGCTTCAACTGGGAATGGATTTTCATAATCAACTTCCAAAACACGATCGTCCAGAGTTGACTGATGGACGAGAAGGATTTTTCTTTTTAACTGATATGCATGGAACTCCTGATCAAGCAGTTTTAAATTATATAATTAGAGATCATGATCGAGATGCATTTGAAAGTCGAAAACAATTATTTCAAGGCATTGTGAATACAATTAATGCTCAATATTCTGGCCAAAGAATTCAATTGACGCTTAAAGATCAATATTACAATATGGCTGAGGTTATTAAAAAAGATATGACCGTTGTAGATTTAGCTAAACAGGCTATGCTTAATTTAGACATTAAACCTAATATATTTCCAGTACGTGGTGGAACTGATGGATCTAAAATTTCATTTATGGGGATTCCAACACCTAACTTATTTGCTGGTGGCGAAAATATGCATGGTCGTTTTGAGTATGTATCATTACAAACCATGGAAAAAGCAGTTGATTTAATTATTGAAGTTGCTAAATTGAATACTAAAAATATTTAGGTCAAAAAAGGTCAAAATATTTTTATCTGATAATTACTTTTGATAAAATACTTATAGGTCATAAATTATGACTTACTAAGTATTTTTTATTTTAAAGTGGGTGAAGATATATGAATCCAGAAAATTTTACAGAATCAGTTAATCAAGCATTAGCTGAAGCACAAAAGGTAGCTAATAATCGTAAACACCAAGATATAAGTATTGCACATTTATTTAAATTTTTAATTCAACCGGGAGAATTAGTTCGTCAAATATTCTCTGAAGCAAAATTAAATCTTGATCAATTAGAAACAGAAATTGACCATGAACTTGATTCCATTTCCGTAGTGGAGGGTTCTAATGTTAATTATGGACAATCTTTATCAACTAATATGCTTTCGTTACTACAAAATGCAGATAAAGAAAAAGAAGCTTTAGGTGATCAATATATTGCAATCGATACATTAGCGATTGCACTTATGGATTTAAGTGGTTGTAAATTAACCGACTACTTAAAAAATAATGGAATTGATAAGAAATTAATTCTTAATATTGTTAAACAAATTCGTGGAGGTGAAAAAGTGACTTCTAAAAATCAAGAAGAAACTTTTCAAGCTTTAGAAAAGTATGGGACTGATTTAGTTAAAGAAGCTAGGGCTGGTAAATTAGGACCAATTATTGGTCGAGATGAAGAAATTTTAGATGTAATTCGTATTCTATCTAGAATGACCAAAAATAATCCAATTCTTTTGGGAGATCCTGGAGTAGGTAAAACTGCTATTGTTGAGGGATTAGCTAAAAGAATTGCTGTTAACGACGTACCGGATAATTTAAAAGATAAATCATTGTTTGAACTAGATATGAGTTCTTTAATTGCCGGTGCTAAATATCGTGGACAATTTGAAGAGCGTTTGAAAGCAGTATTAAAAGCGGTTAAAAAATCTGAAGGCCAAATCATCATGTTTATTGATGAAATTCATAATATCGTTGGTGCTGGTAAGACTGAAGGTAGCATGGATGCGGGAAACATTTTGAAACCAATGTTAGCGCGTGGTGAATTGCATTTAATTGGTGCAACAACCGTTGATGAATATCGTAAATATATGGAAAAAGATAAGGCTTTGGAAAGACGTTTCCAAAGAGTAATGGTGAAAGAACCTTCAGTAGATGACACGATTACTATTTTACGTGGAATTAAGGAACGTCTAGAAATTCATCACGGAGTAAGAATTCATGATAATGCTTTAGTTTCAGCTGCTAAACTAGCTGACCGTTATATTACTGATCGTTATTTACCGGATAAAGCTATTGATTTAGTAGATGAAGCTTCATCTACCATTCGAGTGGAAATGAATTCCAGTCCTACCGAGTTAGATCAAGCTAATCGTCAATTGATTCGTCAAGAAGTTGAACAAGCTGCATTGAAAAATGAAACTGACGATGCCTCTAAACAACGTTTATCTAAACTGACTCCTGAGTTAGCTGAAACCAAAGAAAAGGTTAATAATTTAAATGCTCGTTGGCAACGTGAAAAAGATGCTATTAAAAAATTGGGCGATAAAAAGCGCGAATTAGATAAAGCCAAAAATGATTTGCAACAAGCTGAGAGTAACTATGATTTAAATCAAGCGGCAATTTTAAAACATGGAACTATTCCTGAATTAGAACAAGAACTAGCTGATATGGAAAAACAAGATCATTCTAATGATTGGTTAGTTAGTGAATCTGTAACGCAAAATGAAATTGCAAATGTTTTAAGTCGTGAAACTGGCATTCCAGTTCAACGTTTGATGCAAGGTGAACGTGCAAAATTATTGAATTTAGATAAGAATTTACACAAACGTGTGGTTGGCCAAGATGAGGCAGTTGAAGCAGTTTCTGATGCAGTTTTAAGGTCAAGAGCAGGTTTACAAGACCCAAGTAAACCACTAGGTTCTTTCTTATTCTTAGGACCAACAGGTGTAGGTAAGACGGAATTAGCAAAGGCTTTGGCTGAAAATCTGTTTGATTCAGAAAATCATATGGTAAGAATTGATATGTCTGAATATATGGAAAAAGAATCAGTTTCTCGACTAGTAGGAGCTGCACCAGGCTATGTAGGTTATGAAGAAGGTGGACAGTTGACTGAAGCTGTTCGACGTGATCCATATACCATTGTTTTATTTGATGAAATCGAAAAAGCTCATCCAGATGTATTTAATATTTTGTTACAAGTATTGGATGATGGGCGTCTTACTGATGGTCAAGGACGTACAATTGACTTTAAAAACACTATCTTAATTATGACTTCAAATCTTGGTTCTGATATTTTACTTAGTGGAACTGATGATAATGGAAACATTAGTGAAGATGCCAAGAAATCGGTTGACGCTTTATTAAAAACTAAATTTAAACCTGAATTTTTAAATCGAATTGATGATGTTATTACTTTCAAACCATTGTCATTAGATGACGTTAAATTGATTGTTAAGAAAGTAATTAGTAAGTTGTCTAAACGTACTTTAGAACAATCGATTCAAATTAAGATTAGTGATGATGCAATTAATTGGATTGCTAAAAAGGGTTATCAACCTCAATACGGTGCTAGACCATTACAAAGATTTATTACTCGTTACGTTGAAACTCCATTAGCTAAGTTGATTATTGCTGGTAAAGTTAAAGACAATTCTAAGGTTCAAATTAATTTAAAAGACGACAAATTAATTTTTGAATAAAAAATACAAAATAAAAAGGCTTGGACATGTAAATGTTCAAACCTTTTTATTTTTCAACTGCTTTTTTATCCATCATTAGGTTAATACCGTTTACTAAGATAACAGCAGTTAATACAGTAACAATTGCTATCTGTGTTGCAGAATAAGGTAATGAAGTTAAGTCACTTGAGATATAACCAATAACTTCACCAAATACTGCTGACCAGAAAATAATTGTTAAATTTGCAGAAATAAAACGCATTATATCCACCTCGCAATTCATTAAGATTTTAGCATAAAATCATATAAAAATTCAAACAAACTATTCATATCAAAAAAATAAGATAACTTTGTTATAATTTAATCAATGAGAAAGGATGATTTTATGAGTTATACCCCATTACAGGTCATAAGTTCCTATAGTTTACTCCAAAGTAATATATCCATAAAGAAATTAGTATTAGACGCTAAGGAAAAGGGTTATCGAAGTTTAGCTTTAACAGATAAAAATGTTATGTATGGAGCTATAGAATTTTATGATGAATGTCTAAAAAATGATGTTAAACCCATTATAGGGCTTACTATTGAACTGATGGGGATGGAAATTTTTGATCAATCATTTGAGCTTATATTGTTAGCTAAAAATTTTGAAGGTTACAAAAACTTAATGAAAATATCTAGTTTAAAAATGACTGAAAATCGTAATAATTTAGATGCTAAGTTAACATTGAATGATATCAAGTCATATTTAAATAATCTTTTTATTGTTATACCGAAAAATTCTGAAATCTTTTCTTTACTAATGCGTGGACAAAAAAATTTAGCCATTGATTATATTCATAAATTGAAATTAAATATGGATAAACAATCACTTTATTTTGGTTTAGACATTAATACATCAGATAATTTGATTCAAATCATCTCTAATTTGTCTAAAAATACTCAAACTAGCACAGTTGCTTTATCACCGGTTAAATATTTAAATGCTAATGATTATTTTGCAGTGGATGTGTTAAATTCAATTGATAGTGGTCAAAAAATAGTGGATCCATTAGAAAGTAGTCACATTTTAGGTAGTGCATGGCTACGTAACTGTGATGAAATGTATAAATTATTTGATAAGCAAGGCCTAAATTCAGCGTTAGTTTCAAATGATTATATTAGCAAGGCATGTAATTTAAAAATTGTGAAACAACAGCCACAATTGCCAAAATTTAAAAATGATTTACATTTATCATCAGCACAGTTTTTACAAAAGCTTTGTGAAGATGGTTTACGATCACGAATTAAGCAGGGTGAAATTGACAAAAATATAGTATTAAAATATAAACAACGACTGACACAAGAACTAACCGTAATCAATCGAATGGGGTTTAATGATTATTTTTTAATTGTTTGGGATGTTATTAATTATTTACATCAACATAATATTATGACTGGACCAGGAAGGGGTTCTGCGGCAGGCTCCCTTGTTTCTTATGCATTAAAAATTACTGATGTTGACCCTATTCGATATGGGTTGCTATTTGAAAGATTTTTAAATGAAGAGCGAGCACAAATGCCAGACATTGATTTAGATATTCCAGATGATAAGCGTAATGAAATTTTGAATTATGTTCATAATAAGTATGGTGATGACTATGTTTCTCAAATAGTTACATTTGGAACTTTATCAGCAAAACAGGTAGTTAGGGATGTAGGTAGAGTATTTGGTTTGAATTCTATGCAAATGAGTAAATGGAGTGATGCAATTCCAACTCAACTTAACATTAAGCTTTCAGAAGCCATTAAACAGTCTAAAAAATTGTCTAATTTAGTGAGTGATAATAGAATTAATCAACTTATTTTTGATGTTTCACTTAAATTAGAAGGAATTCCCAGACATTATTCTACTCATGCAGCCGGAGTTATTATTAGTGCTAATAAATTAATTAATAATGCGCCAGTACAAATGGGAAATGAAGGTTTATTAATGACACAATATTCAAAAAACTATGTAGAGCAAGTAGGTCTGTTGAAAATGGATTTTTTAGGTTTGCGAAATTTATCATTAATTGCTCATATTGTAGATACCATTTATAAACTTACTGGTAAGTATTTAAAAGTTAATCAAATTAATTTAAATGACATTGATACTATTAATTGTTTTCAAAAAGGCCAAACTAATGGAGTTTTTCAATTTGAGTCGAGTGGAATAAAAAACGTCTTGCGAAAATTAAAACCCAATAGTTTTGAATTAATAGCAGCAGTAGATGCTCTTTATCGACCAGGTCCAATGCATAATATTGATAATTTTATTAAGAGAAAAAATGACAACTATCAAATTAATTCGGATACACAATTGAAAAAAATATTACAGCCAACGTTTGGAATAATTGTGTATCAAGAACAAGTTATGCAATTAGCTTCTGCCATGGCTGGATTCACTTTGGGTGAAGCTGACATTTTAAGACGTGCAATGAGCAAGAAGAAACAATCAGTTATGGATAATATACATGATAAATTTGTTAATGGCGCTTTAAGTAAAGGTTTTTCTATCGACACTGCTGAAAAAACATTTTCTTATATTGATCAATTTGCCAGCTATGGATTTAATAAATCACATGCTTATGCTTACAGTAAAATGGCTTTTCAATTAGCTTACTTGAAAGTTCATTATCCATTAGCCTTTTATACCAATATTTTTAATTCAGTACTTAATAATGCTGTCAAGACCAAGATATATTTTAATGAGGCTAAAGCTAGAAACGTTAAAATAGCAGGACCCAATATTAATTTAAGTGAAGAAATGTTTACCATAAAAAATAACAATTTGGTATTTGGTTTCAGGTCTATTAAGGGGTTAAGAACTGATTTCATAAGATTTATAATTAGTGAAAGATCTGACAATGGTAAGTATACTAATTTGGAAAACTTTATTAGACGAATTGATAAAAAATTCAGAAAACCAGAGTTACTTGAGCTACTAGTTTATTCAGGGGCTTTAAATGATTTTGGATACAATCATGCGGAGCTTTTAAATGCTATTCCCGAATTTATTAGTTCAATTAATTTATCTGGCAATTCAATTACTTTATTTAATAACTTAAAACCTAAAGTAAGACATTTTAACGAGATATCTTTGAGCAATAAACTAAATAAGGAACTAGAAATTTTAGGCGTGTATCTTTCTGGACATCCAGTAGAACAGTATTTATATTTGCGAAGACAGTATAAATTAACTTTCAGTGACGAATTTCCAGCAGTTGATAGTTACGTTAACACTTTGTTTTTTATTAATAATATTAAAGTTATTCGTACTAAAAAGGGACAAGAGATGGCTTTCTTGAATGGTTCAGACATGAGTAGTAGTTATAGTGTGGTGGTTTTTCCTAATGCTTTTTTGAAATGTAAGAGTTATTTAAAAACTAGTAAAGTTATTTTAATTAATGGAAAAGTCGATGTAGATTCTAAAAATAATGGTTCAAAACAATTAATTGCTCGAACAATTAATTTAGCAATTAATTATCCTAAGCCTGAAAAGCATTCTACCAAGAAGTTATATTTAAAGATTGATAATCAACATGATTCTAAGGAAACTTGGCGTAAATTGTATTTTATTATACAAAACAATCTTGGTAAAATACCTATAATAATTCATAGAGATAGTGATGATTCCACTAGGATTTTACGAGAGCCTTACCAAATAAATGGGACCAATTCGGCTATCGATTCGTTAAAACTTATTTTAGGAAAAGATAATGCTATTTATAAATGATTTTTGTACAATAAATTACAAAAAACAGGTAATCCATAGCAGACATACTTTTTAAAAAGTGATACAATTATGTTGAATTCTAATTATGTAGTTGGTTTATATTAGTTTTTTATGAAGCTAAATTAACTAGTTGCAAAATAAAAGGAGAGATTTTGACTTATGAAGAAAACAAAGATCGTAAGTACTTTAGGACCTGCTAGTACCGACGTCGATACTATCGTTAAGTTGATCGAAGCAGGAGCTAATATTTTTCGATTTAACTTCTCACACGGTGACCATGAAGAACATTTTGATCGTTTGAACAAGGTGCATGAAGCTGAAAAGAGAACTGGTAAAACAGTTGGTATCATGCTTGATACTAAAGGTGCTGAAATTCGTACTACTGTTCAAAAAGACGGTAAAATTCAATACAACACTGGTGACCAATTCAGAATTTCTATGGACGAAAGTCTTGATGGAACTAAAGATAAAATTGCTGTAACATATCCTGGATTACTAGATGATGTTAAAGTTGGCGGTCATATCTTGTTTGATGATGGTATTTTAGATACTGTTGTTGACGAAAAAGATGAAACTAATAAAGAATTAGTTGTTACTGCTCAAAACGATGCACTTCTAGGTTCACGTAAAACTGTTGATGCTCCTGGTGTTTCAATTAACTTACCAGGTATTACTGAAAAAGATTCAAGCGATATTCGTTTTGGTCTTGAAAAAATGAACATTAACTTTATTGCTGCTTCTTTCGTAAGAAAGCCACAAGATGTTCTTGACATCCGTACTTTACTTGAAGAACAACACATGGAAGATGTTCAAATTTTCCCTAAGATTGAATCACAAGAAGGTATCGACAACTTTGAAGATATCATGAATGTGTCTGATGGTTTAATGATTGCTCGTGGTGACATGGCTGTTGAAATTCCAGCAGAAAATGTTCCAATCGTTCAAAAACACTTGATCCACAGATGTAACGAAATGGGTAAACCAGTTATTACTGCTACTCAAATGTTAGATTCAATGATTGAAAACCCTCGTCCTACTCGTGCTGAAGCTTCAGATGTTGAATACGCTGTATTCAGTGGTACTGATGCTACTATGCTTTCAGGTGAAAGTGCTAATGGTAAGTACCCAGCTAAGGCCGTAGATATGATGAGAAAATTAGATGAAAAAGCTGAAGAACATTATGATACTTATGCAGATGCTCGTCCAGCATTCGACAATGGTGATGTTACTGAAGCCTTTGGTAAAGAAGCAGCTGCTTTAGCTAAAGACTTAGGTATTAAAACTATTGTTACATCTACTTCAACTGGTTACTCTGCACGTATGATTTCTAAATACCGTCCTAATGCTGATATTTTAGCATTGACATTTGATGACCGTACACGTCGTGGTTTAACAATTAACTGGGGTGTTCAACCAATCGTTGTTGAAAAACCAGAAACTACTGATGGTATGTTTGACTTTGCTGCAAACAAGGCCGTTGAAACTGGTTTAGCTAAAGAAGGCGACTTAGTATTAATCGTTGCTGGTATTCCAGTTGGCGAAAAAGGTACTACTAACGTTATGCGTGTTAAGTTAATCGGTTCAAAATTGACTCAAGGTCAAGGAATCGGTGACAAAGCCGTTATTGGTAAAGCTTTTTTAGCAAGTAACGCTGCCGACGCAAACAGCAAGGCTGTAGACGGTGGCGTGTTAGTAGCTAAGAATACTAACAAAGATTATCTACCAGCAATGAAGAAAGCTAGTGCTATCATTGTTGAAGATGGTGGATTGACATCACACGCAGCAGTAGTTGGTATTTCTATGGGAATTCCAGTTATTGTTGGTGCTAACAATGCTACAGAAAAAATTTCTGATGGTGAAACTATTACAGTAGATGCACAACGTGGTATCGTTTATCATGGTGCAGCAAACTCACTATAATAGATGATTTTTAAAAGGACACGCTAAGGCGTGTCCTTTTATTTTACATAACGCTTTTTGCACTTTGCTTTGTATTCATTCCAGTGTAAAATTAGCGTATATATTATTGAAAGAGGTTTTTTAATGAATAACATTCTAGGTAAGATAGTTTCTGGTAAAGTTACTGACGAAAATGATAAACGATATTTTGTACAAATAGAAGGAGAAACTTTTTTTCTAGACAAAAAAGAAATTGTTAAACCTTTAAAATTAGGTAGTAATTTTAAGGGCTTTGCTTATGAAAACGAAGATCATAAGATGCAAATTACTAGAAATGCGCCTAAATCGCAACAAGATCACTATGCTTTTGGAACAATTGTAAATAGTAAATTTGGACTAGGAGTCTTTGTAGATATAGGATTACCTAATAAAGATATTGCAGTATCCCTTGATGATTTACCAACTATTAAATCTTTGTGGCCACAACGTGGTGACAAAGTTATGATTGCTTTAAAAATTGATAATAAAAATCGAATTTGGGGTGAATTAGCTGATGAAGATGTATTTAAGGCTATTTCTATTCCAGGAAACAAAAATATGATGAACTTTAATTTAAAAGCAACTGCATTTAGATTAAAATTAGCTGGTACCAAAGTATTAACTGATGATTATCGAATTGGTTTTATACACCCTAGTGAACGTGAGTTAGAACCACGATTAGGTGAAAGACTATCTGTTCGAGTAATCGGAGTCCATCCAGATGGAACTTTGAATCTTTCAATGCGTCCAAGAGCATATGAAGCTATTTCTGATGATGCTAAAATGCTAATGGCAGTTTTAAAAAATGCTGAAGATTTTACTATTCCTTACAATGATAAAAGTAATCCTGATGATATAAAGAAATTCTTTGGAATTAGTAAAGGTCAATTTAAACGTGCAATTGGTCATCTGCTCAAGAATAGATTGATTGCTCAATCTGAAAATGGAACTTACTTAACTGATAAGGGAAAAGAGTTTGATCAATAATTTTAAAGATTATAGATAACGATTTACTAGAAGATTATTTACATTTTTTAAAAATTGAACGTGGTTTATCCATAAATACTATAAAAAGTTACCGACAAGATTTAAAACATTTTATTAGTTATTTAAATATAAACAGTGTAAATAACTTTGAATTACTAGATGAAGATACTATTTTAAATTATATGAAACATATGAACGAAAATAATCTGTCACGTAATTCAATCATTAGATCTGTATCAACTTTGCGAAAATTTTCTAAATATTTAGTTCAATTTAAATATATTGATGATGATTTTATGTCTAAAGTTGATACTCCAAAAAGAGCACAGCATTTACCAGCGGTTTTAACTACTGAAGAAGTAGATAAACTGTTGGCTGTACCAGACACATCTAATAAATATGGAATTAGAGATAGAGCTATTTTCGAGGTTATGTATGCGACAGGTTTAAGAGTAAGTGAACTAGTGCATTTGAAGCTCGAAGATTTGCATTTGAACGTAGGCTTAATTCAGACTTTAGGTAAGGGTAATAAAGAAAGAATTATTCCTATTGGTGACGTTGCTAGTAAATGGATAAATATATATCTTAATCATAGTCGATCGATTTTACTTAAAAATCGTCGGTCACCATTTCTATTTTTGAATGCGCATGGTAGTGGTCTTTCAAGACAGAGCATTTGGCAGAAAATAAAGAAATATGTTAGCCTAGCAGGCATTAAAAAAAATGTAACTCCACATACTTTAAGGCATTCTTTTGCAACACATATCTTAGAAAATGGGGCTGATCTACGAATTGTCCAAGATTTGTTAGGACATTCAGATATTTCAACAACTCAAATTTATACGCATATATCTAATCATAGATTATCTGAGGTATATGATAAATATCATCCTGAAATTTGATTGATAAGAGGTGTTAAGTTTGTTATTTAAGTATCGAAATGAATATAAAAAAATTGCAATGGATATGCTTAGTTTATTACCTGAAGTTAATGATATTGATTTTGTTGAAGAAGAAATTGAATGGTATTCAAATAGTAACTCTAGAAATATATATCTTTGGAGAAACAAAGAAAATAACTGGGCAGGACTTATTTCAGTAGAAGAGAAATCTAAGAATATTATCGTAAGAAGAATTATTCTTACTCCAGAATCTTGGAGTATTAATAACTGTTGTATTATGATTGATGCACTTTCACACATATATATAGACAAAAAAGTTATTGGTACCATGGACACTACCTCTATTTGTGAAATATGGGAGAAACGAAAAAATGACGAACCAGCAGAGTGAGTGGCACGTTCATTTAAATAATTTTGAAGGTCCACTAGAACTGTTATTAAAACTCATAAAAGATTCACAAATGGATATATATGATATTCAAATTTCTCAAATTACAAATCAATATAACGAACACTTAAAGCATATGAAAAAATTAAATATTAACATAGCTGGTGAATACTTTGTTATGTCTGCCAAGTTAATGAATATTAAGGCTAAAATGTTATTACCTACGTATGATGATGACTTTAATGAAGTTGATGATGATCCTAGATTAGACTTAGTTCAACAACTTTTGGAATATAAGCATTACAAAAATCTTGCTAATGATTTGGAAAAATTAATAAATCATCAAGCTAGTTTTTATACACCTAACATTAATCATTTAAAATTTTCTGATAACATACTTAATGCGGATGTTGATATTTTAAGTAATATGTATAACGAATTGTTGCACAAAAAGAAATTAAAGAACATTACAAATTCTCATAATGTTAAAAAATGGAATTTTTCGATAGAAAATCAAACTAAATTCATTATCAAAAAGTTAAAACCTGGTCATAAAATTAATTTTTTAGATTTATTTGATGAAGAATATGAATTAGAAGAGGTAGTTACTAATTTTTTAGCAATTTTACAGATGTCTAAAAATAAAATAATTAGTTTATCACAAGATAATGATATATTGTATTTGACAAACATTTCTTGAATTGTGCTGGGGTGAAATTTTAAATTGATAAGCAATAAAGGTAAAATTGAAGCGTTAATATATGCATCGGGTAACCAGGGTATTTCGTTAGCTCAAATTATTGATTTAATAAAAATAGACGCCAATCAAATAAAATTAATTATTGATGATTTGAATGACGATTTACTTCATAACCAAGATAGTGGGTTGTTAATTCTTAATTCAGCTAATAAATATCGTTTTGCTACTAAACCATGCGTTAATAATTTAATTACCGATTTAGTTGGAAAAGATAGTATTAAGTTAAGTCAATCTAATTTAGAAACTCTAACAATTATTGCTTATAAACAACCCATTACTAGAATTGAAATTGATGAAATTCGTGGAGTTAATAGTTCACGTACAATTCAAAAATTACTAGATTTGAACTTGATTTTGAAGAATGGTAAAAAAGATGTTTTGGGAAATCCTACATTGTATGCTACTACCCAAAAATTTTTAGAAGTTTTTGGCTTAAATAGTTTGAAAGATTTACCAAATACAAATATAAAGGAGAAATAAGAGAGTGGAAAGACTACAAAAATTAATGGCTCGCTCAGGAGTAGCATCTCGTCGTAAGTCAGAAGTTATTATTCAAAGTGGCAGAGTTAAAGTTAATGGTAAAGTGGTAACTGAACTAGGGACTAAAGTGGGTGTATCTGATGAAGTTATGGTTGATAATGTTCCAATTGGAAAAGAAGAACTAGTTTATTACTTGCTTTATAAACCTAGAGGAGTTATATCATCAGTTCGAGATGAGAAAAAACGTAAAACAGTTATGGATTTTTTCCCAGAAGTAAATGAAAGAATTTATCCTGTTGGTCGATTAGACTACGATACTTCTGGCTTAATATTAATGACTAATGATGGTGATTTTGATAACTATCTAACCCATCCTAAATATGAAGTTAATAAAACTTATGTTGCTAAGGTTGAAGGAATTCCCACTAATGAAGAATTAAAACAACTAAGAGTTGGAGTGGAAATAAAGGGTAAAAAGACTGCTAAAGCTAAAACTAATTTAATTGAACAAAATCCTAAGAATAATACTTCCGTTATACAATTGACTATTCATGAGGGACGTAATCACGAAGTTAAAAATATGCTTGCGGCAGTTAATCATCCAGTTAAAAAACTTAAACGTGAATCATACGCATTCTTAAACTTAAGAGGTTTAAAAGTCGGTGAATGGCGTCCATTAAAGAAATATGAAGTGGATAAATTAATAGAAATGGCTACTAAATAATTGATTTAAAAATATTAAACATGTTATATTTATTAAAATAAAATAATTGGTTTGTCTTCGGGGCAGGGTGCAATTCCCGACCGGCGGTAATAGTCCGTGACCTATCTTTAGATAGTTGATTTGGTGTAATTCCAAAACCGACAGTATAGTCTGGTATAAAGAAGATTTTATTTATCCGTGCATAAAATCTCTTTGACTTTTTAGTCTTAGAGATTTTTTTGAAGATAAGCCTCTTTAATTCAGAAGGGGATTTTTTTATGAGTATAAAGCAATTTAGTGTCAAAAGATTAGTTACTATTTCAATTTTAAGTGGTTTAGCTTTCTTTTTAATGTATATTAAGTTTCCGGTTATACCAATAGCGAGTTATATGACAATTGATTTTAGTGACATCCCTATTTTAATAGGTGCATTAACTTTTACTAGAAAAGATGGATTTATGATTGCTTTGCTGAAATCATTGCTTTACTTTATCTTTACAGGTCCATCTATTATTAATTTAATAGGAGTAGGATCTTCTTTTATTTCTAGTTTAATTATTTTGTTTTCTGTAACTTTTTTTGTTAAAAGATTTAATGGAATCAAAGAAATCATATTGGGAACCACATTTACAACGTTAGCTTTAACTGCAGTTATGTCGGTACTTAACTTTTTTGTTATAACGCCTTTATACATTAATGTTATAGGCTTCAAATTTGCCTACAGTGTGCAAGATTTGGTTTTATATGCGGTAGTACCTTTTAATATTATCAAAGGGTTAATTGTTACTTTAACTTTTATGCTAATATATAAAAAAATAATAAAAAATATAAGAGGAATTTAGATGAAAATTGATGATGAATTCTTAATATTTCTTTTCTCATATAATCAACCCCGCCGACCTAAGTTGATTGAAAACTTATTAGCTGGTAGAAAAACAGTTTCTACGCTATTTTGGGGTATGCGTTATAGATTATTAGATTATTGCGGAGTATTTAGTAAATTTAAAGAATTTAGCATCATGAGCAAAGTACACAAATTAGAAAAAAGTGGTTATTTAAGACGCTCCAAAGATAATAAACATTTATTGTTAACTAAATTAGGTTTAGATAGGCAAAAAAATTTAATCGATAATTATTACTTACCAAAGCATCTTGATGTTTATCAAAAATATAACGTTGCTAAATTTAGCAAACGTTTTTTGCTAGCAGTTCAAATTGTATCGGAATACAGTTTTCACAATAAACAATATTTTCCTTTGCAAATGAACATATTAGAATATAATTTAATAAAAAATTGGTTTAAAAATAATAAAAAAACAGACTTTATTTTAAAAATGCATCGATTACTGTATAATTTTGCAGACTCATTAGATAATCAGAGAGCTATACAATTTGCTACGGCTTTAACTGGTCATAAAAGGATTGCCTTAACTAATGAACAACAAAAAAGTCAACTAAATGTTACTTCCCTGCAACTATACTTTATGCAGTTAGATCTTTTTAGTGAGTTAATAATTTTTATAAAAGCAAATCAGGATTATAATTTCTTGTATCCGCTATTAAGTGATTTAGATATTCAATTAATGGGGAATGCATCTTTTGATACTTTTAAATTATTGATAAAGGGAAATTCAATTAACAAAATAGCTCATATTAAACACATTAAAACTAATACGGTTAAAGAACACTTGTTAAATGCAGCAATTGTTTTACCCAAGACTGCTTTTCCTTACAGTTTATTTTTGAATAATGAAACTATAAAATTTTTTAAGCATAATTTAAAAGGTAATATTGATGAGTGGAGTTTTGTTACAATTAAGCAAACTCATATCAGCTTTTTTGGCTTTAGACTTTATCAAATATTCAGGAGTAAGCATTGATGAATGATAAATTAAAAAAACATTTAAAGCATGTTTTAAAGAGTAATTTTGGATATGAAGATTTTCGACCAGGACAATTAGAAGTTTTGGATGCTTTGCTAAAGGGTAAAAGTGCTATGGCTATTTTGCCTACTGGTGCAGGAAAGACGCTTATATATCAAATGTTTGGATTGATGCGAAACCATACGATATTAATCGTTTCTCCATTGATTTCTTTAATGCAAGATCAAGTAAATAGAATGCATTATTTAGGTTACAAAAATTCAATTGCTTTTAATTCTACTTTAAGCAATCAAGAAAAACATTTTGTCATAAGAAATATAAAAAAATATAAATATATCTATGTTTCACCGGAAATGTTATCTGATCATGGAATTCAAGAAATTTTTAAAAGTTTGTGTATCGATTTGTTGGTAATCGATGAAGCTCACTGCATATCACAATGGGGATTGGACTTTAGACCTGAATATTTAGATTTATCATCGGTCATTCGTAATTTAAATATCAAGCAAGTGTTAATGTTAACAGCTACAGCATCTAAAAAAACAAGGTTTGATATAGTTGAAAAATTAAATTTAAGTCCGCAGAATGTGGAATTGATTAGTTGTTCAGTTAATCGGGATAATATCTTTTTAAATACACATACTTTTAGTTCTTTGGAAACCAAGCAGAACTATTTGATAAGGCTACTTAGTGTATTAAAGGTTCCGGGAATTATATATTTTTCTAGCAAAAAAGTAGCTAACCAAGTTACTGATTTAATTAAGGCTAAAACTTCATTAAACGTAGAAGCCTATCATTCTGGAATAAGTGATGATAACCGATACCGTATTCAACAACAATTTATGAATAATAAATTAGATTTGGTTTGTGCTACAAGTGCTTTTGGTATGGGAATTGATAAAAATAATATTAGGTTTATCATTCATTATCATTTGCCAACTACACTTGAAGAATATATGCAAGAAATTGGTCGAGCTGGACGTGACGGTAAGCAGAGCATTTCAATTGTTTTATATCAAGATAGTGATATAGGTTTGGCAAATAAATTAGCTTTAGGTGATGTTCCTAGTACTGATGAAATTAATTTTTTCTTTGATAATGCCAAAATATTTGCTAAAACTTCGAATGACGATGAAAAGATTAAACTATTAAAATATTATTATTCTAGAGATTATTCCAAAAATTATGTTATAAGCATATTTAATAATTTAGTTCATCAAAAGATTATAGGTTTAAAATCTTTACATGAGTATGTTAATCTACAGGGATGCTTAAGAAAGTATTTATTAAATTATTTTGATGAACAATTTTCTGAATATAATGACAAATGTTGTGCTTCTAATTCAACAGTTGATTTAAAATTTTTGGGGCTATTTAATAAAAATATCGTAAAATCAAATCAAAATCATACCAATTGGAGAGATATTATTAATTCTTTGTTTTATAATGTTAATATATAAATAGTTTAATTAATCTGGAGGTTATGATTTTGAGTGATAAAAACAAAGAGCCTTGGAATGAGACTTTTGAAGATTACAGAGACAAAGATGGTAACTTGTCTAGGTCTAAAATGCGTAAACAAAATAATAGTAATAAAGTAACCACTATTATTTTGGTAACAATTATTGTAATGATTGCACTGTTTGCATTAGCATTTGGGATACTAAAAAGTCCTGATAACAGCAGTAGTGCCAGTCAATCAGATAAAAGTGTGTCTAATATTTCAGTTTCATCATATAATCACCATAAAGATGGTCATAGTAAAAAAGCTAGTCAAAATAGTAGCTCTAAAAAATCTACCAGCAGCTCTAATAAAATAGAATCTAGTGAAAATTCTGCATCAAGTATTAGCACAAAAAGTAAAGATAGCTCTACAAAATCAACATCTGACAATGCTAGCGAGAATGTAAAAAACGAATCTTCAAAAACTAGCAGTTCAGTTAAAGATACAAACAGTGAAAAAAATAACAGTAGTAGTGTTAGTGCCAGTGCTAACAAAGAAAGTAGTAGTCAGCAAAATTCATCTAATGGTGAAAAATATGCTACTGTGTTACCTGGTCAGGGAGTTTATAGAGTAGCTACCAATGCTGGTATTTCTGAAAGTGAACTATTGAGATTGAATAATTTAACTAGTGAATCTCAAATTCACCCTGGTCAAAAGTTAAGAGTTAGATAAAAATTAGGTGGTATTTAAAAATGAAGAAGTTAAGAATAGCAATTGATGGTCCGGCATCTGCTGGTAAAAGTACGGTTGCTAAATTAGTTGCTAAAAAATTCTCTTATATTTATTGTGATACTGGTGCAATGTATCGATCAACTACATTGAAGGCTATGCGTTTAGGGATAGACCTACATAATGAATCTAAAATAGTGAAAATGCTAGAAAGTACAGAAATAACTTTTAAACCATCTGAACAAGGACAATTAGTTTTTATTGATGGCGATGAAGTTACTAATGATATTAGGCAAGAGGATGTTACTAATTCAGTTTCAACAGTTGCAGCTTTAACTAACGTACGTTCTATTTTGGTTAAACGACAAAAAGATATTGCCAATGATGGTGGTATTGTTATGGATGGTAGAGATATTGGAACTACGGTAATTCCAGATGCTGAAGTTAAAATATTCTTAATAGCAAGTGTTTCAGAACGAGCTGAACGTAGATTTAAGGATAATGCTGAAAAGGGGATTCATACACCTTTAGAAGAATTAAAAAAAGAAATTGAACTTCGTGATTACAAAGATTCTCATCGTAAAGTATCACCATTAGTTAAAGCGGAAGATGCAATTGAATTAGATACAACTTCATTAAGTATCAACGAAGTTGTTAATGAGATATCAAAAATTGTAGAAAATTGTCAAAAATAGTTAATTTGATAATCAATAGACTAGCATTTATTGCTAAGTTAGTCTAAAATACAAATTAGAGTTGTTTCAAGGAGGAATTTTGGGATGAGTGAAGAAAATACAAACAAAGATTTATTAGAAGCATTGGATAGTGTTCCTCAAGTTACAGTAGGAAGCGTTGTTAATGGTGAAGTTTTAGCTATTGATAATGACCAACAAGTTGTTGTTGGTATTGAAAATGCCGGGGTTGAAGGTGTAATTCCACGTAAAGAATTATCATCACAACCAGTTGAAGATGTAAGATCTCAATTTAAAGTTGGCGACAAAGTTAAAGTTGTTGTTATCTCACGTATTGGTGACGATAAAGAAGGCGGTAGTTTCTTACTATCTATCCGTCGTTTAGAAGCACTTAAAGTATGGGATGATTTAAAAGCTAAATTTGATGAAAATAATGACGTTGTTGTTAACGCTAAAGTTACTAGAAATGTAAAAGGTGGTTTAGTTGTTAATGTTGATGGTGTTAGAGGATTTATTCCAGCATCAATGATTGCTAACCATTTTGTAAGTAATTTAAAACAATACAATGGTCAAGAATTTGAATGCAAAATTGTTGAAATTGTTCCAGAAGAAAATCGTTTAATTTTATCTCACAGCGAAGTAGTTGAAAAACAACAAGCAGCTGCTAGAGAAAAGGTTATGAGTGAACTTAATGAAGGTGACGTTGTTGAAGGCAAAGTTGCTAGATTAACTAACTTTGGTGCTTTTGTTGACTTAGGTGGCGTTGATGGATTAGTTCACATTTCAGAAATTTCATATGATCGTGTTAACAAAGTTTCTGACGTATTGTCAGTGGGTCAAGAAGTTAAGGTTAAGGTCTTAAAACTTGATGAAGAACGTGGACGTATTTCACTTTCAATTAAACAAACTGAACCACAACCATGGGATCAAGTTGAAGATAAATTCAATGAAGGCGATGTTGTTGAAGGTACAGTAAAACGTCTTGTTGATTTTGGTGCTTTTGTGGAAGTAATGCCAGGTGTTGAAGGATTAGTTCACATTTCACAAATTTCACATAAACATGTTGATACTCCCGCTGATGTTTTAAAAGTTGGTCAAAATGTTCAAACTAAGATTTTAAACATTCAACCAGAAGAACATCGTTTAGCATTATCAATGAAGGCTTTGGAACCAGAACCAGAAGGCAATGATTCTAAAAAAGATGCTACTAAAAAAGTAGTTAGTGATAAATCAACTGATAATGCTCCTGAAGAAGAAAAAGGTTTCACTTTAGGTGATATTGTTGGTAAGAAATTAGACTAAAAATTATTTTTTGAATTATCCTTCTTTTAATTAGAAGGATAATTTTTTTATTAATATAAAGAAATGGGGATAAAACATGGGATTACCCGTTGTTGCGATTGTTGGAAGACCTAATGTAGGTAAATCAACTATATTTAATCGTGTTGTTGGTGAAAGAATATCTATAGTTGAAGATACACCAGGGGTTACTAGAGATAGAATATATGCTCATGGAGACTGGGTCGGTCATGAATTTAGCATTATTGATACTGGTGGAATTGAAATAGGTGATCAACCTTTTGTTAAACAAATAACGGCACAAGCGGAAATTGCTATAGAAGAAGCAGATGTTATTATATTTATGGTTAATGGTAAAGAAGGCATTACTAATGCTGATGAGAATATTGCTAAAATTCTTTATCGTTCAAATAAGCCGGTTGTATTAGCTGTAAATAAAATCGATAATCTTGAAAGTCGTGCTGATATTTATGATTTCTATTCACTTGGCTTTGGTGATCCATACGCTATTTCCGGTGCACATGGAATTGGCTTAGGTGATTTATTAGATCAAGTTATTGATAACTTTAGTGAACAACAGGATGACAAAGAAGACAACAGTATTAGATTTAGTTTAATTGGAAGGCCAAATGTTGGTAAGTCATCATTAGTTAATGCTATTTTAGGTGAAGAAAGAGTTATTGTTTCTGATGTTTCAGGAACCACTAGAGATGCAATTAATACTAAATTTGTAGATGATGGTCAAGAATTCACCATGGTTGATACTGCAGGTCTTCGAAAACGTGGTAAAGTATATGAAAATACTGAACGTTATTCAGTTATGCGAGCTATGAAGGCAATTGATAACAGTAACATTGCCTTAGTAGTTTTAAATGCTGAAGAAGGTATAAGAGAGCAGGATAAGCGTATTGCTGGTTATGCACATGATGCCGGTAAGGGAGTTATAATTTTAGTTAATAAATGGGATACACTTAAAAAGACTAATTCTACACAGCGGGAATTTGAAGCTGCAATTAGAGCTGAATTTCAATATCTATCATATGCGCCGATACTATTTGTTTCAGCTTTAACTAAGCAACGTTTAGCTAAATTACCAGCATTAATTAAAACAGTTTATGATAATCATGGCAGACGTATATCATCTTCTAGCTTAAATGATGTTATTATGGATGCTATTGCAATAACACCTACACCAAGTATTAAAGGTCGTAAGCTAAGAATTTATTATGCTACACAAGTTAAAACCGCTCCGCCTACAATCGTTGTATTTGTCAATGATGTAGAACTTATGCATTTCTCATACGTTCGATATTTAGAAAACCAAATTAGAAAATATTATGATTTTACAGGAACACCTTTAAAAATTATTCCAAGAAGTCGAAAATAACTTAAAATGTTGATTAAATCATTGCACTAGCGGGCTTCATGTGATAACTTTAATACATGTGATAACATAGTTTTATGTTTAACTATGTTTAATCCTATCTTTTTGGGAGGTGAAATATATGGCTAACAAAGCAGAATTAGTTAGTGATGTAGCAACTAAAACTGGCTTAACTAAAAAAGACGCAACAGCTGCTGTTGATGCAGTTTTTAGTTCAGTTGAAGAAAAATTAGCTAAAGGCGAAAAAGTACAATTAATCGGTTTCGGTAACTTCGAAGTACGTGATCGTGCCGCTCGTAAGGGTCGTAACCCACAAACTGGTGCAGAAATTCAAATTCCTGCAAGCAAAGTACCTGCATTTAAACCAGGTAAAGCTTTAAAGGATGCTGTTAAATAAGCATTTGTTTTGTACTAAATAAACTCCAGCACGGCAATTTGTCGGGCTGGTTTTTTTATTATTAATTATTTAAGCCTAAATATAGGAGGCAAATTAATGAGTTATTCCCAAAAAGCATTAGATTTTTTAGAACAAGGAAAATTAAATGAATTTAATGAGAACTATGAACTAGCCTTAAAAAACGATAGCGATGATTTAATTTATTCATTAGCTGAAGAATTATATTCATTGGGTTTTTCAGATAAATCTAAGGAAATATATATAAAAATGTTAAGTAAATATCCGGATGAAGACGAGTTAAGAACCAATTTGGCAGATATTTTAATTGGTGAAGGACACGTTGATACTGCATTAAGTTATTTAAGTGAAATAAAACCTACATCTGATGCATATGTCCAATCTTTGATGGTACAAGCAGATTTATATCAAACTCAAGGAATGTTTGAAGTTAGTACTGAAAAATTGTTAGAAGCCAAAAAAATTGATCCTGAAGAAAGTGTAATAACGTTTGCTTTGGCTGAATTATATTTTGTTATGGGTAATTTTAATAAAGCAATTCCTTTATACCTAAATTTAATTAAACAAGGAATTACTAATATATCAGCGGTTAATTTAGTTGAAAGAATTGGAATTGCTTATGCTAATGATGGTAAGTTTGACCATGCTATTGGGTACTTAGAACAGATTAAAACAATTGATATGACTCCAGATGTTAAATTTGAAACGGCTTTTACTTATTTACAGTTGAAAAATTATGCAAAATCAATAGAAATATTTAAAGATTTAAGAGACACAGATTCACAATATGCAACTTTATATCCATATTTAGCAAATGCTTTAAGTGCTCAACACAAAGATGACGAAGCATTAAAAGTAGCCCAAGAAGGATTAAGTGTAGATGAATATAATGAAAGATTATATGTAATAGCCGCAAAATTATCCTTGAAATTAGCTGATGAAGAGCAGGCTGAAAGATACCTTAGAAAGGGCATATCTATTGATCCAGAAGATATTTCAATTGCACTAGAATTATCTAATCTATTGGTTAAACAAGAACGATACGATGAAAATATAGATTTAATTAGTTCATACATGAAAGATGATCAAATTGATCCACAATTTTATTGGAATTTAGCATCATCTTATGATCATGAGGATGATTTAGTAAATGCTAATAAGTATTATCTAGCTGCAATTCCATACTTTAATGAAATGCCTAGTTTTTTAAAAACAGCAGCGCTATTTTTTAGGGAATATGGTAATTTACAGCAAACTATTTCCCTACTAAATAAGTATGTTTCTTTAGTTCCTTCTGATGATGAGATGGCTATGCTTTTAGAAGAATATCGATAATAGTTTTTAAAATCCAGATTTTATGAATGATTTAGTTCTGAAATTTGGATTTTTTATTGTTTCAATTAATATCAATCTGTTAATATTAAATTATATAGAACTTTTAAATGAGGCTTTACAATGCAGATTAAAAATTTACCACAAGAGTTTGAAATTGCTAGACCAATTATGCAAAACATTGAAAATGCAGGTTTTGAAGCTTATTTTGTAGGTGGAAGTGTTAGAGATACTATATTAGGTGATGAAATTCATGATGTAGATATTGCTTCTAGTGCTTATCCTGCAGAAATTAAGCATATATTTAAACATACTGTTGATACAGGGATTGAGCATGGAACCGTAATGGTTTTAGATCATGGTAATGGTTATGAAATTACTACATTTAGGACTGAATCAGGTTATCAAGACTATCGAAGACCTGACAAGGTTACTTTTGTAAGGTCATTATCTGAAGATTTGAAACGTCGTGATTTTACAATCAATGCTCTAGCTATGAAAGAAAACGGACAAATAATTGATTTATTTAATGGCTTATCTGATTTGAACAGTAAATTAATTAAGGCAGTTGGTAATCCGGAAGAACGTTTTAATGAAGATGCTTTACGTATGATGCGTGCAGTTCGTTTTGCTAGTAAATTAGATTTTAGTATTGAAGTACACACACTTGAAGCTATATCTAACCATAGTGAACTATTATCTAAAATTGCGGTAGAAAGAATTCATACAGAGTTTGTTAAAATGATGTTAGGGCAAAATCCTTTAAAAGGTATTAGTGATATGCTTAAAACACATTTAGTTGAATACATTCCTGGTTTTCATGATTATTTAGATTCTTTTGCAAATCTTTTAAATTTTAAAGATTTAAATTTGCAATCTGAAGAGCAAGTATGGACATTGATTTGTTTTCAATTTAAGTTAGGTGAACAACAAATTAAATCTTTTTTAAAGGCATGGAAAACATCTAACAAACTTATTTCTAATGTCTTAACAATGGTTAAAGCTTTGAAAGCTATAGAATCGCAAAGCCTTAACAATATGATTATGTATCATACAGGTGAAGATTTACTTAGACAAACACTTAAGATAGCTAAATGCTTATCTATAGACATCAATGAAATTAAAGTTATGCAAAACTATGCAAAGTTGACTGTGAAGCATAAAAAAGAAATCGAAATTGATGGTTCTCAACTAATGAAATTAAACTTAGTAAAACCAGGTCCAATGATTGGTAAGGTTTTAAGTGGAATTGAATTAAATATTGTGAATGGTAAATTGCCTAATAACAAAAACAGTATTATTGAATATACAAAAAAATTGTTGAAAGAGTGAGTTGTTTGCAGACTTTACGTGCTGAAAAATTAACTAAAACATATGGTGAAAAAACTTTATTTAAGGATTTAGATTTCATCATTAACGAACATGATCGTATTGGCTTAATTGGAACTAATGGTAGTGGGAAAACATCCCTATTAAATGTTATTTCAGGAGCTGATCACGACTCTACCGGTGAAATTATAACTTCTAAAACTTATAGTATTGGTTATTTAAAACAAGATCCTAATTTAGACGAAAGCTTAACGGTTCTAGATGCTGTATTTGCAGGTAGCCAAGATATTTTTAATGCCATTAGAAGATATGAACAAATGTTAGATAAATATTCTCAAAATCCTAATGATAGTAAAATAGAACGTCAATACTTAGAAGCTGAAGCTAAGATGAATGAGGAAAACGCTTGGACAGCTGAAAGTGATGTTAAAACTATTTTGACTCAATTAAAAATTGATAATATGAATCAAAAGGTTAGCACTTTATCGGGAGGACAAAAACGTAGAGTGGGATTAGCACAAGTCCTAATTCAATCTCCTGATTTATTAATTTTAGATGAACCAACAAACCATTTAGATTTTGATTCTATTTATTGGTTACAAGATCATTTATCGAAGTATAAAGGTGCACTTTTATTAGTCACACATGATAGATACTTTTTAGACGAAGTAGTAAATAACATTTGGGAACTATCATTTGGCAAACTATATAAATACTTAGGTAACTATCAGGACTATGTGGGTCAAAAAGCTGAACGAGTTGATCGTGAAGTAGAGTCAGAACACAAAAAACATCAACTTTATAAACAAGAACTTGCTTGGATGAAAAAGGGTGCTAAGGCTCGTTCTACTAAACAACAAGCTAGAATCAACCGTTTTAATGATTTAAAAGACAATGTAGGTAACTTACAAGTTGATAAAGACGTTGATATTTCATTAGGTCAGCAAAGACTAGGTAAAAAAGTTATCAAAATCAAAGATGCCAATCTTAGAATTGATAATAAACAAATTCTAAAAGATTTTAATGTACTGATTCAAGGTGTTGAAAGAATTGGAATTAGTGGTGAAAATGGTGCTGGTAAGACTACGCTTTTAAATGTAATTGCTCAAAAAATACCACTGGATTCTGGAATAATTGATATTGGTGAAACAGTAAAATTAGGTTATTACACTCAACAGACTGAAAATATTCCAGACGATAAAAGAGTAATCAACTATCTAAGTGAAGTTGGCCAACATGTTACAGATAAAGATGGCAATCAAGTGAGTGTTACTGAGCTACTAGAGCAATTTTTATTCCCTAAGTTTATGCATGGAACTTTAATC
The DNA here is from genome assembly GCF_019656235.1 of Apilactobacillus xinyiensis. Lineage (GTDB taxonomy): Bacteria > Bacillota > Bacilli > Lactobacillales > Lactobacillaceae > Apilactobacillus > Apilactobacillus xinyiensis. Next base: position 24,772 of record NZ_BPLL01000003.1, on the reverse strand, counting down.
AGAAAACTATCTGGTGGTGAAAAACGTCGCTTATATTTATTGAAACTATTAATGCAGCAACCTAATGTTTTATTATTAGATGAGCCTACAAACGATTTAGATATATCAACATTAACGGTTTTAGAAGATTATATTGATCATTTTAGTGGAACTGTAATCACGGTTTCACATGATCGTTATTTCTTGGATAAAGTAGCAGATCGTTTATTAATTTTTGAGGGTAATGCTAAAATTTCTGAGCACGTTGGTAAATTTACCGATTTATTAAATGAACAACGCAATAATAAACGTTCTAATAATGTTGCTAAACAAAAACCTGTACAAGAAAATAAAAATGAAGCAACGACAAAATCCAAAGATAATGATAAAAAGAAATTAACCTATGCTGAACAATTAGAATGGAAACATATTGAAGATGATATTGATAAATTAGATCAAGAACGTACAGAATTGCAAAGTATGATGCTTAAAAACGGTGGTGATTACGATAAATTAGCTGATTTGCAAGCTAAGTTAGATAAAAACACTGCTGAATCTGATGCTAAAATGAAGCGTTGGGAATATTTAAGTCAATATGTAGATGATTAAAATGAATTGGAGCTTATTATGTTAGAAGATGCTTATTTAAACTTAGAAAAATATGTGTTAGATAATGGTCATGTTAAAGGTGACCGGACTGGAACTGGAACCATTAGCACCTTTGGATATCAAATGCGTTTTGATTTAAGTGCAGGCTTTCCACTGTTAACTACTAAAAAAGTACCGTTTGGTTTAATTAAAAGTGAATTATTATGGTTTTTAAAGGGTGATACCAATATCAAGTACTTGTTAGAGCATAAAAATCATATATGGGATGAATGGGCTTTTAAGAACTATGTTGACTCTGATGAATATGATGGACCAGATATGACTGATTTTGGTCGTAGGGCTGCTAATGATGCTGAATTTAAAAAAATATACCTTGATCAAAAGAAAATATTTTGTAATAAAATTTTATCTGATGAAAAATTTAGTGAAAAATATGGTGATTTAGGTTTGGTATATGGTAGTCAATGGCGTAATTGGAAAACATCTACTGGTGAAACCATTGATCAAATTAAAAATGTAATCAAAGATATTAAAGAAAAGCCTAATTCAAGACGTTTAATTGTTTCAGCCTGGAATCCAGAAGATGTTCCTTCTATGGCTTTACCTCCTTGTCATACAATGTTTCAATTTTATGTAAATGATGGTAAATTAAGCTGTCAATTATATCAACGTTCAGGCGATATTTTCTTAGGAGTTCCATTTAATATCGCTAGTTATGCATTGTTAACTTCACTTATTGCTAAAGAAGTAGGCTTAAAGCCAGGCGAATTTATTCATACTTTAGGTGATGCACATATTTATTCTAACCATATTAATCAAGTTAAAGAACAATTAAGTCGAACTCCTAAGAACCCACCTAAGCTATGGCTTAATCCAGATAAAAATAGCATTTTTGATTATGATATGGACGATATCAAAGTTATTGATTATAACCCTGATGGACCAATTAAAGCTCCAGTAGCGGTTTAATAAATTTTAAGGAGAAAACGACAATGGTTTCTTTTTTATGGGCTGAAGACATGAATCATGTTATTGGTAAAGATGGTCATTTACCATGGCATTTACCTGCTGATATGAAATACTTTAAAAATACCACCACAGGTAAAACAATTTTAGCAGGTCGTAAAACTTATTTGAGTTTTGGACGTCCTTTACCTAATCGAAAGAACATAGTTTTAACAAGTTCAAAAAATATTAATGATGATAGTGTTTTAGTATTGCATAATATAAACAAATTTTTAGAATATGCGAAAAATCATACTACTGAAGAAATCTTCGTAGTAGGTGGAGCTAATATATTCCAACAGTTATTACCATATGCTGATAGACTATATAAAACTGTTATTGAGCATGCTTTTATTGGTGATGTAAAAATGCCCGACATTAACTATGATAACTTTGAACTTATTAAATCCACCCCTGGAAAAATAGATGAAAAGAATCCTTATCCGTTTACCTTTGAAGTTTTTACAAAAATAAAATAATATTTGTAGGTGAATATTTTGAAACGAATTATAAAATATCTTTGCTTAATAGCAATATCATGTATTGCCTTATTAGCATACTTTTCTATTAATATTAATAATAAAAATGTTCATCACGTTAATAAAATTGAACAATCAAATGATAGTCAACATGTTGTAAAGTCAATGAATTTAGTTGCTATCGGTGATTCATTAACGCAAGGTGTAGGTGACGTTAGTAATAACGGTGGTTATGTTCCTAGAATTAAGCAATTATTTGATGATCGTTTAGGAATTGATTTAAATGTTAAAAACTATGGAATTGCAGGAGAACGCAGTGACCAAATCAATCAACGTGTTTTAAATAAAAAAAATATTCAACAAGATATTAAAAATGCTAATATAGTAGTCATTACAGTTGGAGGTAACGATTTGTTACAAGCGCTACAAAAAAACGCTCTGATTTCCAACAAAAATACTTTTAGAAAGAATATGACGAAAGCTTTAGATACTTATCAAATCAACTTAAACAAACTTTTACATTCAATTAAACAATATAATCATAATTGCAACATATATTTGTTTGGTGTTTATAATCCTTTGTATGTGTACTTTGCCAATGTCGATAAAATAACTGACTATGTTAATAAGTTAAACTTAATAAATAGTACTACAGCTAATGACTATAAGGCATGTCATTATGTAGATATTAACTCTTTAACCTATGGACAGTTCAAGACTGAAGAGCAACGAAAATCACTTTTAAAAGATGCTAAACATAGTAATTTCAATGTAAAAGATTTTAGCCGTGAAGAATCTGACAGTAAAGAAATAAATGACTATTTATCTGATAAAGATAATTTTCATCCTAATGATGCTGGCTATGACGTAATGACTAATAATTTATTTAAGGTTATTAAAAGCAATGAAAAATTTAATTAAACTTTAAGCTGGTGAAATGAAATGCGCAAAAAAAGATTCAACATTTTTAAATACTTATTTTTCTTATTAATTTTAGCTATTTTATTTGGTATTGGTTTTTTATGGTTTAGCGTAAATAGCACTCCTGTTAATGAAAATAAAACTGTTTCAACTCAAAAATATGATAGTGATGCAACACCTATAACAGTTGGCTTAAATAAGCAACAATTAAATGCGCTATCAACTTATTACTTGGAAAAAGTTCAATCTTCTAGCAACGATAAAATGGATTATAAGTTTGTAGTTACAGATCGAGCTTATGTATATGGCAATATCAAAATATTAGGATCCAAAATTAAATATGTTTTAGCTTTAAAACCTAAATTACTTAGTGATGGGAACATTCAATTAGATGCTGATGGATTGGAAATTGGAAAACTTAATATTCCACCTAGATTTGTGCTATCATATGTCAGTCGAAACTATAAAATCCCTAATTGGGTAAAACTTGATAGTAAAAATAGTAAAATTATTCTAAATGTTAATGATTTTGGTAGCAAAGATAATTTATCATATCGAACTACTAAAATTGATATGAATGGTAATGGTGATTTTAAATTTCAAGTTTTAATTCCAAAATAGTTCAAGAGGAAAATTAAATGCATAGAAGTTTTTATCAATATTTAATGAGTGAAAGAAATGAAAATAGTTATGATCCAATCGCTGAGTTTGCTAACAACGCTTTTTTGGATCAATCATTTCCCAAACAATCTACTGATTTTGAAGAAATATCTGAATATCTAGAAGAAAATAGTAGTTATTTACCAAGCATGACGGTTTTTGATGATGCTTGGCAAAAATATTTGCTTTCTAGCAATTAATCAAGTAAACCTATTTACATAGGTTTATTTTTGTTTAAATATCTTAAAATATGATAGGAGTAATTTATAATGAGTTCAAGAATTCAATGGTTTCCAGGACATATGGCTAAAGCAATAAGGCAATTTGAGGAAAATATTCATTTGGTTGATATTGTCTTAGAATTAGTTGATGCTAGATGTCCATATAGTTCTATTAATCCTGAGGTAAAGCGAATAAGTAATGGTAAACCGCATTTAATGATACTTACTAAAGCAGATTTAGCGGATAAACAGCAAACTGAAAATTGGATTAAATTTTTTAAAGAGCAAGGTAATTATGCAATATCAGTTGATTCAAAACAAAACACAACCGGAAATTATCTAACGAAAATTGTTAAGCATGTTTTAGCTGACAAAATTGAGGCTAACAAAGCTAAAGGAATGAAAAACGATTCTCTTAGAGCAATTTGTGTAGGTGTGCCTAACGTTGGTAAATCAACTTTATTAAATCAAGTAGTCAAAAAACGTGCAGCTCAAGTGGGAAATCGTCCAGGAGTTACTAAAGGACAACAATGGTTACGTTCCAGTAAAGATTTGGAATTGCTAGATACTCCCGGCATTTTATGGCCCAAATTTCAAAATGAAACAATTGCTAACAAGTTAGCATTATCAGGTGCTGTCAAGGATAGTATTTATCATAGTGATGATGTTGCCTTATTTGCACTATCTATTTTTAGAAATAATTGCAAAGAATCACTTATTACGCGATATAAACTTAATGATCAAGACTTTGAACTTAGCGATGTTGACTTATTACTTAGAATAACTGACAAAGTTGGGATGCGTGATGATTATGAACGAGCTTCTAATCGAATCATCTTAGATTTTAGAAGAGGCAAGTTAGGTAGAATTACACTAGATGATTTATCGGACGTTGATGATAATGAGTAAGTTAACAATTAGCGAAATTAAAGCCAAGTTAGTAAGTATAAATAATTTAGATGATTCGTTTTTGGTTGATTTACAGAGTGATTCTAGGGTTGGAGTGCAAAAGTTATTAAAAGCTAAGCAAGTCCAAATTAACAAATTAAATCAATTAAAAAACGAATTTAAAAAACGTTTCAATTATGAAAACAATTTCTGGCGCCAAGGTAAAAATATGGTTGCTGGAGTAGACGAAGTAGGTCGAGGACCGTTAGCTGGCCCAGTTGTTAGTTGTGCAATTATTTTGCCACATGATTTTGATCTGTATCAGGTTAATGATTCTAAGCAATTGAGTCCTAAAATTAGACAATTACTATATGATAAAATTCTTAATGAATGTATTGCTTATGGAATTGGTATAGCAGATAACCATTTAATCGATAAAATTAACATATATGAAGCCACTAGAGTTGCGATGAAACAAGCAGTAAATAATTTAGAGGTTAAACCAGATGAAATTATAGTTGATGCGATGGATATAGATTTACCAATTCATCAAACTAAATTAATTAAAGGTGATGCTAAAAGTATTTCAATTTCGGCTGCTAGCATTGTAGCTAAAGTGTATCGTGATAATTTAATGGATAAATATGCACAAATGTATCCGGAGTACGATTTCATTCATAATGCTGGTTATGGCACAAAGAAGCATTTATCAGCATTGAAAGAATTCGGTGCGACACCTATTCATAGAAAAACGTTTAGTCCAGTTACTAAAATAATAAATAATTAAAATACGTATATCATCATAAAATATATATAGGAGATTATGATGAATATCGAAAAAATCAAATTACTTTTATTAAAGCTAAGAATATCTAAAGGGATTGGAATTAGCGGTGAGCACAAATTTTACCAATGGATGCATAAAAACCAAAAATCAGTTTGTTTTGAAGATTTAAATGCAAAAATAATTGCTCAAATAGCCCAGTTGAACGTTAAAAATGCTAAAATATTTATTGGTGACTTTAACAGTCATGCTATGTATATAAGATTAAATAAAAATTTGAAATTTTGTAAATACATTTCGATTGTTGATACTGACTATCCAATTGCTTTGAAAGAGGGATATTTACCACCTAATATTTTGTTCTATCAAGGTGATAAACAGTTGATGAACCATTCAAAACTACTAGGAGTTGTTGGGTCTAGAAAGCATACTAAATATGCTATCCAAGCTTTGCAAAGTATATTACCTGATTGTGTTAGATTAGATTTTGCTATTGTTTCTGGTCTTGCTCAAGGGGTTGATAAATTAAGCCATCAGTGTACTATTGCTAGTGGAGGTAGTACGATAGCGGTTATAGGCACTGGGTTAGATAAATACTATCCTGCTGAAAATCAAGAATTGCAGGATTATATATCAAAAAACCACTTAGTGATGACTGAATATCCGTTAGATACGTCCACTGCTAAGTTTCACTTTCCAGATCGCAATCGAATTATTGCTACTCTAGTTAGAGGAGTATTGGTGGTTGAAGCTAAATCTCATTCTGGTAGCTTAATTACTGCTAACTTAGCTTTACAGAACAATCGGGAAGTTTTTGCTATTCCTGGCAGAATTAATGATATTATGTCTAAGGGATGTAATGATTTGATTTTAGCTGGTGCAAAACCAGTTTTAAGTTTTAAAGACATAGTCGAAGAATTTCAATATTAAAATGAGGGATATTAATGGCTACAACAACTAAAAAAAGAAAACGTAGCACTAAGAAAAAGTTAGTAATAGTGGAATCGCCCACTAAGGCTAAAACTATTCAAAAATATTTAGGCCGAACTTATAAAGTTGTCGCTAGTAAGGGTCATGTTAGAGATTTGCCTAAAAGTAAAATGGGTGTTGATGTGGAAAATGATTATGCCCCACATTACATTTCTATTCGTGGAAAGGGTGATACGATTAAAGCTTTAAAAGCAGAAGCTAAGAAGGCTAAAGCTGTATATTTAGCTTCTGACCCGGACCGTGAAGGAGAATCAATTGCTTGGCATTTGTCTTACTTATTAGGTTTAGATGTTAATGATAAAAATAGAGTTGCGTTTCATGAAATAACTAAAGATGCAGTTAAAGATGCTTTTAAGCATCCTAGAACAATTGATATGAACTTAGTAAACGCGCAACAAGCACGAAGAGTTTTGGACCGTCTGGTTGGTTATTCAATTTCACCGTTATTGTGGAAAAAAGTTAAGAAGGGCTTGAGTGCTGGACGAGTTCAATCAATCGCATTGTGGTTAATTATTCAAAGAGAACGTGCAATCAAGTCATTTAATCCAGAAGAATACTGGACTATTGAATCCATGATGTCGAAAGACAAAAATAAATTTAAATCTAACTTTTATGGCTTAAATAATAAAAAAATGGATTTACACAATAATGAAGACGTTAAATCTGTTTTATCCAAAATTGATACTAAAAAACCGTTTAATGTTAAAAAAGTGGTTAAAAAACAACGTAAACGACAACCACAAGTTCCTTTTACAACCAGTACGATGCAGCAAGATGCTAACCGTAAGTTAAACTTTAAAACGGGTAAAACTATGATGGCTGCTCAACAATTGTATGAAGGTATTAACATCGGTAAAGAAGGCAATCAAGGTTTAATTACCTATATGCGTACTGATTCGACTAGAATTTCCGCAATTGCTAAACATGAGGCTTCACAATTTTTACATGAAAATTTTGGAGCGGAATATGCAGCTACTAAGCCTATCAAGGGTAAACTTCCTGAAGGTGCTCAAGATGCGCATGAAGCTATTAGACCAACGTCAGTTTTTAGAACACCTGATTCTTTGAAGGATTATTTAAGCAAAGAACAATATCGACTTTATAACTTGATTTGGTGTCGTTTTGTTGCTAGTCAAATGACACCAGCAATCATGGATACTATGGCTGTAGATATTGAACAAAATGGAGTTCTTTTTAGATCAAATGGATCTAAACTTAACTTTGAAGGATTCTTAAAAGTCTATGGTGGTAACAATGAAAAGGATAATATTTTACCTGACATTGTTGAAGGAGATAATATTGATTTATTACAAACAAATCCAGATCAACATTTTACTCAACCACCAGCAAGATATAGTGAAGCTAATTTAATCAAAACACTTGAAGAGAATGGTGTAGGCCGTCCTTCAACTTATGCACCTACTTTAGGCACTATCCAAAAAAGATATTATGTTAAATTAGTAGGTCGTCGTTTTGAACCAACTGAATTAGGTGAAATCGTAAATAAGATTATTGAAAATTATTTTGCTGATATAATTAATATCGATTTTACAGCTAAACTAGAACAAGAATTGGATGAAATTGAAGAAGCTAAGCGTAACTGGGTAGAAATTATTGATAATTTCTATCAACCATTTTCTAAAGAAGTTTCAAATGCTGAAATTAATATGGCTAGTGTACAAATTAAAGATGAACCAGCAGGTTTTGATTGTGAAATATGTGGTTCACCAATGGTTATTAAAATGGGTAAGTATGGTAAGTTTTACGCATGTTCTAGATTCCCAGATTGTCGTAATACGCAAGCAATCGTTAAAAAAATAGGGGTAGTCTGTCCTACCTGTGGTAAAGGTGAAGTTATAGAAAGGAAATCTAAACGTAACCGTTTATTTTATGGATGTTCTAGATATCCTGAATGTGAATTTGTTTCATGGGATAAACCAATTGGTAGGAACTGTCCAAAAGATGGTCATTTCTTAGTTGAAAAGAAAATAAAGGGCGGAGTGCAAGTTATTTGTCCTAATGGTGACTATGAAGAAAAAGTTCAAAAATAAAAAATCTTAATTAAGAGAAATCTTTTTAAGATTTTTTATTTAATTATAAATGTTAACAGTTACTTTAACTAATTAAATAAAATGAAAAAAGCAATAAAAAATTATATCACATATTTAAAGAGTGAAAAGCAATATTCTAAAAATACTATTTTAGCTTATTCTAATGACTTATCTGAATTTGAAAAAATAAACATTGAAAATGGAACCAATAATTTAATAGAAATAGATAATTTAGATGTAGAAACATATCTAGAAACTATAAAAAGTGATAGTAAAAATACTATCTACCGTAAAGTATCATCAATTAAAAATTTTTATAATTACCTAATAAAGAAAAATTTAATAGTTAATAATCCATTTGAATTTGTTTATTTAAGTAGAGATAAAAATAAATTACCTAAATTTTTTTATAAAGAAGAAATAAAAGAGCTATTTAAAGCTGCTAAAAAAGGTAAAAGAAATGATTTAAACTATCGCAACAGTTTAATCTTAGAAATTTTATACGCTACTGGAATTAGAGTTAGTGAGTGTTCTAATTTAAAAATTTCCGACATAGATAAAGAAAATAGGATTATGATAATTATAGGTAAAGGAAATAAGCAACGAAACATTCCTTTCAGTAAATATATAAGAATATTAATTGATTTGTATGAAAAAAATTGTAGAATACCAATTATGGATAAACATAAAAAACATCACGATTATCTTTTTATTAATAATAATGGGAATCAGTTAACAGTTAGAGGAATTGAATATATAATGAATGAAATTATAAAAAGAACTTCTTTAACCGCTAACATTCATCCCCATATGTTAAGACATACATTTGCTACACAAATGTTAGATAATGGTGCAGACTTAAGAAGTGTGCAAGAACTACTAGGTCATAGCAGTTTATCCACAACTCAAATATATACTCATGTGACTAAAGAACATTTATTAAAGGATTACATGAAATACTTTCCTAGATCAAAATAAAAAGGAGCCAGTTTAAAATGCCAATTAAATTTGAAGCCACAACTATATGTGCAGTTAGACATAATGGTCATATTGCAATGGCCGGAGATGGTCAAGTAACCATGGGTGAAAAAGTAATTATGAAAGGAACCGCTCATAAGGTTAGAAAAATATATGATGGCAAGGTAGCAGTAGGATTTGCCGGAAGTGTATCTGATGCATTTACTTTAGAAGAGCGTTTTGAAAGAAAATTAAAAGAATTTAGCGGCAATTTAAAACAAGCAGCTGTTAAGCTTGCTCAGGAATGGCGCGGTGATCAACAATTGCAAAAACTAGAAGCTTTGTTGATTGTTGCAGATAAAAAAGATTTACTATTGGTTTCAGGTTCTGGAGAAGTAATTGAACCTGACGATGACATCTTAGCGATTGGTTCAGGTGGTAACTTTGCACTATCTGCTGCTACAGCAATGAAACACCATGCTCAAAACATGTCAGCTAGAAAAATTGCTGAGGCAGCTATTCACATAGCAGGTAGTATTGATATTTTCACTAACCAAAACGTTATTTCTGAAGAATTATAAGAGAGAGGTAAGAGTATGAATACAGAAAAAACCCCTAAACAAATTGTTAAAGAACTAGATCAATATATAATTGGTCAAAATAAAGCTAAAAAAGCTGTTTCAGTTGCTTTAAGAAATAGATATCGTCGTATGGAACTACCTAAGTCTATGCAAGAAGATATTACACCAAAAAATATGTTAATGATTGGACCTACTGGAGTTGGTAAAACTGAAATTGCTAGAAGATTAGCTAAAATAGTTAATGCTCCATTCGTAAAAGTAGAGGCTACTAAATTCACCGAAGTTGGTTATGTAGGTGGAGATGTAGAATCAATGATTAGAGACTTAGTAGAAAAATCAGTTCAAATGGTTAAAGAACGCAAGTTTGTAGATGTAGAAAGTGAAGCTACTAAACGTGCTAATAATAAATTAGTTAAAATTTTAGTTCCCAATGAAAGTAAACAAAAAGAAAACAATCCGAATGACTTTGGTGACTTCATGAAAATGATGGAAAAAATGCAAAAGGGTAAAATGCCTAATTACAATGAAAACACCGAAGAAAATGTTAGTGAAGAAATCAAGAATAGACGTATGGATGTCTATGATAAATTGTCCAAAGGCTTCTTAGAAGATAAAATGGTTAGCATTCAAGTTGATGACCCTAAGCAAAATGTTGGTAACGACAACATGATGGGATCAATGGGAATTGACATCAACGAAACTTTAGGTAAGTTAATGCCTAATAAAAAAATAACTCGTAATTTAAAAGTTTCTGAAGCCAGAAAAGTATTAGTACGAGAAGAATCAGAAAAATTGGTTGATGGCGCTGATTTATATGATGAAGCAATCAAAAATGCTGAAAACTCAGGAATTGTTTTCTTAGATGAAATTGATAAAATTACTGGTGGAAAATCTAGAAGTAGAGGTGAAGTGTCTCGAGAAGGGGTACAAAGAGATATCTTACCAATTATTGAAGGCTCAACCATTAAAACTAAATATGGTTTAATTGATACTAGTCATATTTTATTTATTGCTTCAGGTGCCTTTGCTGAAAGTAAACCCAGTGATTTAATTGCTGAATTACAAGGTAGATTACCAATTAGAGTTGAATTGGATTCATTAACTAAAGAAGACTTTGTTAGGATCTTAACTGAACCTAATAATGCTTTAGTAAAACAATATATTGCTTTAATTGGAACTGATAATATCAAAGTAACATTTACAATGGAAGCTATTGAAAAGATTGCTGAAATTGCCTTTAATGTTAATAGAGATACTGAAAATATCGGTGCCAGAAGACTGCATACAATCTTAGAAAAATTACTAGAAGATCTATTATATGAAGGCCCAGATATGGAAATGGGTGATATTACTATTAATGAAAAATATGTAGAAGATAAAGTGGGCAACTTAGCTAAAGACCCTAATTTATCACGTTATATTTTGTAAAAATCATTAGAAAGTTGAGGAAATAATGTTAGTTAAATTAGAGAATGAAGAACTCACTGTATTATTAAATACTAAGGGTGCTGAATTAACTAGTGTTAAAGACAATAAGGAACATGAATATATATGGCAAGCTGATAGTAAATTTTGGGGCAGACACGCACCCGTTTTGTTTCCTATAATTGGTAGATTAAAAGATGATTTTTATTTATTACATGGAAATAAATATTCAATGGGACAACATGGCTTTGCTAGAGATAACGAATTTGAAGTCTTAGAAAAAAACGACAACAGTGTGTTATTTAAACTATCTGAAAATGATGAAACTATGTCAATGTATCCATATAAATTTTCCTTACAAATCAAATATACTTTATCAAATAAAACACTAAGCGTTGATTATATTGTTAAAAATAATGATACTAAATTAATGTATTATTCCATAGGTGCACATCCCGCTTTCAATTTATCTTACAATATGGAAAATTATAAGATTACCATCAACGATGGCGGAAGTTATAAGCATATCCCACTTAATAAATCTTTAAGTGACTTTGAAGATACTGATGAGTTAAATGCTAATGAACCAATTAGATTAAACCGTGAATTCTTCAAGGATGATGCTAAGATAATTGATACTAGTGATAATAGTATTAACTCATTTGTATTGTCTAATGATAAAGATAATCATAAGATTAAAGTTAATGCATTTAATTGTAAGTACACTGGAATTTGGTCTACCTATCCCAAAGATGGTTCTTTTGTATGTATTGAACCTTGGTGGGGAATTGCTGACACTACTAGTCATAATCATGAAATTAATACTAAAGTAGGAATTAATGAACTTATGCCTACCAAAAGTAATGATTATAACTTAAATATTGAATTTATATAATAATATAAAAAGCTTTGATGATATAGAAATTCATCAAAGCTTTTTATTATTGTTTATGTGTACGTTTATATAGTAAACCAAAAGGCATTAAGTTTTCTTCACCATTAAGGATACGTTTAATATTACCTAAGTGTCTAACAATTATAAATACTGAAAGTATTACACCAATAATTCCTAAGGGAATATCTTTATTTATAAATATTAATATTGTAATTAATGGGAAAGAAATCATGCTTGCCAAACTAACCATACTTGTTAAATAAGTAAAAGTTAATTCGAAAACAAAGGCACATACAAAAAGGACCGGATGCAATGCTAATAACATCCCTGCACTAGTAGCAACTGCTTTGCCACCGTGAAAATGATCAAAAACAGAAAAAGTATGTCCAATTACAGCGCAAATACCAAAAATAATAGGTGAAACATGGTTGATATTAAATAGTATTGGTAATAAAGTAGCTAGAGTGCCTTTTAAAATGTCTAGTACCATAACCAAAGCGCCTGGAAACTTTCCTAGTACTCTAAAAGTATTAGTAGTACCAATGTTTCCAGAACCGTGTTTTCTAATATCAGTATTGAAAAACACCTTTCCAATCCATATACCATTAGGAATTGATCCTAAGATATAAGCAACAATTAATAATATTGCAATTTTCAAGATAATTTCCTCCAATTTTAATGCAGATACAATTTTAACATATTTTTTAATTTTGAACTGATTTATGTTTAATAAGAACATATGTTCGAGAATACTTTTCAACCGCTTTAAAATAGTTTATTATGATATATTGTAAATAAAGGAGTGCTTATCAATGCCGGAACACAAACAAACTTATGATGACTCTTCAATTCAAGTTTTGAAGGGTTTAGAAGCTGTAAGAAAAAGACCCGGAATGTACATCGGGTCAACAGATGCAAAAGGATTACATCACTTAGTATACGAAATTGTAGATAATGCCGTTGATGAAGCATTAGCTGGTTACGGAGATGTTATTAAAGTAACTATCCATAAAGATAATAGTATTACGGTAGTCGATCATGGGAGAGGAATGCCAGTAGGGATGCACTCTTCAGGTAAACCTACTCCTGAAGTAATATTAACTGTGCTGCATGCAGGTGGTAAGTTTTCTGAAAATGGTGGTTATAAAACATCAGGTGGACTACATGGGGTCGGCTCTAGTGTAGTTAATGCCTTGTCGACTTCGTTAAAAGTAACCATCGTTCGAGATGGACATAAATATGAAGAAAGTTTTGAAAACGGTGGTAAACCAGTTGGAACTTTAAATGATTTGGGCAAAACTAATGAACATAGTGGTACTACACTATCTTTTAAACCTGATAAGGCAATCTTTACCACTACCGTTTTCAACTATGACACATTAAAAGAACGCTTAAGAGAATCAGCCTTTTTGTTAAAGGGTATTAAAATTGTTTTAACAGATGAACGTAATGACAATAGTGATACTTTTTATTTTGAACATGGTATTAAAGAATTCGTTCAATATCTAAATGAAGGAAAACATACCCTAGGTAAAGTAATGTATTTTGATGGTAAAAAACAGGGTGTAGAAGTTGAAATATCAGCTCAATATAATGACGGATATACTGAAAATACTTTATCATTTGTAAATAATGTCAGAACTAAAGATGGTGGTACTCATGAATCTGGCTTTAGAAGTGCTTGGACTAAATCCTTCAATGAATTTGCTCGCCGCGTTAATTTATTAAAAGCTAAAGATAGTAATTTAGAGGGAAGCGACGTACGTGAAGGCCTTTCTGCAGTTATTTCAATTAAGGTACCTGAAGAAATGCTACAATTTGAAGGTCAAACTAAGGAAAAATTAGGTAGTCCAGAAGTTAGACAAATTGTAGATAGTATTGTTTCTGAAAAACTACTATACTTCCTGCTTGAGAATAATGACTTTTCACAAACTTTAGTACAAAAATCAATCAAAGCTCGTCAAGCTCGTCAAGCCGCAAGAAAAGCCCGTGAAGAAAGTCGACATGGTAAAAAACATCATCGTAAGGAAAAATTGCTTTCAGGTAAATTGACTCCAGCACAATCTAAGGACACTAGTAAAAATGAATTGTTCTTAGTCGAAGGAGATTCAGCCGGTGGATCTGCAAAACAAGGTCGAGATCGTAAGCATCAAGCTATTCTTCCTTTAAGAGGTAAAGTTTTAAACACTGAGCGTGCTAAACTAAATGATATTATGAAAAATGAAGAAATCAGTACAATGATTTATACCGTTGGAGCGGGCGTTGGGCCTGACTTTGATGTAAAACAAGCTAATTACGATAAAATAATCATTATGACTGATGCGGATGATGATGGTGCACATATTCAAATATTATTATTAACTTTCTTTTATAAGTATATGCGTCCAATGATAGAAAAAGGGCATGTTTACATTGCTTTACCACCTTTATATAAGGTTAAAGGTAAGAATGATAGTGGTAAAAACGTTATTGAATATGCTTGGACTAATGATGAATTAGATAGTTTAATGCAAGGGTTCACTAAACGTCATCCAAGTTTGCAGAGATTTAAAGGGCTTGGTGAAATGAATGCAGACCAATTATGGGAAACAACCATGAATCCTGATAATCGAACTTTAATTAAAGTAAGTATTGATGATGCATCCCTAGCTGAAAAGCGTGTAACCACACTAATGGGTGATAAAGTAGAACCACGTCGTGAATGGATTGAAAAAAACGTTCAATTCACGCTTAAAGAAGATGGTAGTATTTTAGACAATCAAAATTCATACAATTAATGAGGAGGGCTCACTTTGAGTAGTGGTACTAATATTGAAAAATTAACACTTGAAGATATTATGAGCGACCGTTTTAGTCGATACTCTAAATCAATTATTCAAGAAAGAGCATTACCAGATGTTAGGGACGGTTTAAAACCTGTACAGCGTAGAATTTTATATGCAATGTATAAGGATGGTAATACCTATGATAAAGGTTTTAGAAAGTCGGCTAAATCTGTCGGAAATGTGATGGGTAATTTTCATCCCCATGGTGATAGTTCTATTTATGAAGCCTTAGTTCGTATGAGCCAAGAATGGAAGTTAAGAGATCCATTAATTGAAATGCATGGTAATAATGGTTCCATGGATGGAGACCCAGCTGCTGCAATGCGTTATACCGAAGCTCGAACTAGCAAAATTGCTAGTGAAATGCTTAGAGATATTGGTAAAGATACGGTTAACTGGATTCCTAATTTTGATGATACTGAACAAGAGCCGGTCGTTTTACCATCTAGATTTCCTAATTTATTAGTTAATGGAGCAACTGGTATTTCAGCTGGATATGCTACAGAAATACCCCCACATAATTTAGGTGAAGTGATAGATGCAGTGATTTATTTGCAAAAGCATCCAGATGCTTCACTAAATGATTTAATGAATTTTGTAAAGGGCCCTGATTTCCCTACTGGTGGAATCATTCAAGGCTTGGATGAAATTAAAAAAGCTTATCAAACTGGACGTGGTAGAATCGTTGTACGTTCAAAGACTGCAATTGAAAAGTTACGTGGTGGTAAACAGCTTATTAGAATTACTGAAATTCCGTATGAGGTTAATAAACTACAGCTAGTTAAGCAAATCGATGAAATTAGAATTAACAAAAAAATTGATGGTATTGCCGAGGTAAGAGATGAAAGTGACCGTAACGGTTTATCTATTGCAATCGAACTAAAAAGGGATGTAGATCAAAAAGGTATTTTTAATTACTTACTAAAAAATACCGATTTACAAATCACTTATAATTTTAATGTTGTTGCAATTGATAAAATGTGTCCTAAGCGTCTACCTTTAAAATCAATTTTAAGTTCTTACTTGGAATATCAACGTTTAATAGTTAGCAATCGTACTAAATATGACTTAATGGTTGCTAAAAAACGTGAACATATTGTAGATGGCTTAATAAAAGCTTTATCTATTCTTGATAAGGTAATTGAAACCATTCGTTCTAGTAACAACCGTAAAGATGCTAGTAATAATCTAGTTAAAGCTTATGATTTTTCTGAGAATCAAGCTGATTCTATTGTTGCACTTCAGCTATACAGACTAACTAATACAGATGTTACTAAGTTAAAAGCTGAAAAAGCTGAGTTAACTCATAAGATAACTAGCTTTAATCGTATATTAGATGATCCAATGAAACTGGATGATGTACTTAAACAAGAACTATTAAGTATAAAAAAAGAATACGGTTCTGAAAGAAAAACCGTTATTGAAAATGAAATTGAAAACATTAAGGTAAGCAATAAAATAACAATCCCTGACGAGACAACAGTTGTGTTGGTTAGTCATGATGGATATCTAAAACGTAGCAGCTTAAGATCATATAAGGCTTCTGAAACAGATGATTGTGGTCTTAAGGAAGATGATTATCCAATTTTCCTTAAAAAATTAAGTACCAGAGATCATCTCTTTATGTTTACCAATAAAGGACATTTAATTTATCGACCAATTTTTGAAATAACAGATGTAAAATGGAAAGATACTGGAGAACATATTTCGCAAACAATTGGCTTAGATTCAGATGAACAAATAATTGATATTTTTGATTTCAAAGATTTAAAAGCTAATGGTATGTTCGTGATAGCTACTAGCGATGGATATATAAAACGCACTGAGTTTAGTAAAGTAATTCCTGGTAGAACTTATCGTTCACATTCACTTACTTATGAAAAATTAAAGAATGCTCAGGCCAAAGTAGTTAAGGTAGCTTATATCGAAAATAATAATACCGATAGTGAAGTAGTGGTTATTTCGAATATAGGGATGGCAAGTCGATTTATGCTAAATGAAGTGTCAATAAACGGTCCAAGAACTACAGGAGTTAAGTCTATTGAACTTAGAGATGAAGAATTAGTATGTAATATGGCTTTAGTACATGATAATGATATTATTGGTATAATCACTCAGCGTGGTTCATACAAAAATATGCTGGTTAATGAAATTCCTTTAACTAGTCGTGGTAGACGTGGTGTACAAATTTTAACTCCATTAAAACGTAATTCTTACGAAGTAATTGATTTTGCTAAATTGAGTCAATCTAACGAAGTACACAATCCATTAAGAGTATACACGAGCAATAGTAGAATACATGACATCGTCCCAGATGATCATACGATTAGTAATCGTAAATCAAATGGTTCTATGATAATTGATATCAGCAAAGAGGGAAATCCTCAAAAAATTACTAATATAATTTTATAATTATTCATTGTTTATAATTTCAATAAAAAATTTATAAATTATCTTTAATAAAAATATCATTTATTATATAATTTATAATTAATAATATTATTTTATTAAGGAGTTACTAATGAAAAAAAAGACTAAACAAGAAAATATTTTTTCTTCAAAAACATTAACATATTTCCTTCAGCTTGCTGATACTATGAACTATACTCAAGCTGCTCAAATCTTGGGTATTACACAACCAGCATTAACTCAACAAATCAAGAAGTTAGAAAAAACCGTAGGATCTCCATTGTTTTATTCAATCGGTAAAAAGTTAAGACTATCAAACTCTGGTCATATAATGCTTAATGCTACTCATAAAATCTATGAAATTTTAAATGAAACTACTGATGAAATTGAACAATCTACTAGTGCAACTAGTGGGGATGTTAACATCGGTATCTTATCTTCAATTGAAGATAAAGTGTTTGAAAACTTTGCAATTCATTCATACAACAATAATCCTAAATTAAGAATTAACATTCACATGTTAACCCGAAAAGAAATTTGGGAAAATCTTGAAAACAATAAAATAGACTTAGCTATTATGTATTTACCCGATGAATCAATTAAGAATTGGAAACCTTATGAATCTAAAAAAATCATTAGTGATAATTTACTATTCATTCATCATGAAGATAAGTTCAAGGATAGAGAAAAGATTAGATTTAAAGACACCATTAACAATCCATGGGCATCTTATCCAGAAGACTATTATTTAAATCACATAATTAGAGAAACTTTTAAAAATCAAATGGTTGATGCACCAAAGAGTGTAGCTAGATTTACTACGCCTAATCAATTATTGAAGTTCTCAATGCAAACACAATCTAGCACAGCTTTACCAGAGTCTTTCATTATGAGTAAAAATAGTGATAAAATGAAAGAGTGCAAAACTTATGCTTCTCGTTTTACACCAAACATTAAATTTGATTTAGCTTTTGTTTATAGAAAAAACAAGGGCGAAATTCCTAGAATTAGTCGTTTCCTTGAAGATTTTGAAGAATTTTTAAGTGAACAAGACTACTTCTCTAGATTAAAATCTGATAAACAATAGAAATGAGGAATTTATTTTGTCAAAAGAATTAATTTTTGGACATCAAAGTCCAGATACTGATGCAATTGTAGCCCCTAAAGCATTTGCATATTTACAAACTAAACTAGGCAAAGATGTTGAAGCCGTTGCATTGGGTGAGCTTAATGAAGAAACTAAATTTGTTTTAGATTACTTTAAAGAAGATGCCCCTAGAGTTATTGAAACCGCTAGCAATGAAGTAGATTCAGTAATGTTATGTGATCATAACGAACCACAACAAAGTGTTAATGATATCGATAAACTAACAGTGACTGATGTGGTAGATCATCATAGAATTGCTAATTTTAATACAGAAAAGCCATTATTCTACCGTGCAGAACCCGTTGGTTGTACTAGTACCATTTTATTTGAAATGTTTAATGAAAATAAAATTGAAATTCCTGCTAAACTAGCTGGATTAATGCTATCAGCAATTATTTCAGATACATTATTGCTTAAATCTCCAACAACTACTGAAAAAGATATTTTAGCAGTTAAGGAATTATCTAAAATAGCTGACGTTAACTATGAAGAATATGGTATTAAAATGTTAAAAGCTGGAACAAACGTTGATGCTAGAAGTGATCAAGATTTAATTGATGGCGATGCCAAATCATTTAACATGGGTGGTAAATCAATTAGAATTGACCAAATTAACACTGTTGACTTAAACGATGTGTTAAAACGTAAAGATGATTTAATTTCAGCAATGAAAAGTGAAGCAGATGCTGAAGGCTATGATTTGTTCTTAGTCATTGCAACTAATGTTTTAGATAGTAACTCTAAAGCAATTATTGTTGGGGAACCTAAAGATGCTTTAGAAAAAGCTTTCAATCAAAAAGTAATAGATGACACTATTGATTTACCTGGAGTAGTATCTAGAAAGAAACAAGTAGTACCTCCTTTAAATGAAATAATGGAATAAAATAAAAAGGAATGACATTTTTAAATGTCATTCCTTTTTATTTGCAATTTTAGTATTTTTATATATTATATAATTAAATCTTTATAGAAGGGAGTATATATAAATGAAATATGATAAAAGCCATTTAAATAAAATTCAATATGATGTAACACAGAACAATATGACAGAAGCACCATTTACTGGTAAATATGACGATTTTTTTGAAGACGGAATATATGTAGATATAGTTTCTGGAGAACCACTTTTTAGTTCTAAATACAAGTATGATGCAGGATGTGGATGGCCATCTTTTGCTAAAACCATTTCTAAAGATAGCGTTAGCTCTAAAACAGATTTATCTCATGGAATGATTAGAGAAGAAATTAGAAGCGCTAATGCTAACTCACACTTGGGACATTTATTTAATGATGGTCCTAATAAATTAGGTGGTATGAGATACTGTATCAATTCAGCAGCATTAAAATTTATCCCCAAAAAAGAAATGAAAGAAAAAGGATACGAAAAATATATAAAATATATTTAATAAAATAATATATAAAATACTGAATGGAGTTTGATAATATGTTAGATACAGCTATATTTGCAGGGGGTTGTTTTTGGTGCATGGTGCAACCATTTGATACCTTACCAGGTATTGAAAAAGTTATTTCTGGATATACAGGTGGACATGTTCCTAATCCAACTTACGAAGAAGTTTGTAGTCATACCACAGGTCACACTGAAGCAGTTAAAATTGTTTTTAATTCTGAAATTATTTCCTACAAAGAATTAGTTGAAATTTATTGGCAGCAAACAGATCCGACAGATGCTTCAGGACAATTTCAAGATCGCGGAGATAGTTATAGGCCTGTTATTTTTGTTAAAAATGAAAATCAACGAAAAATTGCTGAAACATCTAAGCAAGAACTATCCGATAGTGAAATATTTGATAAGCCCATAGTTACTAAAATTGAAGACGTTATGCCTTTCTATGAAGCTGAAGATTATCATCAAAATTTTTATAAAAAAGACCCTTTAAGATATCAAATGGAAGAATTAGGTGGAAGACAACAATTTAAAGATACTAAGTGGAACAAGTAAAAGCCGGATTAATCCGGCTTTTTTTATGCGTTATGTAAAGACACGTTCATATTATAAATGTATAATTACTCATTATATGATTTTTTAAAGCGTATCTAAAAAATCATATAAACATTGATTTATAAGGAATTTGAATTCCTACTTTTACATAAAAGTAGGAATTCAAACGGGTCAAAAATATTTAATTAGTATAAAAAGGCTTTACTTTTGTTATTAAAAATAATAATTTATAAACAAAATATTATAAAAGATTTTTGTGCAATTATTTTTTCTTTAATTTATTAAACTAACATTGTTTTAAGCACTGAAATGTTAGTAAATGGGTAACATTTAGGAAAATATAATTATGTAAGCATTTATCAACTGTTTAAATAACTTCGTATAATATATATTATGTAAAGTAGAAAAAGATAAAACATTTTACTATTTCCCCTGCTTTTTTATTAAATTCTAAATAATAATTTTTTTAAATTTTTACTTCTAAGTATCAAAAAGATAATAGCTATTTGTATAGGCGTTGTTATAAGTTGCTTTATTATTCTTGCGGTAATTATAGTTTGCCAAGGTATGTTATAAAGCAAGGTCAGCCATAGAGTGTTCAAAATTGTATTAACGAATATAACAATTAGTATTTGGCATACTACAATATGACTAAACTTAGCTTCTTTATTCTTATATAGAAACAGCCCATATAGAAAACCAGTTAAAACAGCTGAAACCGTAAATCCTGGATAATACATCTGGCCATTAATAAACGTAAATAAAATATCGGATATACCAGCAATTGAAGCTCCCAATATAGGTCCATATGAATAACCAATAATAACTGTTATTATGAATGCTAGCCGTATTGAAATGAATTGGGTATTTATATTAAACTTACTAATTATAAAACTTAAAGCCATTAACATTCCAATATACACTACATCCCTAACTTGTAACTTGGGAACTTTAAACTTGTTAACAAAAATAATGGACATCTCCTTAAATTTAAGAGCTGCCACTTATAAAATAGATATATAAGGGCGAATGCGGGTAAAACATCGCGAGAAAAGCTCTTCGTCCAAAGTTCACATTCCGTTCCAATGGCACTTAACGCGTATTACCCTACTCCTGTTTTGTAACGAATGATACACGATATGAATATCTAAATCAATTATTAACTACTTTTTTATATTTTATCAGTATCAATCATCCATCCTAAAGCTAAGGCTTTTTCGCCTAGATGGGTTCCAATTACTGGACCAAAATAGCTCTGCTCTACACTAATATGAGGATGCAATTCTTTAATACTATTAGCCCAATCTTCCCCTGATTTAGGATCATTTGCGTTAATAATAATAGCTTTAATAGGATAACTAACATTCTTAATTTTTTCATCAAAAATTTCTTCAGCACGTTTTAAAGCTTTTTTGCGAGATCTAACTTTTTCAAAAGCAACAATCTCATTAGTTTTTTCATCAAAAGTTAATAGTGGCTTTATTTTTAGTAAACTACCTAAGAATGCTGATGCATTAGATAATCTTCCACCACGTACAAGATTTTGTAAATCATCCACAACAAAAACTTCATCAATAGTACTTCGAATTTCATCTAATTCTTTTAATATTTGATTGATTGAATGCCCAGCATTAACTAACTTAGATGCTTCAATAGCTAAATATCCCATTAATTTAACAGTTAACTTAGAGTTAAATGGAATTATATTTATAGTGTCAATGCTTTTAGAAAGCGTTAGTAACGAATTATAAAAACCAGAAATGGTATCAGAAAGATGAATACTAATGACGTTATCATAGCCTTCATCTGCTAATTGATTATACAATTCAATCAATTTACCCATTGGTGGTTGTGAAGTACTAGGAAAAGATTTGGAATTATTTAATTTTTCATAAAATTCAGAATTACTAATATCTACCCCTTCATCGTAACTTTTACCATCAATAACGACTGGTATAGGAACAACATGAATATTGTACTTTTCTTGTTCTTCTTTAGTCAGATAAGATGTACTATCAGTAACAATAGCTGTTTTCATTTGTTTCACCCTTTAAATTAATCAATATTGTTTTATTATAACATTAAAATACATATAGTATTTAATTGACTTGTGCTTTGCGTAACCTTTTAATAATCTTTATACTATAAATTGTGCATTCTTTATAAGAAAGAGAGATGTTAATATGTCCTTTGATGGATTCTTTACACATGCAATGGTTAACGAATTAAATGCTAAATTAGCAACTGGTAGAGTTTCAAAAATAAATCAACCTTATGAAAATGAAATAATTATAACAATTAGAGCCAATGGTAGCAATTACCCACTGTTATTATCGGCTAATCCTAGTTATGCTC
The DNA here is from genome assembly GCF_019656235.1 of Apilactobacillus xinyiensis. GTDB lineage: Bacteria > Bacillota > Bacilli > Lactobacillales > Lactobacillaceae > Apilactobacillus > Apilactobacillus xinyiensis. The sequence continues at coordinate 1,628 of NZ_BPLL01000003.1, read as the reverse complement.
GTGTCCAAATTACAAATATTCCATATTCTAATCCTGAAAAGCCAACTAATTTTAATATGACTTTGCGTAAATATCTAAATGGTGCAATTTTAAATAAAGTTTCGCAATTAGATAATGATCGAGTATTAAGCCTTCATTTTATCACTAGAAATGAATTGGGCGATTTGCAAGAAATCGTACTTATTACTGAAATAATGGCTAGACACAGTAATATCATATTAATCAATGGTCATGATAGAACTGTTATCGATGCTATTAAAAGAATTGGGTCTGATAAAAACAGATATAGAACCCTTTTGCCTGGAGATAACTATATAAATCCACCTAAACAAGACACAATTAATTTATTTGAAGACGATAGTTTAGAATTAATATCAGAACTTGATAAAAGATTTCCTAATGCAGAAGTTTTAGCACAAAATCTTCAACAACATTTTCAAGGACTTAGTTACAATACATCATTATATTTAGCCAACACATTACATGAAAATGGTGAAGTTAAAGATAAATTAAATAGTTTTATTAATGTTTATAAAAATCCGTCACCTACTATTACTGAACAAAATAATAAAATTGATTTTACGGTTTATCCCTTTCAATTTAACAATAATTTTAAACAATTTGATACCCTTAGTGAAATGTTAGATTATTATTATCGTGACAAAGCTCAGAGAGAAAGAACTAAAGAACAAGGTAATCTACTGATCAAAATTGCGAAAAACGAATTAAAAAAAGGCAAGCGTAAAGCTAAAAAATTGCAAAAAACACTAGATGAAACTAAAAATGCTGATGAATATCGCATTAAAGGTGAAATTCTAATGACATACTTAGGTAAAGTTCAACGTGGTATGAAGTCAATTACCCTACCTAATTTTTATGATAATCAAAATGACATTGAAATAAAGTTGTCCAACAAAATATCACCCTCTGAAAATGCTCAAAAATACTTTAAACGATATCAAAAGGATAAAAACGCAGTGTCCTATGTTAATAATCAGATAAAAATAAACAATGCTAATATCGAATACTTTGAAAATATTTTATCTCAAATCGAATTAGCTAATCCTGAAGATTTAAAAGATATCAAATTAGAATTCAAGCAAGAAGGATTACTTAAAAATCATAACTATCATAACAATGCTAAGCATAAAAAAGTAAAAATAAGTAAACCAGAAAGTTTCATATCCGATAACGGTATCGAAATTCAAGTGGGAAAAAACAACTTACAAAACGATAAACTAACCCTTAAATCATCAGATAAAAGAGAAATATGGTTGCACGTTCAAAAAATACATGGTTCACACGTAATTATTAAATCTTTTAATCCAGATGACGAAACCTTAGTTCAAGCAGCCACTTTAGCAGCATACTTTTCAAAAGCCAGAGACTCAGCTAATGTTCCTGTTGATTATGTACAAGTTAAACATGTTAGAAAGCCTAACGGAGCTAAACCAGGGATGGTTATATATGACAGTCAGAACACGCTATACGTAACTCCGACTGAAGATTTAGTAGAAAAATTAAGACAAAATTACAAAAAAAGCAAACCCTAAATGTACCGCCTTAAAAAAGTTAGACATAATATCTAATTTTTTAAGGCGGTTTTTTTATGTCAAAATATTCAACTA